>JADCEL010000049.1 GCA_020250125.1 Rhodobacter sp.
GGGCCATCGCGTTTGAGATCTCGGTGCTTCTAAACGTGAACATACATGGAACAAAAGGGCGCTTCTGGTCGAGTTCTACGGCGAATTTCACCAGATTTCTTCATGAACACGGCCTGACAGTTTCAAACGCGATTCCCCTGGATAGTGCACCCAGAGGACCGACCGGAAACGCCCCGGTGGGGCGTTTCTGCGGTCCGATTGCCGGAGGGCGCGAGCCCGCAGGCAACATGCCCCCCGCAAGCCTTGCGGCTGTAATCCGGCCGCGCCTGCCTGGGCTGGCGCGGAACGCGCCTGCCGGGGGCAGGCAGGCGCGGCCGGATTTGACGCGGGTCAAATCCGGCAGGAAAGAAACCGGCTGTTGGTTCACCAACGGATCGACGAAGCGCCCTCGTGCTGCAGGACAGCCTTTGCGGCTTCGATCAGCGCCACGGGCGTTTCGGCTTCGCGGACCGATGCGATGGCTTCATCGACGGGCATCTTCAGAAAGTCGGCGATCTCGCTATCTTTCTGAAGGATCTGGACGATACGCGCGCGCACATCGCCGGGCGACAGATCGGGACCGGGCTGCAGTTCCAATCGAACCGGACTCGGGTGCCAGGGCAGCAAGCGATCCGGCAGCGTCACGTCGCAGATCGGGTGCACGTCAATGATGGTGCAGGTGGCCCCCGCAGCATCATAGCAAACTGCGTTGCGGAAGGTCTGTATCGCCGACCTGGTCATCATCCATGGCTCGGACAGCGCGTCGTGCAACACTGAAAAGCCCCCATTCCAGATCATCAAACAGGGCGCTTTCATGTCTGCCTTTCCGGGTTCGGCTTATATAGCCCGTCAGGCCAGGTGGCCCCGCCACCGCCGGGCCACCTGGCCAGTCCTGACCCAGGGGATCAGGCGGCGGCCTTCATCATGCCTTCCAGTTTCAGGATCGCCAGGCATTCATCCAGCGATTTCCACGCGCGCGCGATCAGGATGTCGATTTCGGCGGGCGTGATGATCAGCGGCGGAGAGATGATCATCCGGTCGCCGACATGGCGCATGATCAGGTCATTGGCAAAGCAGCGTTCGCGGCAGCGATAGCCCACGGCACCCGCTTCCGAGGCGAACTTTGCCCGGCTGGCCTTGTCCGGCGTCAGCGCGATGGAACCCATCAGCCCCACCAGCCTGGCCTCTCCCACCAGCGGATGATCGGTCAGCGCCTGCCATTTGGCCGCCAGATAGGGGTGCGCCACGTCGCGCACATGGTCGATGATCTTTTCTTCTTCGATGATCCGCAGGTTTTCCAGCGCCACCGCAGCGGCCACCGGATGCCCGGAATAGGTATAGCCGTGGTTGAAATCCCCGGCCCCGCCCACGGTATTGGCCACCTCGTCACAGACAATCGACCCGCCGATCGGCAAGTAGCCAGATGACAGGCCCTTGGCGATGGTCATGATATGCGGGCGGATGCCAAAGGTCTGGCTGCCAAACCAGTTGCCGGTGCGCCCGAAGCCGGTAATCACCTCATCCGCGATCAGCAGGATGCCGTATTTGTCGCAGATGCGCTGAATCTCGGGCCAGTAGGTGCCGGGCGGAATGATCACGCCGCCCGCGCCCTGCACCGGCTCGCCGATAAAGGCCGCAACCTTGTCAACGCCCAGTTCCAGAATCATCTCTTCCAGCTCGCGCGCCCGCAGCAGGCCGAAGTCTTCCGGGGTCATGTCGCCGCCTTCGGCATACCAGTGCGGCTGGCCGATATGAACGATCCCGCCGATCATGCCGCCATGCGCGTGGATCGGGGCCATGCCGCCCAGACTGCCGCCCCCCATGGTAGAGCCGTGGTAGCCGTTCTTGCGGGCAATGATCACCGTCTTGTCCGGCTGACCCTTGATCGCCCAGTAGCGGCGCACCAGGCGGATGTTGGTGTCATTGGCCTCCGACCCCGATCCGGCAAAGAACACATGGTTCAGATCGCCGGGTGCCAGTTCGGCAAGTTTCGCGGCAAGGGCGATGGCAGGTACATGGGATGTCTGGAAGAAGGTGTTGTAATAGCTGAGCTCTTCCATCTGGCGCGCGGCCGCCTGCGCAAGTTCCCTGCGACCGTAACCGATGTTGACGCACCACAGCCCCGCCATGCCGTCGATGATCCGGTGGCCTTCGCTGTCGGTCAGCCACACGCCCTTGCCCTGCGTCATCACCCGCACGCCCTTGGCAGCCAGTTCGGCCCCGGCAGTGAAGGGGTGCATGTGATGCGCCGCATCCAGCGCCTGCAATTCGGCCGTCGGCATATGGTTGGTGATCTTGTTCATGGCATCCCCGGAATGTCTGGCCGGTGCCCGGGACACTGCATGCACGCAGGCCCCGGCAACCGGGATGTCCGGATAATATGATCAAATTATCCGCGATGCAAGAATTTGATCAAATTTTTCCCGAGGCGAGCGCCGCCCGCACCTGATCCACACCCTGGGCAATGTCATTGCGGATGGCCTGGCCCAGCGCCATGGCATCGCCGGCCCTCATCGCTGCCAGCGCCTCGCCGTGGCGGTCGGGCAGGCTTTCCGTGCCGAAGCGGGCGCAGACGACCCGCAGCGAAGGACCGAACCGCAGCCACAGCGACTGTGCGATGTCCAGCAGCACCCCGGCATCAGCGCAATCGTACAGGGTGAAGTGGAACCGGTGATTGCCGGCAAGATACCCCGGCACGTCCCCGTCGCGGATCGCCCGGTCCACGCCCTTGTCCAGCGCCTCCAGCCGGTCGATGATCGCGGGGTTCAGCCGGGGGGCCGCAAGTTCCGCCAGGCGCGGCTCGATGGTCAGTCGCGCAAAGGCAATCTGATCCAGCAAGGCAGGGGTCAGATGCGGCACCAGAACGCGCCGGTTGCCCTGAAGCGTCAGCGCCCCTTCGGCGATCAGGCGCCGGATTGCCTCGCGCACCGGGGTCATGCCCGCATCAAGATCGCTGACCAGCCCCTGGATTGTCACCGGCTGGCCGGGCTGAAGATGCCCGAACAGCACCATGTCCCGCAGCCGGGCACAGGTCAGCTCATGTGTGGGTATTTTGCGGTCCTGCGCGGTCATCTTTGCCCTGCCTGCGGATATGATCAAATTAGGCCGCCCTGCGGACAGGATCAAGGACAGATGGCCGCGACCATGCTGACGCGACCCCGTCCGGACCGCCATGGTTGACACCAGACAGCGAGGGGCACAGGCCATGCAAATCATCATGCCAGGGGACGGGCGATCATGCCGTCCGGCCGGCCCGTGCCGCGGATAAGGGTGATCCCGCATCCCCGGTTCTTTCCGTTTCTGGCCCTGCTGTTCTGCAGCATTGACGGGGCATCGGGCTTCATGACACCGCAAGGGGCGGTTGTGGCCGGTTTCAGCATCGCCGCCTTTGGCTTCATCGCGGCCGGCATCCCGCTGTTCCTGCAGGATCAACCCGAAGACCTGCGGCGGCGCGGCGCGCGTGACGATGGCGGTCGCGTCTTTCTTGTGCTGGCCCCGGCCATCGTTCTGGCCTTGATCAGAGGGTCAATCCGCAACTTGGTGTTCCGGCGCATCAGATCGCGCAGGCACAACCATGATCCCGGTCTCAGGCGCGTTCTGAATGCTGGGGCCGAACCGATTGAGCCCGGCCTGCCACCCATCGGTCTGCGCGCCCGTCATCAATCCCATGCCTTCACAAGGGCCGAAGGTGCGGCATCGCGCCCATCCCTGCGCGCAGGCAAGGCGGGCGGTTGCTGCGCCACCTTCTGATATCCGTGCCCGTCCTCAGGAAGAACCGGTCACGCGGCAGCGAAGCTGTGCCCGGATCACGACACCGCAGTTAAGGCTTGAATGCGGCCCTTCGGCAGGGTCAAATGCCGTGATGAAACATGCCCCCTTGCTGTCCTGGGCCGATTGCGCCCCCCGCCTCGTCGCCGTTGCCGCCGGTCGTGCAGCCGCCGATCTGGTCATCACCGGTGGCACGCTGGTGAACGTGCAAAGCCGCGAGGTTCTGCCGGGCTGGCAGGTGGCCGTGGCCGAGGGACGGTTTGCCTATGTCGGGCCGGATGCCGCGCATTGCATCGGGCCGCAGACCAGGGTCGTCGATGCCACGGGACACTTCCTGATCCCCGGACTGTGCGACGGGCACATGCACATCGAATCCGGCATGCTGACCCCGGCGGAGTTCGCCGCTGCCGTGATCCCGCATGGCACGACGACGATCTTCCACGACCCGCACGAGATTGCCAATGTCCTTGGCCTGCGCGGCGTGCGGATGATGCATGACGAGGCGCTTTTGCAGCCGATCAACATTTTCACCCAGATGCCGTCCTGCGCGCCTTCCGCCCCGGGGCTGGAGACGACGGGGTTCGAGATCGGCCCTGATGATGTGGCCGAGGCGATGCGCTGGCCGGGGATCATCGGGCTGGGCGAGATGATGAACTATCCCGGCGTCATCAATGGCAGCCAGCAGATGCTGGAGGAAATCGCGGCCACGATGCGGGCGGGCAAGGTGGTGGGCGGCCATTATGCCAGCCCCGACCGGGGCATTCCGTTCCACGCCTATGTCGCGGGCGGGCCATCGGACGACCATGAGGGCACGCGGGAACAGGATGCGATTGACCGGGTCCGGCAGGGGATGCGGTCGATGCTGCGGCTCGGCTCTGCCTGGTATGACATCGAAAGCCAGATCACCGCGATCACCGAAAAGGGCCTCGATCCGCGCAACTTCATCCTGTGCACCGATGATTGCCATTCCGGCACGCTGGTGCATGACGGGCACATGAACCGCGCGCTGCGCCACGCCATCGCCTGCGGCTGCGATCCGCTGATCGCGATCCAGATGGCCACGATCAACACCGCCACCCACTTCGGGCTTGAACGCGAATTGGGTTCCATCGCGCCGGGGCGGAGGGCGGATGTGATTCTGACCACTGATCTGCGGATGCTGCCCATCGATGCGGTCTATGCGCGCGGCGTGAAGGTGGCCGAAGCCGGGCACCTGACTGTGGCCTGCCCGCATTACGACTGGCCCGCCGATACGCGTGCCACCGTGCGGATGGGCCGGGGGAAGACGGACGGGGATTTTGCGATTCCCGCCCCTGCCGGAGGCAAGCCTGTCACGGCGCGGGTGATCGGGGTGGTCGGGAATCAGGCCCCGACAAAAGCCCTTACGATGGACCTGGCAGTAACGGACGGGCTGGTCGGGGCGCAGGGTGACGTCGCCCAGATTGCCCTTGTCGAACGGCACCGGGCGACGGGGCAGGCCGTAAACGCCTTTGTCTCGGGCTTTGGCTACCGGGGCCGGATGGCGCTGGCCTCGACCGTGGCGCATGACAGCCACCACATGATCGTCGTCGGCACCGACCGCACCCAGATGGCGCTGGCCGCGAACCGGCTGGCGGCGGTCGGGGGCGGCGTCACCCTTTGGCGCGACGGGCTGGAACTGGCGCTGGTCGAGTTGCCCATCGCGGGCCTGATGTCTGACCGCCCGGCGCGGGAGGTGGCCGACAAGGCACAAGCGCTGGTCGCCGCGATGGCTGACTGCGGCTGCACCCTGAACAACGCCTTCATGCAGCATTCCCTGCTGGCGCTGGTGGTCATCCCGGAACTGCGCATCTCCGACAAGGGCCTGATCGACGTGACGCGGTTTGCGGTGTCGGACCTGTTCGTGACGGGCGGCAAACCATGACCGGCACCCCGGGAATTCCCCCCGGTTGACCGCCACCGGCAGATCAGCGCACAAAGGCCCGCCTGCAAGGCCGCCTGTGGCCATGGGCTGCTGTCAGCCCGGCGGATCAATTCTGGTTGCTGTGACATTATAGAGGGGCACCCCGATTTTCACCTTTCCCGCTCGCG
The DNA here is from genome assembly GCA_020250125.1 of Rhodobacter sp. GTDB lineage: Bacteria > Pseudomonadota > Alphaproteobacteria > Rhodobacterales > Rhodobacteraceae > Aliitabrizicola. The sequence continues at coordinate 5,818 of JADCEL010000049.1, forward strand.
GGGGGGCCGGCCCGGATGCCAGGGTGGGACGGATGCTGCGATGGGGCGGTGTTGTTTGCCCTGCGGCCTTCGGTGCCTGGCCTGTCGCGCGTGGCGTTTCTTGGTCTGGCGGCCTGATTTCCTTGCCCGGCTGTCAGGCCGGACAGGGGGCAAGGCGGCGGGACGGCGCATGTTGCAGGCCAGGTTTTCATCCCGATCTCTGCCCTGGCCCGCATCATGCCGATCATGCGCGCCAAGGTGCCGCCCATGTCATTGGTCTGCGCGCCAAAGACCTGCCCGACACCTGCGCGCACCGGGGAACCGGCCCGGTTGCTGCCCTTGGCCTGTTCGGTCAGCAGCTTGCTGCGCTTGCCTGTGCGGTGAATCCGGCTCCGGAGCTTTTGCGCGTGCAGCTTCGCCTGCGTCTTCTCACAGCGGCAGGGAGCATCCGCCCACGCGCCAAGGCCGGCATTGCCCTGCATCAGCAGGTGATCCACCGCCTGGCTGTCGTGCCCTGCGGCACCGGTGACAGGGCAGCGCCGCACAGGTTTGTGCCCCCGCGCCACGTTCCCATGGGTCTTGCAGCCGCACTGTGACGTGCCGTGCTTCCTTGGTCCGGCGCGCGTCACCATCCTTCTGCGATCGCTTGGCAGGTTCGTCGGCCCGGCCCTCCGGCGTCTCTTGCGCCTTGATCGCAGTGTTTTGCCTGCGTCTGTTGTGGTTGCGGGGCATTGGCACGATCCCTCGCGGGCATGCTTGAACCAGGGGCGCATGCCCGCTCGACATCCATGATCTGCCCGCCCCGCGCCATCCGGCCCTGCCGCGCCGGATGGCCGTCCGATTGCCTGAACAGCGCCGCCACCAGACCCGCCTGCGCCAGCCCCCCGCGACAGAGCCGGACCGTCTTTGCGTCGGGCACAGGGGCCTCCGGCCGAAGGCCGGGGACCCGCATGAACGACAGCCGCCCGCGCAGCTGATACCCGGTCCGGTCATCCGGAAGCTTGCAGAGCACGCTCAGGACCGGCGGTCTGACCATCCCAACCGCATCCATCGGCTTGCGCCCCGCGCGGGATTTCCGGCCCCCTTCCGCTTTGCGCCGCACCCGTTCCGGCACAGGCCGGAACGCCTTCCACAGCACGACGGCGGTGATCCCGGCCAACGGATCCATCTTCGCATCCAGGCTCGCGCAACCATCAGAACAATCAAGGAAACCCGTTTGCGGCATGACAACCGGCCTCCGCCTTATGAAGCGACGGCGACGCCTGTCGCCCCCCCTTGCGCTTTGCGCCGCGCCGCCCCGTGCCGCGATCTTGTCCCTGCCGTGAATTTCGCCTTGTTTCCCCTCCACCATCCCTGCTAGAGCCACAGTCGGAGACGTGGCCGAGTGGTCGAAGGCACACCCCTGCTAAGGGTGCAGACGGGGAACCGTCTCGAGGGTTCGAATCCCTTCGTCTCCGCCAACGCGACCCTGATCCAACCTTCTCTGGGCTCGATGGATCGTTACCTGGTTTCTTGGCGAAAGAATTCAAAGGGCTTTTCATCCTGACCAGTGAGGCAGCGCACCCGTATCGGGGGCAGCATGTCGAGATCTGCCGGATCATAGGCCGTATCTTCGGCTAACGCGATGTCCGTCAGCGTTCCGTAGGCGACATCTATGAACGCGAAATCGGAACTGCGAAAAGCATATGTGTCGAGGATACGAGAGTACTGCGGAAGATTATGACGCCAGGGAAATCTAATGGTCAGCAAGATCGTAGTGGTGTCGCAGTAGCCCATCCAAGCCAACTGAAACGGGATTGGATCATTCGCCCCTTCTCCCTCAAACTCATGGCCCTTTCGCAGTCCCGTAACTTTGTCGGCAAGACCAATGGCAAAACGGTTATCGCCAACGGGCCGGAGTTCGACTCGGAGTTCAGGCGTCTCCACGGTTGAACCATCGTAAGTGGTCTGACCGATAGCGTGGGTAGCATGGCCCATCAGAATGATCAGCGCGAAGTGCGACATGCTGCGTTTCATTCGGCGTCCTCAAAGCGCGGCCTCGCAACCGAGAACCTGCAGATGTTGGTAAAAATCGCAGACGCGCTCAGGTCTCTGACGTTTTCCCAGCGTTGATCTCTCGAGTCCGTTCCGGGATTGATGATTGCAGTAATGCTGTCGGCGGCGGCACGGTTGATACCGGCGTCTGCGAGCATGAAAAGCTCGTTCGCGCGCCAGAACCAGAGAGCCGAACGGGCCGCATAGCGAGGCGTGCCAAGCAGTTCAGGCTCGGCTTCAAAGTCGATCAATTCTCCAAACAACTCCAAATGATCTTCGGTGAAGGCCCGGTAGTTCGCCCGGCCGGTGACCTGTTTTAGCCCACGACCACGGAATCTCCACCCATCGCCACTTTCGACATCGCCATTTCCGATTCGATTGGCGTAAGCGCGGTTTGCAATCGCTTCCTGATCCGCAGGCTGGACGCCGTCAATTCTCCCAAAACGAAGGGCTTCGTCCGGATTGCGGCGGAAGTAGCGAAATATACCTAGCCTGTCGGCCCGATAGTCGGGTATTTCCACAAGCTGCATATCTTGCCCGACTTCTTGTAGGACCTGACCGAAGAAATGTGTAAGGCGATCCGAGCTGTCCAGGCGTGCGGTCACAATCTGCAGGTCGATCTCTCGTGCGATCTGTGCCAGACGGTCCGTATCAGCATCAGGGAAAACGGACGCCAGTCGATCACCCGTCAGGATGTCGCACACAGAGCCTTCGGGAATGTTGGTCGGGTCAATGATCGGTTCCGCAGTGCATCGACAATTCCACCCCTGACCCGGATGCCCGCCTTCAGGGGGGGCAGACCACGAGAAGACGCGGTCGTCGTATTCGGCATGGGCAGCGCGAACCCGGGAATCGTCGCTGCTTCGCCAGATGTATCTCTCGGCTTGAAGGGCATCCGTCTGGAACAGACCGTTCAGTATCTCGGCATATCGGGCAATGATCGAGGTGATGACCGGGTCGTTCGGGTTTACGGCCACCCCGATTTCGGTCAGCCGGTCTGCAACCTCGCTCCGAAGTTGATCACGGACAGGGGTCAGATCGATCGCACTGATGTCGATAGAGACACCGTCTGGCAGGTGTTGGTTCAGGCGACCGACGGCAGCTGCAAGCGCATCATCAATGATGCTGTCGAGGAGTCTGTCGGGCACCACCGAAAACTTCGTGTCCAGGTCAAAAGGGCCGGTCAACCGCAAAACGAAAGTGCTTTGCCCACCTGATCTGATCCAAGCTGAGAACTTGCTCTCGTGCCGCATTCTACGTTCGCCCCCGAAACTTGGGCATCATTCAACGCGGTCGATGTCAAGAAGTTGTTAACGCTCCGGCCGCGATCTTCGAAGCCAGAGAAGGTTGGACGGCAGTCCCCTTCGTCTCCGCCACTTGCCTTACCGAAAGCGTTCTCCCGATCCGGCTGCGGCCGGATTTTTCCGTTGTTGTCGGGGGTTATGCAGGGAAAGTTGAGCACTGGCAGTGAAGCCGGGCGGCCCTTGAGCGGTCTCTCGGGGCGGATATTCTGCCGACCTGTTGCCTGAGCTGATTTGGTAAGTTGTCTGCAAGCTGCTGGATTTTCGCAACTTTTCCAAAGATGTGGCCAAGCGCTTCGACGCCCGCGGCGCTTGATGAGAACGAACACAAAGCGAACCGCGCAAAGTTCGGCCTGCTGGCACACCGAACCTTTGATCGAACTGCCTGTCTGCCTGAACGTCGTCTCGCGTGTGACTGCCAACTGTCCACAGGGATGAAATGCGTTCTGAAGAAACGCTCCAATCCATGAACCGGGCCGTCGATGAACGTTCTGAGTCAGCGCTGTCTGGTGCCTGCGTCCGGTCTTTCCGGGCCAAGGGTAGACTCGACGGATTTGCATGCCCCGGACTTTTGGCCTGAACGCGTGGATGCCGGACGATGGACCGTCCAGATTGTCAAACGCTCCGACAGCGCCAATGGCTTCGAGGTCCTGCCCCGCCGCTGGGTCGCCGGGCGTACCCGTGCCTGGCTGGGGCGGTGCCGCCGCCTGTCAAAGGACCGGGAAAAATCAATCACAAGCGCCGGGGCATGGGTCCTTATTGCCCAGATCCGGCGCGTCACCCGATACCTCGCAAGGATATGAAAACGCTCGGATCGTTCTGAACCAGACTCCAGGGGTTTTGGGGGTGCGGAAAGCGCAACCGCCAAGACCTGCACCCGGACCGATCAGGTCACGCTCCGGTGGGGCGTGGCCCGGCCCAACGCCCGAAGGCGCAAGCCGCAGGGCAAGAGGGGTGGGCTGGAGCCAGAGTTCGTAAATCAGGCCACGCCTGCCGGGGGGTGGTGAGCGATCAGAAACCGTCCGGTGGACGGTTTCCGCCAGGAACGCCGCGCCCGTGGCGCGGCCGGGTGGCAGGCGCGGCCGTCGGGGCAGTGCCCCGCCTTGACGCGTGTCAGATCAGGCAAACAGAAGGATCGCTGCAAGATGAAGGTATGAATTCTGCGGCGTTGGTTCAGCCGGTAACGATCCCCGGCCCCGCCGCCGCCAGCCCCCTGGTCGCACTGCCCGTGGCCGGAAGCAGCGGAATGAGGCAGGCCTGCACGGCATGATAGAGGTCCGGCTTGCCGGTGAAGACGCGCGAGACGGGCCGCAGGTCGTCATCCAGTTCCGGCCACCAGCCGCCCCCCTGGCGGTCAATCACATGGGTGGCAACAAAGCTCCAGATGCGGCGGTACCACCCTTCAAACCGGGGGTCATCGCTGATCTGGCGCAGCACGCCGGCCGCCGCGATGCCTTCGGCCAGCGGCCACCAGTAGCGGTCGGTCCGCTCGGGCCGGTCATCCCAGCCCAGCGTGTAGTAGAATCCGCCCCGCGCCCTGTCCCAGCCGATGTCGCAGGTCTGCAGGAACAGCGCCTGCGCCGCCTCGGGCAGCCAGGCATGGGCGCGCCCGCCCAGCTCCCACAGCTGCACCAGCAGGCGCGACCATTCCAGCGCATGGCCCGGCGTGGTGCCGCCGGGGCGGAACATCGGGTTTCCGGCATAGGCGCGGTCCACCGACCAGTCGGCGGTGAAATGTTCGGCCACGCGCCAGCCCTCGGCGCGGGCATGGCAGTTGATGATCAGCGCCGCAATCCGTTCGGCCATGGTCAGATACAGGCGATCCCCGGTCGCCTCGAAAGCGGCCATCAGCGCCTCGGTCAGGTGCATGTTGCTGTTCTGGCCGCGATAGCTGCCCAGGGGCTGCCAGTCGGCGGTGTATTCCTCGGTCGTGGCCCCGGCGGCCTCATCCCAGAAGCGGCGCAGCAGCACGCCGGTCACATCGGCCAGCAGGGCATCGGCATCGGGGTGCCCCACCACCTTTGCCGAAGAGGCTGCCAGCAGAACAAAGGCATGACCGTAAGCCTGCTTTGTGTCATCAACCGGGCCTGCGTCATTGACCGTCCAGTACCAGCCGCCCCGCCGGGCATCGTGATGCGCCCCGCGCAGGAAGGCCATGCCATGGTCGATCATCCGGTCAGCGCCGGGCAGGCCCAGCAGATGGGCCATCGCAAAGCAATGCACCATCCGCGCGGTGTCATGCAGCCCGCGCACCGTTCCGCCGGCATCGGGGGCGGGCAAGGGCCGGCCCCGGTCATCAAGGCTGAAGAACCCGCCCCGGGGGTTGACCGCCACCCGCTGGAAAAAGTCGAACAGCCCGCGCGCCTGATCCATCAGCCACAGGCGGTGCGCCGGGCGGCGCAGAAAATCCGGCCCGCCGGTTGCGGCCCAGCCGGGATGTCGGGTGTCGGTCATCGCGGTATCTCCAGCAGTCGGTCAGGCGGGGCAGGGCAAGACCCGGCCCTCTGGCCACGTTAAACACGGTTCCGCGCCGCTGGAACAGCCCGGTCAGACAGCGCCTGCCACGCCAGGACAGCCAGAACACCCCATGCCAGACAGAGCATCAGAGAATGTCCATCTCTGCCGGGCCGGGTCTTTGGAACAAAAAATCACGACTTTTCTTGTAGAGTTAATGAAAGCGACCGACCTGATTCCCTGCCGCCACCCGATAGGGCACCGCATGACCAAGACGCTGATCATACCCGGCCTTGATGGCTCGCCCGCCCCGCATTGGCAGCACTGGTGGGCGATGACCGACCCATCGGCCCTGCTGGTGGATCAGGCGAACTGGGCCGCGCCGCGCCCCGAGGCGTGGGAGGCAGAGGTGGCAGGCGCAATTCTGCTGCACCCGGGATCAATCCTGGTCGGCCACAGCCTGGGGGCCGTTCTGATTGCGCGGCTCCTGGCGAAATGGCCGCAGTTGCAGGTGGCGGGGGCGCTGCTGGTGGCCCCGGCGGAACCGGCCCGCAGCCACCGGCTGGCACCGTTCAGCCCCGTTCCGACCCTGCCGCTGGGGGTACCCGCCTGCGTGGTGGCCAGCCGCAACGACCCCTGGATGAGCTTTGGCCAAGCCGCTGCCCTGGCGCGGTGCTGGCAGGCAAGGCTGGTTGATCTTGGCTTTGCCGGGCATGTCAACGTGGCCAGCGGCTATGGCCCCTGGCCGGGCGGTTTGCGCCTGCGCGATGCCCTGCGCGCGGCACGGGCACCTTGCATCGCCGCCCGGACCCCTTCGGAATTCACCCTGGAAAGGAGAGCATGATGCGATCTGGCAGTTCTGACCGCAGGCCTTCGGGGGCTTTGCTGCTGTTCCTTGCGGTTTACCTCGCCGCCTTTGGCCTGCTGTTTGCCCCGAAGGGCACCTTCGTGTCCGCCCCGGCCCCGGCCACCCTGCCCACCCCCTGACGGATCGGAGGATACCATGTTCTGTTGTGCCCACGACCCCGGCCTTGCCCTGCTTCTGGCGGGGGAAGACGGCAGAACCCCCGAAACCGCCGCCCCGCCCGCTGCGGTTCAGGCCATCATGATCGGCATCCTGGCCCTGAACGCCGCAGCACTGCTGATGATCGCACTGGCCTGACGGCAGGGGATCGCGGCCATCACCTGGCGCGACATCTCCGCCCACAGCAGCCGGTCACGGTTCTTTGTGAAGACGGTCGGCCTTCGGCCCGGCGCTTTGCGCGTTCAGGACTGAAATCTGTTCACCGGACAGATTTCCGGGCGCCCTTCACCCCACGCACGGTCATCGATCCCGAGACCGACAAACCAGCGAAACATGAGGTTTTCCTGCATCTGCCCCATCAACGGCCGCTCCGGGCGGACCGAAGGCAGCATCTGGATCAGGCTGGCCCGGATCACCCGCTCCGGCGCGATCGAAAGACGGCCCTCAGCCGCGCAAAGCACGTCGAACCCGGCATCAAGACCGGCCAGCGCGTCGGTGACGGCCTGCCATATCCTGCGCAGCGGGTGCCGGGCCGGAACGCGCCCCTCAGGGTCGGCATGGCTGAAAAGTGACCCGATCATCCCATCGCCTTCCCCCGCCAAACCGCCCGGAAAGGGTGTCATTTTCCAGGTCAGGCGTGCAGCGTGCGGGTTTTGCAGCAGCGTGTCAGGCCTGCTCAGGATTTCCGGCAAAGCAAGACAGCCAAGTGTGTTTGGGCATGGGCGAGCGGGTCTTCCTGGCGGGTTTCCCGGCCCATCCCGCCTTGCCCTGCGGCTTGCGCCTTTGGGCTTTGGGCCGGGCCACGCTTTGCCGGAACGTGACCCTATCGGTCCGGGCGGGGATTTCGAAGGTGATCTCACAGGGTCCACAAGGCGGCAGACCCCCTGCCAACCCGTTGGCAGCGCCCCTTAACCCGCTGATTGCCCTGACTTCACCCTGCTGCCCACCGTGGGACATCCCGCCCCTCCTGCAGCAGCGGTACCCCCCGCCGCCACACCTGGCGAAGCTGCCAGTCGTCATCGAGGTGAATGAAATCCGCCGCCCCACCCGGTACCAGCCGCCCTGCCTGCGCCCCGATCAGGCGCGCAGGCCCCGACGTGGCCATCGCAAGCGCCTGTCCGGTGCCAAGCCCCACCGTCTTCACCATGATGCGCAAGGCGTCCGGCAAGCTCAGATCAGCCCCCGCCAGGGTGCCATCTTCCAGCGTCAATCGACCCTGATCGCGCAGAATGCGCCGTCCCCCCAGCCGGAATTCCGTCAGGCCGGTTCCGGCCACGCACATCGCATCAGACACCAGGAACAGCCCTTCGGGCCGCGCGGCCAGGGCAATGCGCAGCACCTCGGGGGCCACATGGATGCCGTCCGCGATCAGCCCGGCGGCAATCGTTCCGCTCAGGACTGCGCCCACCAGCCCCGGTTCGCGGTTGCCCAGCTGGCTCATCGCGTTGAACAGATGGGTGGCGCAGCGCGCCCCTGCGGCAATCGCGGCACTGGCCTCGTGCAGGGTGCAGTCGGCATGGCCCAGGCTGACGACGATCCCCGCCGCGCACAGCCGCCGGATCTGGTCCGGCGTGACCGCGCAGGGCGCAACTGTCACCATCAGCGCGGGCAGGGTCTGCGCCGCGTCGCACAACAGCGCCAGATCGGCCTCTGTCATCGGCCGGATCAGGCCCGCGTCATGGGCACCCTTGCGGCGCGGGTCCAGATGCGGGCCTTCCAGATGCAGGCCAAGAAAGCCGGGAACGCCCTGATCCGCCGCCGCGATCCCGGCGGCGATGACCCGTTCCGTCGCCTCCGGCGTATCGGTGATCAGCGTCGGCAACAGGCCGGTCGTGCCAAGCCGGGCATGGGCGGCGCAGATATGGGCAAGGGCATCCACATCGGTGGTACCGTCTACCGCCACCCCGCCGCCGCCATTGACCTGCAGATCAACCAGCCCCGGCGCAATGATGCCGCCGGGCAGGTCGGTAGGCTCCCCGGGCGCGTCACCCGGCACCACCACCTGCCCATTCTCCACGACAAGGGCCGCACTGTGGTGCAGCCGGGTTCCGTCAAAGACCGCGGCCCCGGTGAAGACCCGGCGCATCACATCGTCTCCGTCACCTTGCGCAGGTGCGGCGGCGTGTCGGGATCGAACCCGCGCCGGCGCGCCAGACCTTCGATAAAGGCATAGAAGCTGACCGCAAGCACCAGCGGTGCCACCAGCGGATGCAGGCCGGGCACCGAAGGCAGCGTGACCGCCCCCTTGGCCGCCCCGCCGGTCAGGTAGACATCGGCCCCCTGCGCGGCCAGCCGTTCCGCCGTGGCGATGACATGCGGCAGGGCGGCGTCTGCCACCCCCATCGCAAACACCGGAAAGCGCGCCTGCACGATGGCACTGGGGCCATGCAGCACTTCGGCTGCCGAATAGGCTTCGGCGTGCAGGCCGCAGGTTTCCTTGAATTTCAGCGCCGCCTCGCTGGCGATGGCAAAACCCGGCCCCCGCCCCAGCACATAAAGCGACTGCGCCCGCGACAGCCGCCCCGACAGCGGTGACCAATCCAGCGTCAGCGCCCTGGCAAAAGCCTCCGGCAATCCGGCGACGGCGGCCGTCAGCGCCGCGTCCTGCTGCCATTCGGCCAGCAGGGCAAGGGCGGCCAGCACACTGGTCACGAAGGTCTTCGTCGCGGCCACGCTTTTTTCCTCGCCCGCCTGCAGGGCAAGGCAATGGGCCGATGCCTGGGCCATCGGCGCATCGGCAAAGTTGGTGATCGCAATGGTCAGCGCCCCGCCCGTCCCGGCGGCGCGCATCATTTCCACAATGTCGGGGCTGCGGCCCGACTGCGAAATCCCGATGCAGGCCGCCCGGTCCAGCCGCAGCGGGCGGCGGTAGATGGAGGCGACCGAGGGGCCGACAGACGCCACCGGAACCCCCGCCAGCAGTTCTGCCGCATATTTCAGATAGGTCGCCGCATGGTCTGAAGACCCGCGTGCCACGGTCACAAGCAGGGCAGGATCAAGCGCGCGCAGTGCAGCTGCCGCCCGGGTCACGGAACCGTTGGCCTGATCCAGAAAGCGGGCTGCGGCCTGCGGTATTTCGGCGACCTCTTCTGCCATGAAGCTGGGGGATGTCATGATGCCGTCCTTTCGGTTTCTGGCGAGAGTTTCAGTTCCACGGCAAAGTCATAGGCATCGCCGCGATACAGTGACCGGGTGAATTCCACGACCCTGCCCGAGGGCAGATAGCTGACCCGTTCAATCCTCAGCCCTGCAACCCCTTCGGCCACGCCCAGCAGGGCCGCATCGCGAGCACCCAGATTGGCCGCCGAAATGCGCTGCACGGCCCGTGTCGGGCGAAAGCCGCGCGTTTCCAGCACGGCGTAAAGCGATCCGTCCACCGTTTCAGGGTCCGGCAAAATCAGGGAAGACAGGGCCGCGCGTTCGATCGCCAGCGGCACGCCATCGCTGCGCCGGACACGGTCCAGGCGCGCCACCCGGTCCCCCGCACCCAGCCCCAGCGCCATCACCTCTTCCGGGGCGGGCACATGCAGCGCCCGGCCAAGCCAGACCGATTCGACCGCCCGCCCGCGCCGCTGCATGTCTTCGGTAAAGGACGTCAGCAGTGACAGTGCCTGTTCCAGCCGCCCGACCTTCTCGGTCTTCGGGGCCACATAGGTGCCCGATCCGCGCCGTTGCAGCAACTGCCCCGAACCGACCAGCGCCCGAACGGCCTTGCGCACCGTCACGCGTGACAGGCCCGTCATCACCGCCATATCGCGTTCCGGCGGCAGGCTGTCGCCCGGTGCAAGCCGTCCGGCACCGATGGCTTCGGAAATCCGGCGCTGAAGTTGCAGGTACAAGGGCCCCGCACCCGCCGCACCAAAGCCGTCGGGGGAAAAAATCCGGTCCATCATCCGGTCTGCCGTGCCAGCCACAGGGCCCCGTCCAGCGCCGTGCCCGATGCCTGACGGATCGTCCAGAGACCCTGCAGACGTGCGGCAAACACCGGCCCAAGCCCGCCCAGAAACACCACGGGCAGGTCCGAATCGCCCCGCAGCCGGGTCACACAGGCCATCACATGCGCATCCGCAGCGGCCATCACAGCCCGCGCCGCCGGATCGTCTGCGTCCACGACCCTTGGGGCCAGCGTTGCCAGGTCGCCGGGGCGCGCGGATTGCGCAAAGGCGATGATGCCACCTGCCCCGCCGTAATCGGCCAGCAGACCGGACAGAAGGGGTGTCATCGCCCCCATCCCGTCGGCTGCCCGCAGGCTGCGTGACAGGATGCTGCGCCCGATCCAGGCACCCGATGCCTCGTCCCCCAGCACCAGGCCCCAACCCCCGATCTGCACCACAGCGCCCGCGCGCTGCGATGCAAAGACAGACCCGGTGCCAAGTGCTGCGACCACGCCATCGCTGTCGTGCAGCGCCCCCTTCACCGCGATCAGCGCATCGCTTTCCACCCGCAGCCGGGCAAAGGGCAGGCCCGCCGAAAACCGTGCCACACTTTGCGCCACGTTCGCCCCCGCCAGCCCCATGACAGTGGAAAGCTGGCCCAGCGTGGCACCGGCCGGCAACGCCCGTGTCGCTGCGGCCAGAACATTGGCCCGCGCCCCGTCCGGGTCCGAGGCGATGTTCGATGGCCCGGCCCGGCCTTCGCCAAGGATCTGGCCAGCGCCATCGCAGACCGCCGCACGGCAGCCCGTTCCCCCCCCATCGATCCCAAGAAACAACGCCATGGCCCCTCGCTGCGCTGAAGATACCAAAACAATACCAGGTGGAAAGAGGATTCTCGCATCACCGATCTTCAGCGCGGTTTCATGAGGAATTCACAAACCTCTTTACAATTGGTATTACTTTGGCTTTGTTTCACAAGCACAGGGAATCGCATGGCACGCCGTCGTACCGAAGACCGCCATCCATCTGCCACAGGTCTGCAGGACGTGCCGCCGCACGATGTGCTGGGGCGGCTTCATACGGCCCAGATGTTGGCTGCCGCCGCTGTCGTTCCGGCATTTCCCGCCCTTGAACTGGCCGCCCGCGCCGCAGCCTGTGCCCTGCGCGACGGGCACCGGCTGGTCTATGTCGGTGCGGGCAGTTCCGGCCTGATGGCGCTGGCCGATTGTCTGGAACTGTCCGGCACCTTCGGCATTCCACCGCAGCGCACCCCGATGCTGTTTGCAGGCGGGGCCGGTGCCCTTCTGACCATGACCGGGGCCGTCGAAGATGATCCTGCCCTGGCCGCTGCCGATCTGGCGGGCCTGGACCCGCAGCCGGGTGACGTGCTGCTGTGTCTGTCGGCGTCCGGTTCCACCCCGTACACGCTGGCCATTGCGGCAGGCGCAAAGGCCGGCGGGGCTGTCATCGTCGGGCTGGCGAATGCCGAAGGATCGGCGCTGCTGTCACTGGCGGATATTCCCGTCCTGCTTGACACCGGACCCGAAGTTGTCGCCGGGTCAACGCGCATGGGGGCTGGCACCGCGCAGAAGATTGCGCTCAATATGCTGTCAGTGCTGGTCGGGCTGCAACTTGGCCATGTGCATGAGGGTTACATGGTCAACGTGATCGCCGACAACGCCAAACTGGTTGACCGCGCCGCCCGGATCGTGGCGGCGCTGTCGGGGGCCACCCCGGCCCGGGCCGCTGCGGCCCTGACCCTTGCCGGGGGCGCGGTAAAGCCCGCCACGCTGATCGCCGCCGGGGCCAGGCCCGATGCGGCGCGAACCGCCCTTGAAACCCACCACGGCCATCTGGGCCCCGCCCTGGCTGCACTTAAGACCAAATGATCAAGCCACCGGGCAAAGCCCGCCAACAGGGAGACGACCATGACCACCAGAACGCTTCGCATCGCCCTTCTGACCAGCACGCTGCTTGCCGGGGCCGCCCAGGCCCAGGATGTGACGCTGACCATCGAAAGCTGGCGCAACGATGACCTGACCATCTGGCAGGACACCATCATTCCGGCTTTCGAGGCGCAGAATCCCGGCATCAAGGTGGTCTTCGCCCCTTCGGCGCCGGCGGAATACAATGCTGTGCTGAACTCCAAGCTTGATGCCGGCTCGGCCGGTGATCTTATCACCTGCCGGCCTTTCGACGCCTCGCTGGAGCTTTACAACAAGGGCAAGCTGGCCGACCTGACCGCGCTGGCCGCGATGGCCAACTTCTCGCCGGTTGCGAAATCTGCCTGGCAGACCGATGACGGCACCGCCACCTTCTGCGTGCCGATGGCATCGGTGATCCACGGCTTCATCTACAATGCCGATGCCTTTGCCCAGCTTGGCATCGAGGTGCCCCAGACCGAGGCAGAGTTCTTTGCAGCACTCGACAAGATCAAGGCTGACGGCACCTATATCCCGATGGCGATGGGCACCAATGACCAGTGGGAAGCGGCCACGATGGGCTACAACAACATCGGGCCGAACTACTGGAAGGGCGAAGAGGGGCGTCTGGCGCTGATCAAGGGCGAACAGACGCTGACCGATCCGCAATGGGTTGCCCCCTTTACCCAGCTTGCCCGCTGGAAGGACTATCTTGGCGACGGGTTCGAGGCGCAGACCTATCCCGACAGCCAGAACCTGTTCACCCTGGGCCGCGCCGCAATCTATCCGGCCGGATCGTGGGAAATCTCGGGCTTCAACACCCAGGCGGGGTTCAAGATGGGGGCCTTCCCGCCGCCGGTCGCCGCCGCTGGCGACACCTGCTATATCTCGGACCATACCGACATCGCGCTGGGCCTGAACGCGGCCAGCCCGAATGCCGATCAGGCCAAGGTGTTCCTCGAATGGGTCGGCTCGCCGGAATTCGCAACACTCTATGCAAACGCCCTGCCGGGCTTCTTCTCGCTCAATTCGACCCCGGTCGAAATGGCCGATCCGCTGGCGAAGGAATTCGTCAGCTGGCGCGACACGTGCCAGTCCACCATCCGGTCCACCTATCAGATCCTGTCGCGCGGCACCCCGAACCTTGAAAACGAAACCTGGAACGCCAGCGCCAATGTGATCAAGGGCACCGAAACCCCGGAAGCGGCGGCAGAACGGTTGCAGGCCGGTCTGGCAAGCTGGTTCGCGCCGCAGCAATAAGCGGTCCGCCCGGAAAGCGGGGGGCTTTCCGCCCCCCGCACCCCCCGAGGGTATTTTCCCCGAAAAGAAGACAAGTCCCGAAGGTCAGGGCAAGGAGCAGGTTCAGTGTCTGGCAGAAAGCCGATCCGCTGGCACATCGCCGTGTTCCTGGCCCCGGCGGTGCTGGTCTATACCGCCATCATGATCGTGCCGTTGTTTGGCACGCTGAACCTGTCTTTGTTCAACCAGACGCCCGAGCGGACGAGCGAGTTCGTCGGGCTGGCCAATTTTCGCACGCTTTTTGGTGATCCGCGCTGGTCCGGTGCCTTCTGGAACGCGCTGGGCAATAATGCCTGGTTTTTCGTCGTGCATATGCTGGTGCAGAACCCGATCGGCATCCTTCTGGCCGCGCTGCTGTCTTCGCCGCGGCTGCGCATGGCCGCCTTCTACCGCACGGCGATTTTCATTCCCACGATCCTGTCTTTCGTGATCGTCGGCTTTGTCTGGAAGCTGATCCTGTCGCCGATCTGGGGCATCGCACCGGGGATGCTGGATGTCGTCGGCCTCAAATCGCTGTTCGCGCCCTGGCTGGGCAAAGAAGACTATGCGCTGACCGCGCTTGCCCTGGTCTCGGTCTGGCAGTTTGTCGGCATCCCGATGATGCTGATCTATGCCGCCCTGCTGAGCATTCCCGACGAGGTGCTGGAAGCCGCCGAGATGGACGGGATCACCGGCATGAGCCAGTTCTGGAAGATCAAGCTGCCGCTGATCCTGCCGTCGGTCGGCATCATCTCGATCCTGACCTTTGTCGGCAATTTCAACGCGTTCGATCTGATCTACGTGGCCCAGGGCGCGCTGGCGGGGCCGGATTTTTCCACCGATATCCTGGGCACCTTTCTGTACCGCACCTTCTTTGGCTTTCAGCTGCAACTGGGCGACCCGCATATGGGGGCGACGATTGCCACCGCGATGTTCGGCATCATCCTGATCGGGGTGTGCATCTATCTGTTCGGCATCCAGACGCGGCTGCGCCGCTATCAGTTCTGAGGGGATCATGGCACAGGCCCGCATCTCTGCCGGTCGATCGATCGCCGCCCATGCGGTGCTGATCACCTATACGCTGATCGCGCTGTTCCCGGTGTTTGTGATCCTGATCAACAGCTTCAAGTCGCGCAAGGCGATCTTTGCCGAACCCCTGGCCCTGCCCACGCGGGAAACCTTCGATCTGATCGGCTATACGACCGTGCTGAAGCAGGGCGATTTCTTTGGCTATTTCCAGAATTCGATGATCGTCACCGTCGCCTCGCTGTTTTTCGTGCTGCTGTTCGGGGCGATGGCGGCCTTTGCGCTGTCGGAATACCGGTTCAGGGGCAACCTTTTGACCGGGCTTTATCTGGCGCTGGGCATCATGATTCCGATCCGGCTGGGCACGGTGGCGACTCTGGAACTGATGGTGGCCAGCGGTCTGGTCAACACGCTGATGGCGCTGATCCTGGTCTATACCGCGCAGGGGCTGCCGCTGGCGGTGTTCATCCTGTCGGAATTCATGAAACAGGTGTCGGATGATCTGAAGAACGCGGGCCGCGTCGACGGGTTGAGCGAATACACCATCTTCTTCCGCCTGGTGCTGCCGCTGGTGCGCCCCGCCATGGCGACGGTGGCGGTGTTCACCATGATCCCGATCTGGAACGATCTGTGGTTCCCGCTGATCCTGGCCCCGGCGGAATCCGTGAAGACCATCACGCTGGGCAGCCAGGTTTTTATCGGGCAGTTCGTGACCAACTGGAACGCGGTCCTTGCCGCACTGTCGCTGGCGATTCTGCCGGTGCTGGTGCTGTACCTGATCTTTTCGCGCCAGCTGATCCGGGGCATCACCGCAGGAGCTGTCAAATGATCCGTGTTCTGGTTGCAGGCTTTGGCAACATGGGGCGCAGCCATGCGCTGGCCTATCATCACGACCCGGCGTTCCAGATCGTGGGGCTGGTGAACCGGTCTGCCGTGGACCTGCCGCCAGCCTTGCAGGGCTATCCGGTGACAGCGGATTTCCATGAGGCGCTGCACAGGCTGAAGCCCGATCTGGTCTGCATCGCCACCTATTCCGACAGTCATGCCGACTATGCCGTGGCGGCGATGCAGGCGGGGGCGGATGTGTTCGTGGAAAAGCCGCTGGCAACCACGGTGGCCGATGCGCGCCGGGTGGTGGATGTGGCGACACGGCTGGGGCGCAAGGTGGTGGTGGGATACATCCTGCGCCACCATCCCTCATGGCAGCGCCTGATCGAAGAGGCGCGCGCGCTGGGCGGGCCTTATGTGTTCCGGCTGAACCTGAACCAGCAAAGCAGCGGCCCGACTTGGGAGGTTCACAAGGCCCTGATGCAGACCACGCCGCCCATCGTCGATTGCGGGGTGCATTATGTCGATGTGATGTGCCAGATCACCGATGCCCCGCCGGTCGAGGTGCGCGGCATGGGCCTGCGCCTGTCCACCGAGATTGCCCCCGACATGTACAATTACGGCCATTTCCAGGTGCTCTTCGCCGACGGCAGCCTGGGCTGGTACGAGGCCGGCTGGGGCCCGATGATGAGCGATACGGCCTTTTTCGTGAAGGATGTGGTCAGCCCGAATGGGGCCGTGTCCATCCGGATGCCCGATTCGGCGCGGTCGGATGATATGGACACGCATACCAGAACCTCGCTGCTGCGCGTCCACAAGGTGGCCAGCGGCGATACCGACATCAGCATGGCCGACGAGCCCGGCCACCAGGCGCTGTGCGACCGTGAGGCGGCCTATGTCGCCCGCGCAATCACCGGAAATCTGGACCTGACGCGCCACATGTCGGACGCCGTCCAGTCTCTGGCGATCTGTCTTGCGGCGGATGAAAGCGTGCGCTCCGGCCACCCCGTGAAACTGCAGGAGTCGCCATGGGCGCGCTGACACTTAAAGGTGTGACCAAATCCTTCGGGACTGTCGACGTCATCAAGGGGGTCGACCTGACGGTGCAGGAAGGCGAATTCTGCGTCTTCGTCGGCCCGTCGGGCTGCGGCAAATCCACCCTGCTGCGGATCATTGCCGGGCTGGAAGATGCCACGGCGGGCGAGGTGGCCATCAGCGGGCGGCGCGTGAACGAGGTTGCCCCGGCGAAGCGGGAAATCGCCATGGTCTTTCAAAGCTATGCGCTTTACCCGCACCTGACCGTGCGCGACAACATGGGGCTGGCGCTGAAGCAGGCGGGGGTTGCGCGGGCCGACATCACCGCCTCGGTGGACCGGGCGGCGGATATGCTGGCGCTTGGCCCGCTGCTGGACCGCCGTCCGGCAGAGCTTTCGGGCGGCCAAAGGCAGCGCGTCGCCATCGGCCGGGCCATCGTGCGCACGCCCAGGCTGTTTTTGTTCGACGAACCCCTGTCGAACCTCGATGCGGCCCTGCGGGTGGCGACCCGGATCGAGATTGCGCGCCTGCACCGGCAGCTTGGCGCGACGATGATCTATGTGACCCATGACCAGGTCGAGGCGATGACGCTGGCCGACCGCATCGTGGTGTTGCGCGCCGGCAAGGTGGAACAGGTCGGCGCGCCGATGGAACTGTACAACGATCCCGCCAATACCTTCGTTGCGGGCTTCATCGGCAGCCCGCAGATGAACTTTCTGAAAGCCGGTGCGCTGGGCATGCGGTCTGACACCATGGGTGTGCGCCCCGAACACATCGCCCTGTCCCGCGATTCGGGCCAGATCGCCGGCACCGTATCGCATGTGGAAAAGCTGGGCGGCGAGACACTGGTTTATGTCAACACGCCCGCCCAGGGCCTGCTGACCGTCCGTCTGTTTGGCGAGCATGACTATGCCGTGGACGAAACCGCCTACCTGACCCCCGATCCGGCGCGGGCCTTTCATTTCGATGCCGGCGGGCTGCGGATGCGCCAGGGCGGGTGACGGCGGGGTGAACCGCCGGGGGAGTCCCTGCCGGTTCGGTGTGCGATGTTCGTTGACGGCGCGGATCTGCAGGCCAGCCGCCATGAGCGAACCGCTTTTGCCGGGCATCCGCGCGCGGTGCGTCCGGGGGGCCTTCCCCCCGTGGCAGGCGCGCCCCGGTTTCCCGGCCCCCGCGCCAGCGGCGTGCCCCTTGCCAGCGCGCCTGGCAGATTCGGGCAAAGACGCGGCGGTGCTTCCGCCGGAAGGTCTGCGAACCGGGCCGGGCAGTCCGCCCCGCGCTATCTCGGCAAAATCCAGAATCAGGGGGCTGTCATGACAGAAACTGCACCCGCCTCTCCTTTCTTGATGGATTTGACCCGCGTCAAATCCATCCGCGCCTGCCACCCGGCCCCGCGCTTGCGCGCGGTGCGTTCGGGCCTGACGATCTGCCACTGGCAGATCGTCCGGGCGGCCCTCACCCCCCGGCAGGCGCGTTCGCGCCCGCCCAGTCAGGCGCGGCCGGATTTCCCAGCCCCTGCGCCAGCGGAGTGCCCCTTGCCAACGCGCCTGGCACACTCTGGCAACGGCCCGGCGGACCTTCCACCGGAAGGTCCGCTGATCGGGCAGTCCGACCCCCGCCAAATCAGAAAAATCCGGTACCAGAGGGTCCCTCCTGACAGAAACCGCACCCACCCCTCCTTTCCTGGCGGATTTGACCCGCGTCAAATCCGCCCGCGCCTGCCTGCCCGTGGCAGGCGCGGGCGCGCCCGCCCAGTCAGGCGCGGACGGATTCCCCACAACCCCTGCGCTAACGGATAGCCCCTTGCCAACGCGCTTGCGCGCTCTGGCAACGGCCCGGCGGACCTTCCACCGGAAGGTCCGCTGATCGGGCCGGGGAAGCCCAACCCGCACCGCCACGGCAGAATCCAATGCCGCGAGTTCCTCCCAACAGGAACAGCACCTGCCCAACCTCTTCCTGGCGGATTTGACCCACGTCAAATCCGCCCGCGCCTGCCACCCGGCCCCGCGCTTGCGCGCGGTGCGTTCGGGCCTGACGATCTGCCACTGGCAGGTCGTCCGGGCGGCCCTCACCCCGTGGCAGGCGCGTTCGCGCCCGCCCAGTCAGGCGCGGACGGATTCCCCAACCCCTGCGCCAGCGGAGTGCCCCTTGCCAACGCGCTTGCGCGCTCTGGCAACGGCCCGGCGGACCTTCCACCGGAAGGTCCGCTGATCGGGCCGGGGGCAGTTTGGCCAAGGACCGATTTGACCACAACGCAGACATCAATCAAGAACTTGGCAAACATCCCTCACCCCTCCACCTCCCGCCGCCGCATCTCTTCCCGCAGCCGGGCCATCTGCCCAACCCGCGCGGTATCCCCGCCCCCTCACTCCGGCCTTTCCTTCAGCCACTGCACGGCCCAGTCCGCGTCCCCGGCCTTTCCGCGCTCTGCGAAGAAATCGGTCGCTCCCCGCGCACCAACCTTCTCGGCCAGCGCGAGGGCAATGTACTGGTTCAGTGACACCCCGTCCTTGACGGCAAAATCCTCTGCCGCCCGTTTCAGCGAGTTCGGCAGGTTCAGCGATACACGTGCCTTCATGTCTCCATCCTCCTCAGGGCATCGACGGGGGCCAGCACCTCTACATCAAACCGGGCAGGCACCCCTGCAAAGTCTTTCCGGTTATGGGTCACAACGGACGCCTGCGCATTGATCGCCGCTTCCAGGACCATGTCATCCGCAGGGTCAGCAAGTTGCGGCCGCCAGCGGAAATGAACCTCTGCCGGTTCCACGATCCGCGCGATCGCATCCAGCAGTCGCCCGATGTCCTTCCGCGTTATGCCGGCATCCAGCAAGAATTCTGCACGGTTCAGCACATCCTCATACTCATAGAACAGCGGCACCGAACAGCACCACCGGAAGCGCCCCTGAAACCCGGCGATCACCAGCGGGTTGCTGGCCCCGGTTCTGCTGCGCACGCCTGCAACAAGCACATCCGTATCAAGGACCAGCCGCATACATCACATATAGCGTAACGGCACATATGACGCAAGTCTCGGGGCGCAGGCCTTTGGCCTGCAATCCTGCCCACATCCTTTTCCTTGACTTCCGCCCCCCCTTCCCCCATGTCCCCCCTATCCAAGGTCCGCTGCCGCGTGAGTAGCCGCCCCATGCGGGGGCCAGGACAGGACGACTTCGCAAGGTTCCCACCTTCACGCAGGGGTGCCACGGCCAAAGCTTCCGGCCGGCCCTTCTGCCGCCGCATCCTGCGGCCCGAACCCCATTGCGGCGGCCTGGTGCCGCCCGCCAGAAAGATATCATGACCCAATTCGCAGACCTCGGGCTTTCGCCGAAAATCCTGAAAGCGCTTGAGAAGACCACCATCACCACGCCGACACCCATTCAGGTGCAGGCGATTCCGCAGATCATGGCGGGGCGCGACCTGATGGGGCTGGCCCAGACCGGCACCGGCAAGACGGCGGCCTTCGGCCTGCCGCTGCTGCACCGCCTGCTGGACATCGGCCATCCGCCCGCGCCGCGCAGCGTCCGCGCGCTGATCCTGGGCCCCACGCGGGAACTGGTCAGCCAGATTGCTGAAAACCTTGAGATTTTCACCAAGGGCACGAGCGTGAAGGTCGCC
Organism: Rhodobacter sp.; assembly: GCA_020250125.1. Taxonomy (GTDB): domain Bacteria; phylum Pseudomonadota; class Alphaproteobacteria; order Rhodobacterales; family Rhodobacteraceae; genus Aliitabrizicola. Next base: position 26,191 of record JADCEL010000049.1, read on the forward strand.
ACGGTCGTGGGCGGTGCGTCGATCAACAAACAAACCGAACGCCTGGCGCGCGGTGCCGATATTCTGGTGGCCACGCCGGGCCGCCTGATCGATCTGCTGGAACGCCGCGCCGTGACGCTGGAACACACCGGCTATCTGGTGCTGGACGAGGCCGATCACATGCTCGACATGGGGTTCATCCATTCACTGCGCCAGATCGCCAGGCACCTGCCGCTGAAGCGTCAGACCCTGCTGTTTTCGGCCACCATGCCGAAGCTGATCGAGGATCTTGCCGGCACCTACCTGCGCGATCCGGTCAAGGTGCAGGTCGCCCCGCCGGGCAAGCCGGTGGAAAAAATCGTGCAAGGCGTTCACTTCACGCCGCAGGGTGACAAGGCGCGGCTGCTGGCGGAATACCTCAAGAAGCACCCCGGCGAAATGGCGCTGGTCTTCGGGCGCACCAAGCATGGTTCGGAAAAGCTGATGAAGCTTTTGTGCAGCTGGGGTTTCAGGGCCGGGTCGATCCACGGCAACAAAAGCCAGGGTCAGCGCGAACGCACGCTGAAAGACTTCCGCGACGGCACGCTGGATGTGCTGGTGGCCACCGATGTGGCGGCGCGCGGCATCGATATTGCGGGCGTGCGCCACGTCTACAATCATGACATGCCCAATGTGCCGGAAAACTACGTACACCGCATCGGCCGCACCGCCCGCGCGGGGGCCGAAGGCACTGCCGTATCCTTCTGCGCCCCGGCCGAGATGGATGAACTGCGCGCGATCGAAAAGCAGATGAAAGCGGTCATCCCGGTGATCGGCGGTGCCGCCTGGGCCGAAGGCATGGCGGCCCCCAAACCTGTGAAAATCATGGGCAAATCGGCTGGCAAGCCGTCGCGCCCCGGCGCGGGCCGCCCGCAGGGGCAAAAGCCCGCCGCTGCCAAACCCGCCCAGGGCCGCCCGCAGCGCCCCGCAGGTGGCGGCGGCGGCGGACCGCGCAGATTTGCGGGGGCAGGCGGAAACCGCAGGCCCGGCGCATCGGCCGGTCCGCAGTGACTTCGCCCTCGGGCGACATGATGCCTGACATGCCCATCCGGCGCGCCCCGGTGTGGTGACAGGTGCCGGGGTGCGCCCCCCACGGGCGCAGGCCGCCGCGTTCCGCACAGGCCGGATCGCGGCGGGTGGTCGCCCGCCCCGCTTGATCGGCCCCGGCACCTCGGCTACCAGCGGGCATGGCCAAGCTTTACTTTCATTATTCCACGATGAACGCGGGCAAGTCGACCGCGCTGTTGCAGGCGTCGCACAATTACCGCGAAGGCGGCATGGCAACCTATCTTCTGACCGCACAGTTCGACACCCGCGCGGGTGAAGGCCGCATCGCCAGCCGGATCGGCATCGGAGAGCCTGCCGATACCTTCAACCCGGACGAAGATATGTTCGCCAAGGTCAGCACGCGCCTTGCGCAGGGTCCGGTGGCCTGCGTCTTCATCGACGAGGCGCAGTTTCTGACACGCGGTCAGGTCTGGCAACTGGCCCGTGTGGTCGATGATCTGGGCGTGCCGGTGATGTGCTATGGCCTTCGGGTCGATTTCCGGGGAGAGCTGTTTCCCGGATCCGCCGCGCTTCTGGCGCTGGCCGATGAAATGCGCGAGGTGCGCACCATCTGCGCCTGCGGCAGGAAGGCGACGATGGTGGTGCGCAAGGGGCCGGATGGCCGCGCCCTGAAGGACGGCGCGCAGGTGCTGATCGGCGGCAATGAAACCTATGTCTCGCTGTGCCGCCGTCACTGGCGCGAGGCGGTGGGCGACGGTGCCTGACGGGCGCGCAGCGCAATCACCGCGCCCGCCGCCGCGATCAGCGCCATCCCGCAAACCGCCAGCGGCGTCAGCCGTTCGCCCCACAGGACCCAGCCCCAGAAGGCCGAAGCAGGCAGGATGATGTATTCGAACACCGACACCCGGCCGGCATCGGCGGTCTGATAGGCCTTGATCATCATGCCCACCCCGAACAGCGATCCCGCCGCCTGAACGAAGGTCCAGAACCAGAACGTCCCCGAAGGCCAGACCCAGCCGCGCTGGATGAAGCCATCGGCACCGTCGGGCACCGCCACCGGAACCGCCGCCAGAACACCCAGCCCGATCAGCCCCAGCACGCCCAGCGCGGCAAAAAAGCCGGCCAGCAGTGTTTCCGCGCTTTCCCCGGCGCACCATTCACGCGTGGCGATGTTGCCCAGCGCGTACATGGCCCCCGCCAGAACCGGCAGCAGGGCGGCAACCGACGCCCCCTGCATCGCCGTCGGCCCCAGCACCAGGATCACCCCCAGAAAGCCCGTTGCCACGGCAAGGATGCGCAGCGGCCCGATCGCCTGGCCAAAGGCGAAATGCGAGATCAGCAGAACAAAGATCGGTGCCGTGAACAGGCCGGCGGCCACCTGCGCCACGGGCAGAAAGGCAAGGCTGCCGAAATAGATCAGCATCGCAAGCCCGTGGATCGTCGACCGGGCCAGCACCGCACGCAGGCGGACCGGGCGCAGGCGCAGCGACAGCGGCACGGCCACGGCCGCCAACAGCGCCAGCGCCAGGATGGACCGCGTCGCATGGAACTGCCACAGGCCCGCTTCGGCCGCGATCACGCGGACATAATTGTCGGTAAAGCCGATGACCATCGCATAGATCAGGATGAACCCTGCGGCGGCAAGCATGCGGTCTTCGGCTGGCATGATCGGTCCTGTTGCTGACCTGTCCCACCTCGCCCGCCACGCTGCGGGATGCGCGCCCGAAAACGACATGACGCGCGCGAATGCACGGGGCCGCCGCCGGATCGGCCCCCTTGACCCCGGCAAACCCGCCCGACAGGTGATTGTGGCCCCTGCCCCCGTCGGCTATCGTCGCGCAAGACACCGCAAGGGCATGCCCCCGCCTCCACCCATGACCGCATTGAAGAAGTATCAGAAGCTGGAAAGCTCCGGGCTGTGGCGCGACGCGGCCGATGCGCAGCGGCGTGAAGTCATCGTGGCTTTCGGCGAGGCGTCGCTGATCCTTTCGGACCCGCGCACAGGCAATCCGCTGACACATTGGTCGCTGCCGGCCGTCCGGCGGATCAACCCCGGGGCGCAGCCCGCACTTTACGCCCCCGACAGCGGGGCAGAAGCCGAAACGCTGGAGATCGAGGACGCCACCATGGTCGGCGCGATCGAGACGGTGCGCGGTGCCATTGACCATGCCCGTGCCCGTCCGGGCCGGCTGCGGTCGGGGGTGACTGCCGCAGGGGTGGTCGGTGCCGTCCTGCTGTGCGTGCTGTGGCTGCCGCAGGCGCTGATCACCCGCACCGCCGCCATGGTTCCGCACAGCAAGCGTGCCGAAATCGGCCGCATGGCGCTGGCCGATGAAACGCGGGTGACCGGACTGCCCTGCGCGCAGCCGCTGGGCCTCGGTGCTGCGGCACGTCTGTCTGACCGGGTCCTTGGGACGGCAGGCGGACAGATCCTGTTCGTGCGCGACGGTGTCCGCACGGCGGCGCATCTGCCCGGCAACATCATCCTGCTGTCCCGGCATCTTGTGGAAGATCAGGATGGCCCCGATGCCGCCGCCGGGTTTGCCCTGGCTGAAAAGCTGCGCGCCGAGATTGCCGATCCGCTGGTCCCGCTTTTGCGCCATGCCGGGTTGCTGGCAACGCTGCGGTTGCTGACCTCTGGCGTGCTGCCCGAGGGATCGCTTGACGGCTATGCCGAAACCGCGCTTCTGGCACAGCCCCTGCCCCTGCCCGCGCCGCTGCTGCTGGAGCGGTTCCGGGCGGCGGGCATCGCCTCCGGCCCCTATGCCCGTGTCCTGGACCCGTCCGGTGAGTCGGTGCTTGCCCTGATCACGGCTGACCCCTTCCGCAACGGTGCCCCGCCGCCGATCCTGCCGGATGGCGAATGGATCAGCCTGCAAACCATCTGTCAGGACGGCTGAGCGTCAGCGCAGGAAGGCGTCTTCGAATCCGGCGTCGCGGACCAGTGCCAGCGTTGCGTCAGCCGTACCGGCCGCGGAAAAGGGACCGGCGAAGATCACCTCGAACTCCTGGCCCCGCCGGGTCAGCCGGCCGGTCGCAACAGGCAATCCCAGCCCTGACAGCCAGGCACGGGTGCGTTCGGCATTGGCGGGCTCGGCAAAGCTTGCCACCTGCACAAAGCGGCCTTGCGTCGCTGGCAGCGTCTGTGACCCGGCCCGCAGCTTTGGCACGGAAAGCCTGGCCAGACTGCCGGTCCCTGCGGTACAAAGCAGCGTTTCCCCCCCGGACATCACCGGCACGCGCCGCACCACCCCGGCGTCGTGCGGACAGACCAGAACCTGCCCCGCCGCAGGGGCAAGCGGCACCGCATCCTCAAAACGCAGGACAACCGTTTGGGAAGCCATGCGGGCCTGATCGGTCAGGCACATCACCGCCATGCCGCCCGAAACAAGCGGCACCCGGACCGGCAGCGGCACCTCGGCAGCGCAGCGCACAGGGGCAGGCCCGCGCGCCGCAGCCGCTTTGGCCTGCCGGTCTTCCGGCGCCGTCGCGGCGGGCCGGACTTCGGCGGCGGCGGGCGCGGGGGCAGTCAGGGCAATACCCGCATCCACGGCCTGCGCCGCCGCCGGGGCGGAAGCGGCCAGCGAGGGTGCATACCCGCACAGCGGCCTGCCATCCTTCGTCACGCGCGGTATCCACATGACCTTGCCGTTCAACCCGGCGCGCAGAAAGACGCAGCCCGTGCTGTCAACATATTGCACATCCGTGAAGCTTTCGGGGGGCAACTCTGCCGGCCCCTGCGGATTTGGGGATTGTTGCGCCATCGCGCCCTGGCCTGACAGAACCCAAACGGCGACCGCCACGATCAGCCTGGCCCGCATCCCGCCCCCCGATCCGCCTTCCGGGGCGACCATGCCGGAACGGACCATGCGAGTAAAGATGCCCATGGCTTACTTTGTCCCGAACATCCGGTCGCCCGCATCCCCCAGCCCCGGCACGATATAGCCATGGTCGTTCAGGTGGCTGTCCACCGCCGCCGTCACGATGGGCACATCCGGATGTGCCTGCTGCATCCGGGCGATGCCTTCGGGGGCCGCCAGCAGGCACAGGAAACGGATGTTCCTGGCCCCCGCCGCCTTGAGCAGCGACACAGCGGCAGCCGAAGAATTGCCCGTGGCCAGCATCGGATCGACAACAATGGAAATCCGCTCTTCCAGGTGGTCGGGCAGCTTGCAGTAATACTGTACCGGCTGAAGCGTGACAGGATCGCGGTACAGCCCGACAAACCCCACGCGGGCCGCCGGGATCAGTTCAAGAATGCCGTCCAGAAGGCCGTTGCCCGCCCGCAGGATGGAAATCAGCGCCAGCTTCTTGCCGTCAAGCGTCGGGGCGTCCATCGGCTCCAGCGGGGTTTCGATCCGCGCGGTGGTCAGTTCCAGATCGCGCGTGACCTCATAGGCCAGAAGCAGGCTGATCTCGCGCAGAAGCCGGCGGAACCCGGCCGTCGACGTGTCCTTGTTGCGCATGATCGACAGCTTGTGCTGGACCAGCGGGTGGGAAACGATCGTCAGATGATCAAGCATTCCAAGGCTCCAGGCGCTTTTGGACACGGGTCCGGGTATCGGCGTCACAGAAGGCCGCGTCAAGCGAGGTGCGGGCGATGCGGCGGAAGACATCCGCATCCCAGCCAAAGGCTTCTGCCAGCCTGTCATACTCGCGGGCCATCGTGGTGTGAAAGAACGGCGGATCATCGGTGGAAACGGTAACCTTCACGCCCCGGTCGTAAAGCGCGCCGATCGGGTGCCTGCGCCAGCCGGGATAAAGGCCAAGCGCGATGTTCGATCCGGGGCAAAGTTCCAGGACGATGCCCTTTTCGGCCAGCTCATCCACCAGGGCCAGGTCTTCGATGGCACGCACGCCATGGCCGATCCGGTCCGGGCGCAGGTCCGCCAGCGCATCGCGGATGCTGTCCGGCCCGCGCCATTCCCCGGCATGGGCCGTCAGGCGCAGACCGGCCTCGCGCGCCAGATCGAAAGACCAGGCAAAGTCCCTGGGCTTGCCCGCCGTCTCATCCCCGGCGATGCCGAAGCCGACGATGAATTCGCCCGCCGTTTCCGCCGCGCATCGCGCGGACTGGCGCGCCCTGTCCGGGCCGAAATGGCGGATAGAGGTGACAATGCCCCGCAGGGTTATGCCCATCTGCCGTTCCGCCTGATCTGCCGCGTCGCGGATGGCGTCAAGGTATTCCCGCCACGCCCCAAGGTCGCGCCCGCCGCAGAAATCGGGGGACAGGAAGGTTTCGCAATAGATCACGCCGCTCGCCGCACTTTCCTCCAGCACCGCAAGGGTCAGGCGGTGATAATCTTCGGGCGTCTTCAGCGGTTCGGTCGCCGCCTCGCAGACCTTCAGGAAGGTCGGGAAGTCGGTAAAGCGGTAGTTGCCATCGGCGTCGAAGATGCCCGCAATGTCGACATGCCTTTGCTTTGCCAGCCCCCGGATGAAGGCGGGCGGTGCGGCACCTTCCAGATGCAGGTGCAGTTCGATCTTGGGCAGTGCAGTGACATTCACAGGAAAGTCCGTCCTGTGCCGTGATTGGAAACGCCCAGATGGGCCGCAATGCTGGCCGCGACATCGGCAAAGGCGACAAGGCCCAGCGCGCCCTTGCCCGCCCCGGCAACCAGCACCGGCACCCGTTCGCGCGTGTGATCGGTGCCGTGCCAGGTGGGGTCATTGCCATGGTCGGCGGTAAAGACCGCGATGTCGCCGGTGTGCAGCCGCGCCAGAAAGGCACCCGCCTGCCGGTCAAAGGTTTCAAGGGCGCGGGCATACCCCGCCACGTCGCGGCGGTGCCCGTAAAGGCTGTCAAACTCCACAAGGTTCGCAAAAGTGAACGAACCTTCCTCTGCACTGTCTGCCAGGGTCAGCAGATGTTCGAAAAGTGCAAGGTCGGAGGTGCCCTTGTGCAGGGTGCCGATGCCTTTCATCGAAAAGATGTCGCCGATCTTGCCGACGGCATGGGTGGGTCGCCCGGCCTCTTGCACCCAGTCCAGCAGGGTCGGCGCGGGCGGGGCGATGGCGAAATCGCGCCGGTTGGCCGTGCGCTGAAACTGCCCCGGCGTACCGGTGAAGGGCCGCGCGATGACGCGGCCCACCTTTCTTGAATGCAGCAGCGGGGCCAGCGCCTGACACAGCGCGATCAGGCGCGGCAGACCGAAGCGATCCTCATGCGCCGCAATCTGGAAAACGCTGTCGGCAGAGGTGTAGCAGATCGGCCATCCGCTTTGCAGGTGCCTGGCCCCCAGCCGGTCAATGATTTCGGTGCCCGAGGCGTGGCAGTTTCCCAGCGTGCCTTCGGTTCCGGCCAGCCTGCGGACCTCTGCCAGCAGGTCGGGCGGAAAGGCGGGAACGCTGTCGGGAAAAAAGGTCCAGTCCCAGGGCACCGGCACCCCGGCAAGTTCCCAGTGCCCGGATGGCGTGTCCTTGCCGCGCGACACCTCGGTGGCGGCACCCCAGCGCCCGGCGGGAACGGCATCAAGGCCCGGCGTCGCATCACCGGACGCCAGGCGCACGGCAGCCCCCAGCCCCAGCCCGTCCAGCACCGGCATCCGCAACGGCCCGCTGCGCCCGTCTTCGGCGTGGCCCGCCGCACAGGCCTGGGCGATATGGGCCAGCGTGTTTGCGCCCGCGTCGCCGAAGGCCGCCGCATCGGGCGCGCCGCCACAGCCGACGGAATCCATGACAATCAGAAAGGCGCGGGTCACGCGATCCTCGCATGGATCAGGGGCGGTTCCACAGGCGCGGCATCGCCCATGGTGAAGGCGGCCTGAACTGCGCGGACGGCGGCATCGGCATCGCCCTCGGTGGCGGCATGGATGATGGCCAGTGGCAGGCCAGGGCCGATCTCCTCGCCGGTCCCCGCCAGGTCGGCCAGCCCGACCGACGGGTTCACCCGGTCGCCGTCGCGCAGCCGCCCGCCCCCCAGATGCACCACGGCCTGACCGATCAGCGCACCGTCGATTGCCGTCACAAAACCGCCGCGCAGGCAGGGCACCTCGCGCTGGACCGGGGCCGAAGGCAGACGGTCCGGCCAGCGGTCCACAAAATCGGCCGGGCCACCCTGGGCCGCAACCATGCGCCCGAACATCTCGGCGGCCTCGCCGGTTTTCAGGACCGCCCCGATGCGCCGCGCGCCATCCTGCGGGTCGGCGGCCAGCCCGCCCAGCGCCAGCGCCTCGCCGCCCAGCGCTGCGGTCAGGTCCCGCAGGGCCGCGTTCACCGATGTGCCGGTCAGGGTTTCCATGACCTCGATCACCTCCAGCGCATTGCCCGCCGCCGTGGCCAGCGGCTGGCTCATGTCGGTGATCAGCGCGGTGGTCATGCAGCCGGCCCCCTGCGCGGTGGCGACAAGCGCGCGGGCCAGGGCATCGGCCTGATCCATCGTCTTCATGAAGGCCCCCGAGCCGACCTTCACATCCAGAACCAGCCCCTCCAGCCCGGCGGCCAGTTTCTTGGACAGGATCGAGGCGGTGATCAGATCGATGCTTTCCACCGTGCCGGTCACGTCGCGGATCAGGTAAAGCCGCCGGTCGGCCGGGGCGATTTCGGCGCTGGCCGAGACGATGGCGCAGGGCGTGTCCCGCAACTGGGCGCGCAACTGGTCTTCGGTCAGGGCGGTGCGCAAACCGGGGATCGATTCCAGCTTGTCCAGCGTGCCGCCGGTATGGCCAAGCCCCCGGCCCGAAATCATCGGCACAAAGGCCCCGCAGGCCGCCAGCGCCGGGGCCAGCAGCAGGGATACGCAATCCCCGATGCCGCCCGTCGAATGCTTGTCCAGCACCGGGCCCGGCAGGTCCCAGTGCAGGACCTTGCCCGAATCGCGCATCGCCCGGGTCAGGGCCACGCGGCCCGCCTCGCCCAGGCCGCGCAGACAGACGGCCATGGCAAAGGCCCCCGCCTGCGCATCCGTCACCTCGCCGGTGGCAAGACCGCGTGCGAACCAGGCCAGTTCTTCGGGCGTGGGGGTTTCCCCGATCCGAAGGCGGGCATTGATCGCGCGCGCCTCCATCGTCATGTGCGCTCCATATGAGCGGCGGTGAAGACGCCGGGCAGCAGGTCTGCCACCGTCATGGCGCGGCTTTTGCCATCGGTGGTACACAGGGTGACGGTCACAGACGGGTCGGCGAATTCGGCGATCTTCTGGCGGCAACCGCCGCAGGGGGGGACCGGGTCGGGGCTGTCGGCGATGACAAGAACCTCGGCGATCCGGGTGTCGCCGGCGGCGATCATGGCGGCGATGGCCCCGGCTTCGGCGCAGGTGCCTTCGGGATAGGCCACGTTTTCCACGTTGCAGCCCGCATAGACAGCGCCGGAGTTGGCGCGCAGGGCCGCCCCGACCCTGAAGCGGGAATAGGGGGCATAGGCGTTTTCCCGCACGGCGGTGGCGGCGGCAAGCAGGGTCATGGCACCTCTCCGGTTCTGACCGTTTGAGTTTGGGGTGCCGGGCGGGCAGATGCAAGCGGGACGGTCAGGTGCGGGGCGGGGCAAAAGCGGTGCCCACGGTAGGACAGAGGCTGACCCAATAAGAAACAAGGACTTATGGCCGCGCACTTACCAGAAATCAACCTTTGCCGAAGCGCAGGCTTTGTTGCGGGCGGGTTTCCGGCGGGCGCGCGGCCAGGCGGGATCAACCCGATTTCTGGATCATTGTCTGATCGACAAGGAAGCGCTGCGACAGCGGAATGGCGGCACCGCCCAGGGCGCGGGCCTGCGGGCCGATGGTGCCTTCGCGGATCAGCGGCGGCGTGACACCGGACAGGTCCAGGCGGTGGAACGCCCCTTTCGTTTCGGCGACCAGCCGGGCGCGGACCGATGCGGGCATCCAGCCGTCGATCATCACGGTGTCGATCTCGACCAGGGTCGCGGCGCTGAGGATGGCACCCGCAAGCCCTTCCGCCGCCCCGGCGATCCATGCCGAAAGAACGGCATCGCTGATCTGCCACGCCTCCGGGCTGGCCCAAAGCTGATCGGCATCCTCGCCCGCCGCCGTCATCGCATCGGCCAGTGTCGAAAGCGAGGCCACGGTCATCAGCCGGTGGCTGCGCCCGTCGGGGCCGGGGACCGGCATGGGGCCGACGCCGCCCGCGTTGCCGGTGCGGCCCGTGAACAGGCGCTGGTTCAGCACCAGACCGCCGCCGATGAAAAAGCCGATGTAGAAGTAAAGGAAATCCGAAGGGCGCTCTCCTGTTCCGAACACAAGTTCGGCCCCGCAGGCCGCCGTTGCATCGTTCTGGATGTAGACCGGCATGTCGCAGACAAGGGCAAGTTCCGCCGCGATATCGCGGTCGCGCCAGGCATCCAGGGCACCCGGCGGGGCTGCGATATGCTGCACCCAGTTCCAAAGCTGGAACGGCATGGCTATGCCAAGCCCGCCGATCCGGTCGCGCTGCGCCGGGGTCAGGGCGGCACCAAGCGCAGGCAGGGCATCCTGGACAAAGCGGATGACAGCCTGCGGCGCGGGGTAGCGATAGGTCTGCCGCCGGAAGCCGACCGGCTGACCCAGCAGATCGACCAGAACCAGATCGACCGAACGCCGCCCGATCTTGAGCCCGAAAAAGAAGGCCCCGTCCGATGCAAGCGACATCGGCACCGAAGGCTGCCCGATGCGGCCGCGGATCGGCTCGCCCCGGCGCAGCAGACCGTCGGCTTCCAGCCCGCGCATGATGACCGAAACCGTCTGCACCGAAAGCCCGGTCATCCGGGCGATATCGGATTTGGCCAGCGCCCCGTCACGGCGCAGCAGCGACAGGACAAGACGTTCGTTATGGGCGCGCATACCGCTTTGATTTGACCCGCGCAGCCCGGCGGATTCGACTGCGGGCCGCTCTGTCGCGGTGTCATGTCCCTGTGCCACGAATCCCTCCCGTGCCGCGGACAAGGTCCGGGCGAAGGCGATTAAGGCCAAGCAATGCGCACCCTGTCAATAATAAATCAGAGTGATTTAATTATCTTGACGCAGGTCGGGGAATCGGTTTCATCTGTGCTGCGCAGCGGGCGAACAGGCCCGCAGCACGGCGGATCGCTGGCAAGGCGGCCGCGTCATTCATTCGGGAGGACTAGCCTTGAAACACACCAGGACACTGACCGGCCTTATTCTGGGTGCGGCAACTGCCGCGCTGATGTCGGCGGCACCGGCCGCCGCGCAGGACGTTACGGCCTGCCTGATCACCAAGACCGACACCAACCCCTTCTTCGTGAAGATGAAGGAAGGCGCACAGGCCAAGGCAGCGGAACTTGGCGTTACGCTGAAGACCTTCGCCGGCAAGGTTGACGGCGACCATGACAGCCAGGTTGCCGCCATTGAGGCCTGCATCGCCGACGGCGCGAAGGGCATCCTGATTGCCGCATCCGACACCAAGGCGATCGTCGACCAGGTGAAGAAGGCGCAGGCGGCCGGCATGGTCGTGATCGCGCTGGACACCCCGCTTGACCCGGCCGATGCCGCCGATGCCACCTTCGCCACCGACAACTTCGAGGCCGGCAGGCTGATTGGCGCATGGGCCGCTGCCACGCTGGGCGCAGAAGCGGCCAATGCCCGGATCGGGTTCCTCAACCTGACCCCGTCGCAGCCGACGGTTGACGTTCTGCGCAACCAGGGCTTCATGACCGGCTTTGGCATCGACACGGCGGATGTCAACAAGATCGGCGACGAGGATGATGCGCGGATCGTCGGACATGACGTGACCAACGGCAACGAGGAAGGCGGCCGCAAGGCGATGGAGAACCTTCTGCAGAAAGACCCCAACATCAACGTGATCCACACGATCAACGAACCTGCCGCCGTGGGTGCCTTCCAGGCGCTGAAGGCCGTTGGCAAAGAAAACGACGTGCTGATCGTGTCGGTTGACGGCGGCTGCCCGGGCGTTCAGTCGGTGAAGGACGGCATGATCGGCGCCACCTCGCAGCAGTATCCGCTGCAGATGGCGGCGCTTGGCGTGGAAGCCATCAAGAAGTGGGCCGATACCGGCGAAAAACCGGCCCCGACCCCCGGCAAGGCGTTCTTTGACACCGGCGTGAACCTGGTGACGGACAAGCCCGCCGAAGGCGTGCCATCCATCGACACCGCCAAGGGCCTGGAGCTGTGCTGGGGCTGATCAAGGCCGTTGTGCAGGGGCAATGCCCGGTTCATGATACCTGATGACAGCGGACGGGGCGGCTTTCGGGCCGCCCTTGTTCCAGACAGGGTGCGGCCCGCGCAAAAGGGTTGATCCGGGGGGGGAAGGAAGATGGGCCAGACACAGGACTTCGAGACGGTTCTCGGACAAAGCGCGACAGCCGTCGCGCATTTCGACGGGCGCAGGACCGGGTTGCAGCGGCTTCAGCATTTCCTGCATTCCAATCCGGCGATGGTGCCGCTGATCGTTCTGGTCGGGCTGATCCTGTTCTTCGGGATCGCCAAGGGCGAGAAGTTCTTTTCAGCCTACACGCTGACGCTGATCATGCAGCAGGTCGCGGTGGTGGGCATTCTGGCCGCCGCCCAGACGCTTGTGGTGCTGACGGCGGGCATTGATCTGGCCATCGGCGTGATCATGGTGTTCGCCTTTGTGATCATGGGCAACATGGTGGTGGCCTACGGCATGCCCGCCGGTGTGGCGCTGCTGGCCGGGTTTGGCGTGGCCGGGCTTTGCGGTTTTGCAAACGGGTTCCTGGTGGCGCGTCTGCGCCTGCCGCCCTTCATCGTGACGCTTGGCACGTGGAATATCGTCATGGCGATCTGCCTGATCTATTCCGCCAATGAAACCATGCGCGAAGCGGATGTGACCGCCGCAACGCCTTGGCTGCACATTTTCGGCATCAGCTTCAAGCTGGGCGGGGCGGTGATCACGCTGGGTGTGGTGGCGATGATCGTGCTTTATATCGTGCTGTGGTACATGCTGAACTACACCGCCTTTGGCCGCCACATCTATGCCGTGGGCGACGATCCCGATGCGGCAGAGCTTTCGGGCATCCGCACCAACAAGGTGCTGATTGCCACCTACACCCTGGCCGGGGTGATCGCAGGGCTTGCGGCCTGGGTTTCGATCGGGCGCAATGGCTCGATCTCGCCCTCTACCGTGACGACGGATTTCAACCTGCAGGCCATTACCGCCGTGGTGATCGGGGGCATCTCGCTGTTCGGGGGGCGCGGGTCGATCCTGGGCACGCTGTTCGGCGCGCTGATCGTGGGGGTAATGAGCATGGGTCTGAACATGCTGAACGCCGACCCGCAATGGAAAGTGCTGCTGACGGGCATGCTGATCATCGCCGCCGTCGCGGTGGACCAGTGGATCCGCAAGGTTTCGGGCTGATGGGGGGGATCGGACAGATGGCTGAACCCATTCTTGCCGCGCGCGGCCTGGTGAAACGCTATGGCCGGGTCACCGCGCTGGACCATGCCGATTTCGAACTTTACCCCGGCGAAATCCTGGCGGTGATCGGCGATAACGGGGCCGGAAAATCCACCCTGATCAAGGCGCTGTGCGGGGCCGTCACACCGGACGAGGGCGAGATTCTGCTGGATGGCCAGGTGATGAGCTTTTCCAACCCGATGCAGGCGCGCAATGCCGGGATCGAGACGGTGTACCAGAATCTGGCACTGTCGCCTGCCCTGTCGATTTCAGACAACATGTTTCTGGGGCGCGAAATCCGCAAGCCGGGGATCATGGGATCGGTGTTCCGGATGCTGGACCGCAGTGCCATGGAAAAGCGCGCCCGCGACAAGCTGAGCGAACTGGGCCTGATGACGATCCAGAACATCGGACAGGCCGTGGAAACGCTGTCGGGCGGGCAACGCCAGGGCGTGGCCGTGGCACGGGCCGCTGCCTTTGGATCGAAAGTGGTGATCATGGATGAACCGACCGCCGCGCTGGGGGTGAAGGAAAGCCGCCGGGTGCTGGAACTGATCCTGGACGTAAAGCGGCGCGGGCTGCCGATTGTGCTGATCAGCCACAACATGCCGCATGTGTTCGAGGTGGCCGACCGGATTCACATCCACCGCCTGGGCAAGCGGCTGTGCATCATCAACCCAAAGGACTATTCCATGTCCGATGCGGTGGCCTTCATGACCGGCGCAAAAGAACCGCCCGCCGAGGCTGTGGCAGCCTGATGGAGGCGCTGGCGGCACGGATTGTGGCGCTGGCGGCGGCACGGCCGGGGCGCATCCTGGTGGCCATTGCCGGGGCACCGGGGGCGGGAAAATCCACCCTCGCTGCGGCCCTGGTGGACCGGCTGGGGCCGCAGGCGGCCCTGGTGCCGATGGACGGCTTTCATCTGGACAACGCCATTCTGGATGCGCGCGGACGGCGCTTTGCCAAGGGGTCGCCCGACACCTTCGACGTCGCCGGGTTCGAAGCGGCATTGCAGCGGCTGAAGGCGGGGGGCGAGGTGATCGTGCCGGTCTTTGACCGCTACATCGATGTGTCGCGCGGATCGGCCCGGGTGGTGCCGCCCGAGGCGCGGATCATCGTGGCGGAAGGCAACTATCTGTTGCTGCGCGATGCCCCCTGGGACCGCCTGCATGGCCTGTGGGACCTGACGGTGTTTCTGGATGTGCCGCTGGCCGAGCTGGAACGGCGGCTGATCGCGCGCTGGCTTCACCATGGGCTGAGCGACGGGGATGCCCGGCGGCGGGCAAATGACAATGATATCCCGAATGCGCGCCGGGTGATTGACGGTTCGCTTGCGGCGGATGTCGTGATCCGGCCGGACGATCTGCCGGGGCCGGCGGTGCCGGACCATTCCCCGGCATGATGCGGACCACGGGCCTGCGGGCCTGACCGGGCCACAACGTCCGGGATCAGGGGTGTGGCGCAGGGATGCTGGCCCGAACGGCACTGATGGTGTCTCCGGTCATGTCCACCCGCCCGACCGGGACAGGAGATGTCCTTGCCCTGACCAAGGGCATGGATGCCCGCACCCCGATCCTGACACTGCCCTGCTTTGCTGCTTTCCACCCCTTCAGCCGGCTGGTGGCCCGACAGAATGCGTGGCAGAATACGGACTGTGATCTGCGCTGATGCAAACCACCCGTCAAGGAGCCTGCGATGCCAAAAGGTTACTCTTCCACCCAGATTGCCCTGCATTGGGTCATTGCGCTGCTGATTGCACTTCAGTTTCTGTTCAACGATCCGATGGCAGAGGCTTTTGAAAGCGCGATGGAGGGTGAGTTGCCGCCCTTCAGCTGGGCGGTCTGGGCGCATATCGCGGGCGGGATCACCATTCTGGCGCTGGCGCTGTGGCGGGTGGCGCTGCGCCGCAGCCGGGGGGCACCGCCCCCGCCTGAGGGTGAGCACAGCCTGACCGGGCGGATCGCAACGCTGACTCACTGGGCGCTTTATGCGCTGATCCTGCTGTTGCCGGTGGGCGGGCTGGTGGCGTGGTTCGGCGGCGTGGAGCTTGCCGGCGAGGGGCATGAGGTGCTGTCGAACGTGCTGCTGTTCGTGGTGGCGGTGCATGTGGCGGCGGCGCTGTGGCACCAGTTCTGGCTGAAGGATCATCTGCTGCGGCGGATGATGCGCGCCGAACGCTGATCAGCCCAGAAAGACGCGCAGCGTTTCTTCGAACCCGCGCGGCTTTTCGGCGTGAAGCCAGTGGCCCGCGCCGGGAATTTTCGCAAATCGGGCGCGCGGAAACAGGGCGATGATCGCCCCCCGGTGTTCGGGCAGGACATAGTCGGACAGGGCGCCGGACAGAAACAGGGTCGGCCCGTCGAAGTGGCCAGTCACCTGCGGCCAGCCGATGATCCCCGGCATCTCTGCCTCCAGCACATCCAGGTTGATGCGCCAGCGGGGCGGGGTGGACTGAAGATCCAGCGATTGCAGGAAGAAGGCGCGCAGGGCCGGATCGGGCACGGTGGCGGCCAGGCGGCGGTCCGCCGCGGCCCGCGAGGTCAGCCCAAACAGGTCAAGCCCGCGCAGGGCGGCGATGTGCCCGGACTGGTCATGGGCATAGGCGACAGGGGCGATGTCGGCCACCACAAGGCGGTTGACCATGGCCCCTTCGGTCAGGGCCAGCAGCATGGCGGCCTTGCCGCCCATCGAATGGCCCAGCACATCGGCGCGCCCGCCATGGGCCGCAATCACCCCGGCCAGGTCGGCGGCCATGTCGGCATAGCTTTGCGTTGCAAAGCGCGGGCTGTCGCCGTGGTTGCGCATGTCCACCGCCAGCACCTCGCGGCGGTCGGCGAGACGGCGGGCGATCACGCCCCAATTCCGGCCGGAACCATACAGCCCGTGCGCTATTACAAGGGTCGGGGCATCCGAAGGACCGGCGGCGGGGTGGAGGATCGTGGCAAGCATGCGCTTTCATAGCGATAACCACGGCTTCGGGCCAGCCCCGTCGACCATCGGCGGTTGATCGCGCCCGCAATCACCTCTAGGTTCGGGCCTGCGAGACGGAGGTGTAGCAAGATGAGTGCATTGACGATCCAGCAGATGGCTGATCGGGTGGCTCAGCTTCTGAAAGAGCGGCTTGGCCTGGGCGGAAAGGGACTGGCCGCGAAGATGAAGCGGGCGGGGCGCCTCTTGCCGCGCAAGGTGAGGGATGCCGGCAAGCAGCTGGCGGTCTCGGCCCAGAAGGCGCAGAACCCGAAGCTTCTGGGTCAGATCGACATGGGCGAGGTCACCGAGGCCTATGATGTCTGCCTGAAGCATCTGATCGCCATCGACCCGGTCGACCGCAAGCGGGGCCTTCTGGCCGGGATGATCGGGTCAGTCGCCTTTGGGGTGTTGGTGCTGATGATTGCGATCGCGGTGCTGTTGGCCTGGCGTGGGTATTTCTAGAGCGTGTTGCGCTCATTCGGTTTCATATCCTGCGGCTTTGAAGAAGTTGTAGCATTCTTCTTCGGTGAAGAGGTCGCAGACCTGGCCGACCGCCTTCCAGAGCTGGTCGTAGGTTCGGGCAGCGGCCTTTCTGATCA
>JADCEL010000005.1 GCA_020250125.1 Rhodobacter sp.
CCCGCGTTTCCCCGCCCGCGCGGGACGGTGCCACCAAGACCGGTGCAACCCGCACCAACAGAGGCCGGCACCCGACCCGGCGGGCGAGAAGCGCCCGCCATGGGCGGGTCGGGCGCTGGCCGGGGGCTTTGGCCCCCGGCCGGTCCTCATCCCGGCGCAGCGCTGTGGCAGGGGCGATGGCCCCTGCCATTGAAGCGGTGAAAGTGCTTTCGCCCCTCCGGGCGGGAACAGGAAACGCGACCCGCGTTTCCCCGCCGGCGCGGGACGGTGCGCCGCAGACTGGCGGGTCCGGGAACAGCAGAAGGCCAGCGTCCGCCAGGGGCGGGTGCCAGTCGGGGGCTGTGGCCCCCGGCTGCACAAGGGGCAGCGCGGCGCTGTGGCAGGGGTGATGGCCCCTGCCAGGATGCGCAAGGCGCGTGCAGGCAGAAGAGGTTCCCGCTGTTCGGTCAGACAGCCCCTGCGACCGGCACTTCTTTCAGCACCCGACTAGAACCTTTTGCGGGCGCGCAGCGCGGCACCGATGGTGCCGTCATCCAGATAGTCCAGCTCGCCGCCGATCGGTACGCCCTGGGCCAGCGATGTCACGCAAACACCGCTCTGTGCCAGGGCATCGGCAATGTAGTGGCCGGTCGTGGCCCCTTCGACCGTGGCGTTCAGCGCCAGGATCACTTCTGAAATCTGCTCCTCGCCCACCCGCGCCACCAGACCGGGAATGCGCAGCTCGTCCGGCCCGATGGCATCCAGCGCCGAAAGCGTCCCGCCCAGAACGTGATAGCGGCCCTTGAAGGCCTTGCCCCGCTCCATCGCCCACAGGTCCGATACCGTTTCCACGACACAAAGCTCTCCCGTCGCGCGGCGCGGATCGCGGCAGATCTCGCAGGGATCGACGGTGCCGATGTTGCCGCAGATGGTGCAGTCGCGTGCCGTGATCACCACTTGCGCCAGCGCCTGGGCCAGCGGGGCCATCACCGCCTCGCGCCTGCGCAACAGGTGCAGCACCGCGCGCCGGGCCGAACGCGGGCCAAGGCCCGGCAGGCGGGCCATCAGGTCGATCAGGCGTTCGATTTCGCGCGGGGCATCGGTCACGGTCAGAAGGGCAGTTTCATGCCGGGGGGAATGCCGAAGCTTTCGGTCAGCCGGGCCATTTCATCGGCCGTCAGCCGGGCGGCCCGGGCCTGGGCATCCTTGATTGCGGCAAGGATCAGGTCTTCAGCAATCTCCTTCTCTGACGGCACGAAGATCGACGGATCGATCGTCAGTCCGGTCAATTCGCCCCTGGCCGTTGCGGTGGCCCGCACCAGACCGGCCCCGGATTCGCCCGTGACCGTGCGGCTGGCCAGCTCTTCCTGCAGCTGGGCCAGCCTGACCTGCATCTCCTGGGCCTTCTTCATCATGCCGGCCATGTCGCCAAGACCGCCCAAACCCTTCAGCATCCTGTCATCCTTTCAGTTGTCCTCAAACGGGTCCCATTCATCCCCGACCCCGGGCAGCGCATCAGCGGCCGCATGGGCGACGCGGGAAGCGGGGGTACGGATTTCGGCGATCTGCGCGCCGGGGAAAGCAGCCAGAACGGCCTGAACCAGGGGCAGCCGGGCCACGTCGGCCTCGGCCTCAAGGCGGTCCCTGTCGCGGGTTTCGGCGATGGTCGCCGCCCCGCCGAAGCCCGTGACAGACACCCCCCAGCGCATGCCCGTCCAGCTTTGCAGGCGCTGCGACAGGCGTGCGGCAAGGTCGGGTGCGGCATCTGCCGCAGGCTGGAATTCGATGCGGCCGGGGGCGTAATGGACAAGGCGCAGGCTGGTCTCGACCTCGACCAGCAGCTTCATGTCGCGCTTTTCACGGATCAGCGCCACGACCTGGTCAAAGGTCACCAGCCGGGCCACAGCATCCGGCGCCAGGGCCAGGGCGGTGGCCGCCCCCTGCATGGTGACGGCGCCCTTGCTGCTGACCTGCGGCGCGCTGGCCATGCGCGGCCCGGTCTGGGGGGTGCCGTGGGCCGAGGGTGCGGCGATTGCCGCAGGCTGCGGCTGCGATTGCAGGCGGCGGATCAGGGTTTCCGGATCGGGCAGGTCGGCCACATGCGTCAGCCGGATGATCGCCATTTCGGCGGCCATCATGGCATTGGGGGCCAGGGCCACCTCTTCCAGCGCCTTGAGCAGCATCTGCCACATCCGGCTGAGTGCCCGCATCGGCAGGCGCTGTGCCATGTCCTGCCCGCGCCTGCGCTCGTCTGGCGGCGTCGTCGGGTCATCGGCCGCATCCGGGGTGATCTTGACGACGCTGATCCAGTGGGTGATTTCCGCCAGATCGCGCAGCACCGCCATCGGGTCAGCCCCGCCGGCATATTGCGAGGACAGTTCCGCAAGGGCAGCGGCGGCATTGCCCTGCATCACCAGATCGAACAGGTCGAGCACCCGGCCCCGGTCGGCAAGGCCCAGCATGGCGCGGACCTGATCGGCGGTCGTTTCGCCGGCCCCATGGGCAATCGCCTGATCCAGCAGCGACAGGGCATCGCGGACCGACCCTTCGGCGGCGCGGGTGATCAGCACCAAAGCGTCGTCGGCCACGGCGGCGCCTTCGGCGGCAAGGATGCCGCGCAGATGCGCCATCATCACCTCGGGTTCGATGCGCCTGAGGTCGTAGCGCTGGCAGCGCGACAGGATGGTGACCGGCACCTTGCGGATCTCGGTGGTGGCGAAGATGAACTTGACGTGTGCGGGCGGTTCTTCCAGCGTCTTCAGCAGGGCGTTGAACGACCCCGTCGACAGCATATGCACCTCGTCGAAGATGATGATCTTGTAACGCGCCTCGGTGGGCCGGTACGGGATCGACGCCAGGATGTCGCGCATCTTGTCGACCTGGGTGTTCGAGGCCGCGTCATATTCCAGCACGTCGACATGGCGGCCTTCGGCAATGGCGCGGCAGGGGCCGCAGTCGCCACAAGGCTCGATCGTGGGGCCGTCAGCCCCGGCGGGGCCGGTGCAGTTCAGCCCCTTGGCGATGATCCGGGCCGTCGTGGTCTTGCCCACACCGCGCACACCGGTCATGACGAAGGCATGTGCGATGCGGTTCGCCCCGAACGCATTGCGCAGGGTGCGCACCATCGTCTCTTGCCCGATCAGGTCGGCAAAGGTCTGCGGCCGGTATTTCCGGGCAAGAACCTGATAGGCGGGGCTGTCGGACATGCGGGCCTCGGACGGGGTCGGGGCAGTCTAGACGGGGGGGCGCGCGGGGACAACCGGCGGCAAGGGGTGCCAGGCATGATTTCTGGCGGCGGACAGGCGCGCGGCCCGGCGGCAGGGCGCGCGGCCCCGGTCAGCGCCTGTGCCCCTTGCCGGGGGGTGCGGCCTTTACCGTCTTGCCGAAGCTGCGGCTGCGGCTGCGGGCCTCGTGCCGGGTTTCGGCGGTGTGCCGGTCTTCCGCGATCAGTTTTCGCCAGCGTTGCAGCCGGTCGGGATCGATGGTGCCGGCGCTGACGGCGGCGCGGACGGCGCAGCCCGGTTCACTGTCATGGCCGCAGTTCGTGAAGCGGCAGGTCAGGGCCAGCGCATCCAGATCGTCAAAGGTCGCGCCGATCCCTGCGGCGGCTTCGGCAAGGCGCAGCTCGCGCATCCCGGGCGTGTCGATCAGCCAGCCGCCGAACAGCGTGCGGATCAGGAAGCGCGCCGATGTGGTGTGGCGCCCGCGCGCGTCCGCCTCGCGGATCGGCCCGGTTTGCTGCTGGATGCCGGTCAGGCTGCCTGCCAGCGTGGATTTGCCGACCCCGGATGATCCCACCAGCCCCAGCGTCTGGCCCGGCCCGCACCAGTGCGCCAGCGCCCTTGCCGCTGCCGGATCGCGCGAATCAAGTGCCAGCACCGGTGCCCCCCGCGCGGCCCGCCCGGCATCGGCAAGATAGGGGGCGGGGTCCGTCCTGTCGGCCCTGGTCAGGATGATGGCCGGGGCGATGCCGCCCGCATGGGCCAGGGCAAGATAGCGGTCCAGCCGCGCCACGTTGAATTCGCCATTGCACGAGGTGATGATCGCCAGCCGGTCCAGGTTGGCGGCAATCAGCTGTCGGTCCACGCCCCTGCCGGCGGCCCGGCGCATCAGCACGCTTTGACGGTCCAGCAGGCGGTGCAGGACCGTGCCATCGGTCAAGGCCCAGTCGCCCACGGCAACGGCACCGGTCATCAGGCCGGGGGGCAGGGTCAGTGACAGCGGGCCGTCTTCGCCAAGCGCATCGACCCGGTCGCGATGCACCGCCGCGATGCGGGCCGGGCGCAGCAGGGAATCGTCCGGCGTGATCTGATCCCGGAACCGGGCCGACCACCCGAGGTCTGCAAGATCAGCCACGGTCATGCGCATAACGGCCCGCGCGCCATGCGGCTGCCTGCCAGCGGCGGGGCGGGCAGAGGGCCGTTGAAGGGCCGTCGCGCAATCAGACCGCGCCTGCCCGGAGGGGTGCAACACGTGCCAGGCGATCCTCCTGCGGAAGGGTGGGTGAGAGGCTGACAACGACCCAGGCGGGGCTCGTTACGGCTGCTTCCTTCCGGACCTGACCGGGTTGGCAAGGCGCCTGCCCGCGCCAACCTCTCGGGCGCTGATATAGGCCGCAGGCAGGGCTTTCGCAAGTCGGTACGGGCGGGTAGCATCCGGGCAAACCGGGGGGCAAAGACATGACAGTCAGACTGAGGCGCATCGACTGGCCGGACAGCGGACAGCCACAGGTGCCGCCCGATCCGACGCCCGGCGAAATGGCCGGACGGCTGGCGGCGGTGCGCCACGAAATGGCACTGCGGGGGCTGGACGCGCTGGCGGTTTACGGGGACCGCGAACATGCGGCGAACCTGCACTGGCTGACGGGCTTCGATCCGCGCTTTGAGGAAGCCCTGCTGGTGGTGCGGCCCGACGGTGCGCTGCTGATCGCGGGCAACGAATGCCTGCCCTATACGGGCATTTCGCCGCTGGTGGAACGCGGGGCGATCCGGGTGGCGCATTGCGCGTCCTTCTCGCTGATCTCGCAGCCAAGGGGCACGGCGCGGCTGGCCGATATCCTGGCGGCAGAGGTTCCCGCCGGGGCGCGGGTGGGGGCTGCGGGGTGGAAATACTTCGGGGCCGACGAGGTGGACGACCCGGCCACAGCGCTGGACCTGCCGGCGTTCATCGCCGATCCGCTGCGGACCCGTGCCGGGGCGGTGGTGAATGCGACCGATCTGTTCATGCACCCCGGTCATGGCCTGCGCTGCACCGTCGATGCGGGCGGGATTGCACGTCTGGAATTTGCCAACCAGATGGCCGCATCAGCCCTGCGGCGCATGGTCTTCGCCTTTGCCGAAGGGATGACCGATTTCGCGGCCTTTCAGGCGGCCGCTGTGGGCGGGTTGCCGCTGGGCTGTCACGCCACCTTTGCCACCGGCGCGCGCGCCACGCAGGGATTGAGCGGCCCGACGGGGCAGGTTCTGCGCCGGGGCAGCCCGATTTCCTTCAACATCTGTCACTGGGGCGCGAACATCTGCCGGGCGGGGTGGCTGGCCGGCGGGCCGGACGACCTGCCGGGTCCGGCACGGGACTATGTGCAGACCTTTGCCGGCCCCTATCTGGAAGGGCTTTCCGACTGGTTCGGCCTGATGCGGCCCGGTGTGCCCGGCGGGGCAGTATGGCAGCAGGTGATGGCGCGCCTGCCGCACGACACCTTCGGGATTGATCTGAATCCGGGTCATCTGATCGGCCTTGATGAATGGGTCTCTTCGCCGGTCTTCGACGGGTCCGACCTGCCGCTGCGGTCCGGCATGGCGATGCAATGCGATGTGATCCCCGGCCACCCCGTGTACGGATCAACGCGGATGGAAGACGGGTATGTGATTGCAGACGCCGCCCTGCGTGCCGATCTGGTCGCCCGCTTTCCCGCCGTGGCCGCCCGCTGTGCCGAACGGGCGCGGTTCATGCGCGATGTCATCGGGCTTGATGTACCCGAAACGCTGCTTCCGCTGGCCGATACCTGCGGCGTGATCGCGCCCTATCTGTTTGATCCGGGCCTGGTGATGACGCTCAGATAAGCCCGAGTTTCAGGGCGGCACTGATCAGGTCGGGGGCAACATGATGGGCAAAGGCCCCGTCGGTTGGCACGATATCGGGGATCTGGACCACGGTCATGCCTGCGGCATGGGCCGATCTTGCCCCCGTCTCGCTGTCTTCAAAGGCAACACAGCGCGCCGGATCGACACCCAGCAGGCGGGCGGCCAGAAGATAGGGGTCAGGCGCGGGCTTTGGCGCCATGACATCGTCCACCGTGACGGTCTGCGCGAAATGCACGCCGAGGCCGGTCAGCATCAGCTTGCGGTCAGCCTGAAGCCGGGTGGAGGATGTGGCAAGCGCCTTGGGCAGGATGATGCGCGACAGCACTTCCTGCGTGCCCGCCTTCAGCGGCACGCCGTGGTCCCAGCGGCGGCGCAGCGCATCGGCCCAGGCTTCGGCAAAAAGGTCTGTGTCAAGCTGCGGAAAGCGCGCGCGGATCACGCCCGAGCCGGTCCTGTCATCAACCCCGATCAAGGCGTGCAGGAAGCCAGGGTCGATATCGATCCCCATGGCAGCGAAGGCTTCGGTTCCGGCGGCCTGGGTGATGCTTTCGCTGTCGATCAGCGTGCCGTCCAGGTCGAAGATCACGGCGTCATACATGGTCGGGCCTTTGTCCAAAGGAATGGTCCGGCTGTAGCGGATTGGCGCGCGGCTGGAAAGACCGGGTCAAAGATGCAGGCGAAAGCGGCTGTAGCCTGCCGGTCCGGGACCGACATGTTCGACGTGCAGGTCGCGCAGACCGCCAAGATGCAGGGCCGCGCGCGCCGCCGTATGGAACAGCGCGGAGGTGCCGGGCATTGGCAGGAACTGCCAGTTCGGGCGCGCTTCGGGCGCGACCGTGCCCCTGTCGGCCACATAGCGCCGCAGCACATCGCGGTTGGTCAGGTTTTCGCTGAAGATGATATGGCTGTCGGCTGCGCCGGGGAACGGCGATCCGCCGCCCGCGCGGTAACTGTTGGTGGCGATGACGAACCGGTCCTGCGGGCGGACGGGCCGCCCCTGATACCGCAGGTCCCTGATCCGGGATGCCCCGGCGTCCGCCATCAGGCCATCCGGCGCGTATCGCGCGGGCTGCGCAAGATTGACCGCCCAGGTCACGCCTTCGATCACGTCGAATTCCGTCGGCGGCATCGCCGGGTTGATCAGCGGCTGGTCCGGCGAACCCGGCGTCAGGCGGTTGAACAAGGCGCAGGATCGTTCAAGCCACTGTGTCAGGTCTGCACCGGTGATGACCATGGCCCGGATCAGATTTGGAAAGACGTAGAGGTCGGCGATGCTGCGCATCGCCAGATCGCCCGCCGCGATATCGGTGTAAAATCCGGGCCCGCCGCGCCCCCCCATCTTGAAGGGCGAAACGGCGGACAGAACCGGCAGGTCCGCATGGGCCGTTGCCCGCAGGGCCCTGGCCACGTGATCCCGCTGGGCCTGCGCCACCACCCGCAGCGCTGCATTGCCCGGCAGCATCGCGAAAAAGCTGTTCAGCGGAACCGCCGTTCTGCCGACGCGCCCGCGGATGTGGCGCAAAGTGGCGTCATGGTCGGCGGCGACAGTTGCGCAGATCGCCCGGCTTTCCGCCGTCTCTGCCGGCTGAAGCGCGACCGCCCTTGCCCCGGCTTCGGCAACACGCCAGCCTGCCGGGGTCAGGTCCAGCAACAGATCGACAAGGCCAAGATGCGATCCGAAAAGCCCCGGCATGACGGCGGGTTTTCCGCACAGCAGGCCGCGTGCAAGGTCTGCTTCGGCCTGTGCGGCGAAATCCGGTGACGGAAAGACCAGGTGGCTGTGCCCCAGAATCAGCGCATCGATGCCGGGCAGGGCGGCGACAGCCGTTGCGGCGTTTTCCGCGCCTGTTCCGGGGCGCAGGGGGCCGATTCCGGAATGACAGAGCGCAAGCACAATGTCCGCCCCCGCCTTGCGCATTCGGCGAACGTGGTACCTTGCCGCCTGAACCATGTCGCGTGTGCGCAGACGGTCGCGCAGATGGTTGGCATCCCAGGTGGTGATCTGCGGCGGCAGCAAGCCGATCACGCCAATCCGGATCGGATGCGGGCGGCCCGCCCCGTCAGTGATCTGCCGGTCAAGCAGCACGAAGGGCGGGATCAGCGGAACGTCATTCCCCGGCGTTCGGCCAAGCTTCAGCACGGCATTGGCGCAGACAAAGGGAAATCCGGCGGTGCCGATGCTGCGCAGCAGAAAGTCCAGCCCGTAGTTGAATTCGTGATTCCCAAGGGTTGCCGCATCAAAGCGAAGGGCATTCATCGCCGCAATCATCGGGTGCAGGGTTCCCTCGGGCAGGCCCCGAACCTCGGCGATGAAATCACCAAGCGCACTGCCCTGCAGCAGGTCGCCGTTATCGACCAGAAGGGTGTTTGGCGACCCGGCGCGCAGCGCCGCGATCAGCGGGGCGGCACGGGCCAGGCCCAAGGTCCCGGAGGGCTGATCCGAGAAGTAGTCATAAGGGTGAATGTGGGCGTGAAGGTCCGACGTTGCCATGATCCGCAGATGGGCCTGGTTTGGCGCCGGATCGGAAGAAAGCAGGCTGTGGGGCGTCACATCGGCCTCGGTCATGGGCGGTGAGGGAAGGCTACGGGGGGCCTTTGCCCTTGCCAAGAGACATGCGCGAAACGTTTTGAATAAAATAGCGCTTGGGTTGCATTTGCAACCCGTTGCCGCTTTGCGGCGCGGCTGGTCTTTGCCTTGCCGGTCAGTCATGCCAGGACGGAACGGCAGCAGGGAAAGGCGGTGCCATGCGGATTGCGGAAACGGTCACCTTCGGCGGATCGGGCGTGGACCGGGCTGCGGCGCTGCGCACCGATCCGGTTGCCATGGCTGCCCGTCTTGCCTCTGGCAGGGTGCTGCCCGTCTGGCGCGGAAAGCCGCTGCTGACCGGGACAGGGGGGTGCGCCGCAGGCTGGGTTCCGGCAGGTCACCCGGCGCTGGCGCATGGCGGAGAGCCGGTTTTTCTGGGCCTCGACGACGGCATCGCATGCTTTGCCCAGGATATCTCTGCCTGGGCACCCGAAGCGGGGGCCGAGGCTGTTCAGGCCGGGTTCTTCGATGCCTCCGAACAGCGGCATCCGGCCTTGCCGCCGGACCACGTCTTTGCAGAATTGCGCGGGGCGATGACCCGGCTGACCGCGCGCGAAGCCGAACTTCTGGCCACTGCGAAGGCCCTGCTGCAATGGCATGCCAGCCATGGCTTCTGCGCCACCTGCGGGGCGGCGTCCGGGGTGACGATGGCCGGCTGGCAAAGGACCTGCCCGTCCTGTGGGGCGCATCATTTTCCCCGCACGGACCCCGTGGTGATCATGCTGGTGACACGCGGAAATTCGGTGCTGTTCGGCCGGTCGCCGGGATGGCCCCATGGCATGTATTCGCTGCTGGCGGGGTTTGTGGAGCCGGGCGAGACGATGGAGGCGGCCGTCCGGCGCGAGGTGTTCGAAGAGGCCGGCGTGCGGGTCGGGGCGGTGCGGTACCTGGCAAGTCAGCCCTGGCCCTTTCCCGCCTCGCTGATGTTGGGCTGCCATGGCGAAGCTCTGGACAGCGCGATCACCATTGATCCGGTCGAGATCGAGACTGCGCTGTGGCTGACGCGGGAAGAGATGGTCACGGTCATGGCCGGCACGCATCCCGAAATCCGCGCACCCCGCAAGGGCGCAATTGCGCATTTCCTGGTGGCGGCCTGGCTGGCGGACCGTCTGGACTAGCCTTTGCTTCCGCCTGGCAGGCTGCTGAAAAAGCAATCCGGCTGCCTGCCTGCCGGGAAATCTTCCCGGTCCGGGGAAAGGGATTGCCCTTTTGGGCAGGATCAGGAAACGCGCTGCGTTTCCCCCGCCCGCGCGGGACGGTGCCACCACGACCGTCTCCACCCGCACCAACGAAAGGCCAGCGCCCGGCCCGGCGGGGGCGAAGCGCCCGCCATGGGCGGGTCGGGCGCTGGCCGGGGGCTGTGGCCCCCGGCTGGTCCTGATCCCAGCGCAGCGTCGTGGCAGGGGCGATGGCCCCTGCCAGTGAAGCGGTGACAGTGCTTTCGCCAGTCCGGGCGGGATCGGGAAACGCGACCCGCGTTTCCCCC
>JADCEL010000050.1 GCA_020250125.1 Rhodobacter sp.
CACGCGCAAGTGCCACGGCGCCATCGCCGCCCGAGGTGCCGCCGCAATCATCCCGCCCCGCAAGAACGCCAGGCCCTGAAAGCCTGATACCGTCGGGGCGATCGCACGCAACGAGGCCCCGCGCGCATCACGCCGCTTCGGTCGACCCATCTGGCGACAATGGAGCGGCCGCCACCGCCGAAGCCGCGCCGAACCGAAGATGCATTGTGGGAAACTGCCGGGCCAGCGCCTCATGGCGCGGGATTCCGACCGTCAGGTGTCAGGGTTCCAGGTCCGTGTCGCCGTCCTGAACCGCTTCACCGCGCCCGGCATTCCTGTCACTGAAGCCGCAGGATGAGCCCGTCCGGGGAAAGGGGAAGTCCGCTCAGACGTGGAGTTGTGCAACAGAGCCGCCCCGCCGCGCCGGTTGCCGCGCCCCGGCGGATCGGTTAGCCTGCCGCCGGTTTCAAGCACGGAGCGTTCATGTCCACCATCGTCAAACTGCCGCCGCTGTCCTCTGTCACCCCCTCTGACGCCACGCTGGACGGCTGGGTCGTGACCGAAGGCAGCCCCACCATGAAGACCTGGGTCCTGCACACCGCCTCGGACGGCACCATGATGTCGGGCTATTGGGAAGCCACGCCGGGCAGCTATCACGCCACCTATTCGGCCTATGAATTCGTTCACCTGATCGAAGGCCGCATCGTGATCACCCCCGATGGCGGCACCCCGGTAACGGTCGTGGCGGGCGATGCCTTTGTGGTGGAAAAGGATTTCAGGGGCACCTGGAAGATCGAAGAGAAGGTGCGCAAGCATTTCGACTTCCGCCTGCGGTAAAGCAAAAGGGCGCGCCCTGCGGCGCGCCCCCAAAGTCCGGAAGAACCGGCGTTACTGGACGGTCGGGGTCTGGTCCGACGTGACCGCCTTACCTTCAACATCCGTGGCGCGGGCAATCTCGATCCGGCGGGGCTTCAGCGCCTCGGGCGTTTCGCGCACCAGGTCGATGTGCAGCATCCCCAGCTCGTGCGAGGCCCCCGTCACGCGGACATGATCGGCCAGCGCAAAGCGCCGCTCGAAGGCCCGCGTCGCGATGCCCCGGTGAAGATAGCTGCGCCCGGTCTCGTCGGGGTTCTTGCGGGCGGCCACATGCAGGGTGCCGTCCTTCACCTCGACACTCAGCTCGTCCGAGGTGAAACCGGCGACGGCGACCGAGATGCGATAGGCATTCTCGTCGGTCTTTTCGATATTGTAGGGCGGATAGGTGGGCTGGGCCACATCATTCGCCAGCACGCGGTCCATCAGGTCTGCGACCCGGTCAAAACCAACGGTGGCGCGGTACAGGGGGGCAAGGTCAAAGCTGCGCATGGTCATCCTCATCAAGCGATGTATGAAACCCTCCCTTGCGGGACGGGCGGTTCTGTCCGGGCCCGTGGTGGCACCCGCACCTGTCAGATCTGGGAAAACACCTGCCGCGTTTCAAGGGGTCGGGGTGTCAGGAAACGCGCCCCGGTGTCGCGTGATCCGTCTGCCTGCCCGATGCGGGGGCGGGGGATTTCCGGCGTTTCCGGCCTTGTCACAGCCCCCGCGCCCGCGCGGGGCAGGGCTGCTTTCTGCCTGGTGCCAGGACAGGGGCGATGGCCCCTGCCGGCATGTACCGGGCGCGCGCAGGCGCATGGGTTTGCCGCCTTGCGGTCCGCCGGCCCATGCAACGCCACGCTGTCGCACCCCTGTCAGGCCCCCGTCGCGGCAAGGGCGCGCGGCTGTGGGCCACCGGTTGCCCAGTCCAGCAATTCCACCGTATGGACCACGGGAATCCCGGTGCCCGACCCGATCTGCATCATGCAGCCGATATTGCCCGCCGCGATGACCTGAGGGGCCCGTGCTTCCAGCGTCCTGACCTTGCGAAGCTTCAATTCGGCCGAGATTTCGGGCTGCAGCAGGTTGTAGGTGCCGGCCGAACCGCAGCACAGATGGCTGTCGGCGGGTTCGACCACCTCAAACCCCGCACGCCTGAGCAGGTCTTTCGGCGCGGTCTTGACCTGCTGGCCATGCTGGAGCGAACAGGCGGCGTGATAGGCCACGCGCAGCCCTTTCGGCGCGCCCTGCGGCAGGCCCAGGCGCACCAGAAGTTCCGACACATCCACCGCCAGACCGGCCACGGTCGCGGCATCGGCCGCAATCGGATCGGCGCGGAACATGTGGCCATAATCCTTGATCGTCGTGCCGCAGCCCGAGGTGTTGATGACCACGGCATCCAGCCCCCCTGCCCGAACCTCGGCCATGAAGGCGGCGATGCTGCGCGCCGCCGTGGCATGGGCTTCGGCGGTTCTTCCCATGTGATGGGTCAGCGCCCCGCAGCAACCCTGCCCGCGGGCGATCACCACCTCGCAGCCCAGCCGGCGCAGAAGGCGGATGGTGGCATCGTTGATGTCGGTGTTCAGCGCCTTCTGCGCACAGCCCGTCATCAGGGCCACGCGCAGGCGGCGCTGCCCTTCGGCGGCAAAGACCTGCGGGTCGTCGTTGCGGCTGACCGGGGGAATGTGGCGCGGTGCCATCGCCAGCATGGCCCTGATCCGCCGGTCCGGCATCAGAAAGGCAAAGGGCCGCCCGATCCTGGCACCCAGCAGGGCCAGGCGAAAGCGCATCGGATGGGGCAGGATCTGCGCCAGAATCCAGCGCAGAACACGGTCGGACAGCGGCCGGCGGCAGGTCTGTTCGATATACTCCCGCGCGTGATCGACCAGGTGCCTGTACTGCACGCCCGAGGGGCAGGTTGTCATGCAGGCCAGGCAGGACAGGCAGCGGTCAATATGGCGGACCGTGCGCGCGTCGGCGGGGCGGCCCTGTTCCAGCATGTCCTTGATCAGGTAGATGCGCCCGCGCGGACTGTCGAGTTCGTCGCCCAGCACCTGGTAGGTCGGGCAGGTGGCGGTACACAAGCCGCAGTGGACGCAGGACCGCAGAATCGCGTTCGACCGCGCCATGGCAGGGTCTTTCAGCTGATCGGCCGTGAATGTTGTCTGCATCGCCGGGTCTTTCGGTATCAGCCCATCAGGCCGGGGTTCAGGATGCCGCGCGGATCGAACTTCCGGCGCAGGGCGGCGGCCAGTGCGGCCAGCGGGGCGGGCTGCGGCTGAAACACCGGCGTCACCGGCGCATCGGCCCGGATCAGCGTTGCGTGGCCCTCAAAGGCCCCCAGACGGGCGCGCAGGTCCGCCCCCGGCGCGGTCCGCACCCAGACAAGGCCCCCGCCCCAGTCGTAGAGCACGCCATCAGCCGCAAGACGCGCCACCAGCCCCGGCGCGTCCGACGGTTTGACCGACAGCTTCCAGACATCGCCCGGCCGGCCGTGGAAGGGGGCCACGTCGCGGATCGCCTGCCACTGCCGCGCGGTGTCTTCGCCGTCCAGCATATCGGCGGAGCCGAAGGGGGCCAGCAGCCGGGCAAGCCGGCCGCCGCGATAGACGACCGATTCCGCGAAGCCCTCGATCCGAAGAAACGTGCCCTCGCCGGGCCAATGCGCGGCCCCCGTCACCTCGAAGGGCGATCCAAGGGCGGCGGCCATCGCCTGCACGGCTGACGCATCGTCCAGCCCGCGCAGCACCAGCGTGGCCGAAGCACCGGGCACCGGCAGCAGCTTGAAGCTGACTTCGGTCAGCACACCCAGCGTGCCATGGCTGCCCGCCAGCAGCTTGACCAGATCATAGCCGGTGACGTTTTTCATCACCCGCCCGCCGGTCTTCACCGCCATTCCGGTGCCATCGACAAAGCGCAGGCCAATCAGGCTGTCGCGGCAGGCCCCCGCCTGCAGGCGGCGCGGGCCGGATGCATTCGCGGCCACCACACCGCCCAGGGTCGAGACGCCGGCGGTCCCCAGCAGCCCGCGCAGATCGGGCACCTCGAAGGGCAGGCGCTGGCCTTCGGCGGCCAGGACCCGCTCCACCCCGGCCAGCGGCGTGCCGGCCCCCGCCACCAGCGTCAGCGCGCCGGGCTCATACAGGGTGATGCCAGACAGGGCGGTGCAATCCAGCAGATCTGCCGCCCCGCCGAACCAAAGCACGCGGGTTGCGCCGCCGATGACGCGCAAAGGCTCTGTGCGGTCCCGCAAGAGGGCGGAAAGTCCGGCTTCGCCGCCGGGGCGCAGTGTCATCATGATCTGTTCACAAACATCTGTTCACAAACACCCCCGGGGGGAAATGAGCAATCACAAACCCTCTGGCAAAGGGTGGGCGCGAAGACCGCCCGGACCCTGGCCGGGCCAGGGGGCAGACAGCCCCCGGTGCAGCTCAGGCCGCACGGCGGGCGGATGTCACATCCAGCGGAAAGACCTTGGCCGGGTTCAGCAGCCACTGCGGATCGAACACATCCTTGACGCGCAACTGCGCCTCCATGTCATCGGGCGTGAACTGCACCGGCATCAGATCGCGCTTTTCGACGCCCACGCCATGTTCGCCGGTCAGGCAGCCGCCGACCTCGACACAAAGCTTCAGAATATCGGCACCGAGCGCCTCGCACCGGTCAAGATCGCCCGGTTTGTTGGCGTCAAACAGGATCAGCGGGTGCATGTTGCCGTCGCCCGCGTGAAACACATTGGCCACGTCCAGGCCGTAGCTGCGGCTCATCTCGCCGATGCGGCGCAGCACGAAGGGCAAAGCCGAGACAGGGATGGTGCCGTCCAGACACATGTAGTCGTTGATCTGGCCCAACGCCCCGAAGGCGGATTTGCGGCCCAGCCAGATGCGCTTCGATTCCTCCTCGCTGCGGCTTTCGCGCAATTCGACCGGATCGTGGCGCAGGGCGATGGCGCGGATCAGGGCAAGCTGTTCGTCGATCTCGGCATCCGAACCTTCCACCTCGACGATCAGCAGCGCCTCGCAATCGGGGTAGCCCGCCTTGGCGAAGGCTTCGCAGGCGCGGATGCAGGGGCGGTCCATGAATTCGATCGCAACCGGCAGGACGCCTGCCTTGATGATGTCAGAGACGCAAGTGCCCGCCACCTCGTTCGAGGAGAACCCGATCAGCACGGGGCGCGCGCCTTCGGGCTTTGGCAGGATGCGCAGGGTGGCTTCGGTCACGACACCAAGCTGGCCCTCCGACCCGCAGATCACGCCCAGCAGGTCCAGCCCGCCGGGGTCCAGATGCGCGCCGCCGATCTGAAGCACAGAACCGTCCATCAGCACGATGGTCACGCCCAGCAGGTTGTTGGTGGTCACCCCGTATTTCAGGCAATGCGCCCCGCCCGAGTTCATGGCGATATTGCCGCCGATCGCGCAGGCCAGCTGGCTGGAAGGATCGGGGGCATAGAAGAAACCGTCGGCTTCAACCGCGCCGGTAACGCTGAGGTTGGTGCGGCCCGCCTGCACGCGGATGAACCGGTTGGCATAATCGGTTTCCAGCACCCCGTTCATCCGGGCGACGCCCAGAATCACGCAATCCGCCGTCGGCAGCGCCCCCCCGGCCAGCGATGTGCCAGAGCCGCGCGGCACCACCGGCACGCCTTCCCCGTGGCACAGCCGCAAGATGGCACTGACCTCGGCCGTGGTGCGCGGCAAGACCGCAGCCAGCGGCGGGCAGCGGTAGGCCGTCAGCGCATCGCAGTCATAGGCCCGCGTTTCGGCCGGCGCATCGATCACCGCATCATGGGGCAGGATGGCCCGCAATCGATCCACAATCCGCGCCTTGCGCGACAGGATCGACGGGTCTGGCAGCGGCATATCCATGAAAATCCCCTATTGGTCAGGAAATATAACCAATTCGCCGCGCTGGCAAGCCTTACCCTGAAAGGGTGCGGTGCGGGGCATGATATGGCACCTTCCCCGCGTCGCTTGATCTGCCGGCACTTGCGGTGATGGCCGTTCCCGGTGATCCGGCCAATCCGCCGGCCTGTCACTGCGCCGCCCGGGCGGCAAAGGTCAACATCACGCCGCGCGCAGCCTCAACCTTGGGCGGCGATCTGTCTTTTTCGCGCTGGTGGCGCCCGTCCGGCTCTTTGGGGCTGTTCCCCTGATGGCGGCGACGGCGCGGTGCCCGACCGTGCTGATCCGGCGCGGATTCGCCCCGCCGTCGCGGGCGGTCCTTTCGCGCAGACCCTTTGGGTCAGCGCCGCCCTTCGCGCAGCCATGCGGCCAGCGTCAGGACCGAGGCGATCAGCAGCCATGCCCAGGCCGGCAGCAGCGGGGCGATGCTGACATCCCGGGTGACAAAGGCATTGCGCGGCGTGATCCCGATCCAGCCGCGCCCTGCGGCGACGCGCCCCTCGCGCACGGCACGGATATCGGGGGTGCCATCGGCCAGCCGAAGGATGCCACCCCGGCCAGCCCCGGCCACGGGGGCCAGAACCGAGCCGCTGGCCAGGGTCTGCTCGAATTCGCGCGGCGCCGACGGGCCTATGGCGACGACGGCGGTCAGATCGCCCTGCGCCAGACGGTACAGGCCCATGTCGGGGGCCTGCCAGACCAGCTCATGCCGTCCCGGTGCGGTTTGCGGCATCGGCAGGGTCGTTTCGGTGCCGTCAGGGGCGGTGATCGTCAGATCGCCCGCAGGGTCGCCGATGGTGCGGCGCGTGACGGTCAGGGTCTGGCCCTGCGCGGTCGCGGTCAGCGCCTCTTCCTCCAGCTCGGGTTCCTTCAGCATCCAGTGGGCCAGGCGCCGCAGCAGTTCAAGCTGCGGCCCGCCGCCTTCGTAACCCCGGCCCCAAAGCCAGGCGTGATCCGAGGCCAGCATCGCCACGCGGCCCTCGCCGACCCGGTCCAGCACCAGCAGGGGGCGGCCGCCCGCACCCTCCATCACCACCTGACCGCGCGTCGCCCTGACATCGACCATGCGGAACCAGCGGCCCCAGGCCGGGCCTTCTGCGGCATCGCCCGCTGCGGCCGCAAGCGCCGCCGCATCCGCCTTGTCCGGCACAAACCCATCCAGCCCGGCGGTCACCGGGTGGCGGCGGCCAAGCTCGGTCATCGTCGGGACAAAGCCCTGTTCGATCACCCGCCCCGACGGCACAACGGGCAGGATATCGGCCAGGGGCGACCGGTACAGGCTGTCGGCCGTGCCGAATTCGGGCCCCGCCGCCATAAGCACGGTGCCGCCCCTGCGCACATAGTCAGCCACGTTTTCCAGGTAAGAGGTGGGCAGGATGCCACGCTGGCGATAGCGGTCGAAGATGATCAGGTCGAATTCGTTGATCTTCTCGACAAACAACTCGCGGGTGGGAAAGGCGATCAGCGACAGTTCGGTCACCGGCACACCATCCTGCTTTTCCGGCGGGCGCAGGATGGTGAAATGCACCAGATCGACCGAGGCATCGGATTTCAGCAGGTTGCGCCAGACGCGTTCACCTGCGTGCGGCTCGCCCGACACCAGCAGCACGCGCAGCCGGTCGCGCACACCGTTGATCTGCACGACGGCGGCATTGTTGCGGTCGGTCAGTTCGCTGTCCACCGTGGCCACCTGGAATTGCAGCACGTTCATCCCGCCATGCGGCAGACGCAGCGGCACCTGCAGATCCTCGCCAGTGGGCACGCTGAACTGCTGCGGCGGCGCGCCGCCGATGGAAATCTTCAGTTCTGCGGTCTCTCCCAGATCGGCCGGCAGGGCACCCTCATCATCGATGCGCAGGGTCAGCATCACATCTTCGCCCAGAATGGCAAAGGCCGGGGCATTGCGGATCGTCAGCCTGCGGTCCCAGTCGCTGTCCTGTCCGGTCAGCAGCACATGAACCGGGGCGGGCATGGCGGGGGCGGCGGGCAGGTCATGGGCCTGCCCGTCGGTGATCAGGATGGCCCCGGCAACGCGGGCGCGCGGTTCTTCGGCCAGGGCCTGGGCCAGCGCCGTCATCAGCAGCGTGCCTTCGTCGCCGGGCGCATCGCCCAGGCGGATGATGCGCAACTCGGTGTTGGGCAGGGCCGCGACCTTTGCCTCGACCGCCGCCAGCGCCGCCGCCGTCTGGGCGGGGCGGTCGCCGATGCGCTGGCTGGCGCTGGCATCGACCACCGCCAGAACGATGTCCGGCAACGGTGTGCGGTCTTCCCGTTGCAGCGACGGGTTGGCGATGGCCAGAAGCAGCACCGCCGCCGTCAAACCGCGCAGCCACCAGCCCGCCAGCCCGCGCCACAGCGCAACCGCAATGCCCAGCGCGCAAAGGCCCAGCGCCGCGTAAAGCACCGGCCAGGGCAGCAGCGGGTCGAAGACAAGGGTTCCGGTCACTGTCCCAGCCTTTCCAGAAGCGCAGGCACATGGACCTGGTCGGATTTGTAGTTGCCGGTCAGCACATGCATGATCAGGTTCACGCCGAAGCGGTAGGCGATCTCGCGCTGGCGTTCCCCGGCAAAGCCGCGGCCCACCGGGTAAAGCGGCGCGCCCGCGTCATCAACCGCCCAGGCCGAAGCCCAGTCATTGCCGCCGATGACCACCGGCGTCACCCCGTCATTCAGGTTGCGGAACGGCATGCCTTCGACCTGTTCGGCATCCGGGGCCGATGCCTCGACCCAGATCGACCGGCCCGCGTGGCGGCCGGGAAAATCCTGCAAAAGGTAAAAGGTGCGGGTCAGGACATGGTCCGCAGGAATGGGTTCCAGCGGCGGCACGTCCAGCTGCGCGGCCAGTTCCTGCAACCGTCGCCCTTCGGGCGTTGTCCCGCCGAACCCCGCCACATCCGCATCGCGCGTGTCAAACAGGATCATCCCGCCGGTGCGCAGATAGCGGTTCAGCGCCGCATAGGCCTCGGCCGAGGGCAGCGGCTGCGTGGCCGTGACCGGCCAGTACAGGAAGGGAAAGAACGCCAGTTCGTCGCGGTCCAGATCAACACCGATCGGGGCCGCAGGTTCGATCGACGTGCGCTCGGACAGCTTCCGGCCAAGGCCGCGCAAACCGGCCTCGGCCAGGGCGTCAACCTGGGGATCACCCGTCAGCACATGGGCCAGAACCACGGCTGTCGTCGCCTGCAGCGCAAGCGCGTCGTCCTTTGCCCCGGCCTGCTGCGCCTGCGCGGGCGGGGGTGCCGCAAGCAGGCACAGCGCCAGCATGGCAACGGTCCCCCCGGTCGCGCGCAGCCGGCCCGTCAGCCAGAGCGACGCCAGAATATCCACCAGCAAAAGCGCCAGCGCCCCGGCAAGGAAGGCACCCTTCAGCGCCTGCTCACGGTCCGCCGCCAGACCTTCGACCGGAATGCGGTCCGGCCAGACTGCTGGCGCAAGGACCGTCTGCGGGCCGATCACGTTCAGCGCAACGCGCCGGTCTGCCCCGGCGTAAAGCCCCGGCGGAAGTCCGTCACGCGGGCCGGTGGCGATGCCCTGGGCCAGAACCTCGCCCGCAACGCCGGCAACATCGCCTGCCTGCGCAACGGTGCCATAGGCGTCCAGCACGGCTGCGGGCACCCAAGTCTGCCCGGCAAGGTCGCCCGCCCCGGGTGTGGCGGGGCGGGTGGACACCGCCAGCCGTTCCAGCATCTGCACAAAAAGGCCGGACAGCGGCAGGGTGGACCATTCGGCATTGGCCGTCACATGCACCAGCACCACCTGCCCCTGCCCCACCGGCTTGCGGGTGACCAGAGGCGTGCCATCGGCCAGGGCGGCGATGGTCCGGCCCGCAAGATCGGGATCGGGCTGGGCCAGCACCTGCGACCTGACCGTCACATCCGCCGGAACCGCAAGCCCGTGGAAGGGCGAGTTTTCGGGAAAGGGGGCAAGCGCCTTCGGCTCTCCCCAGCTCATCGCGCCGCCCACCGACCGTCCGCCTTCGCGCAGACGCACCGGCATCAGCGGGTCTTCCGCATCGCGGCTGACATCGCTGGCGGCAAGGCGCGGCCCGGCAAAGCGCAGCAGCAGGCCGCCCCTTTCCAGCCAGTCCAGCAGCCCGTCGGCTTCCGCAACCGACAACCGCCCGACATCGGCCAGAATGATGACATCGGGCGAGGCCAGCAGCACATCATCAAGCGTGCCGTCGATCAGATCCGCCACCGGCTCCAGCGCCTGTTGCAGGTAATGGATGGGCGACAGCAGCTGCAACCCCTCGCGGGTGCCGCCACCGGCGATCAGGGCAACCTTGCGGCGTTTGAGGCTGTCATCGGTCAGGCTGACGGCCCCGGCGGACCGCAGGCCGACAATCTCGAACCGGGTCAGGCGGTTGCGCAACTCGGGCGGAAGCGACAGGTCTGTGACCGCTTCCGTCTCGCCTGCCCTGAACATCACCGCGACACGGGCCAGTTCCCGCTCTGCCCCTGACGGATCGGGGCCACGGGCCGAAACCTCGACTTCCGCTTCCCCCCCGGCTGCCGGACGCAGGGCGCGCACCTTGACCACACCCTCCTCGAAAATCGCAGGCCGCAGGGTGACGACCGGGCGCGGGCTTTCAAACACGGTGACGGCCCCGCGCGTTTCCAGCGCGGCAAGCAGGTCTGCCCTCCCCGGATGATCCAGCCCGTCGGACAGCCAGAAGCTGTCAAACCCGTCCTGCGGCAGGACCGCCGCCCATTGGCCAAGGTCCGCAGGTGCCCAGGGCTGCGGGCCCAGCGCGCCGATGCGGCCTGTCCAGGCATTTGCTGCCTGAAAAACGGGTGCCTGCGGCGCATCTGTCAGGCGCAGAACGGCCACGGGGCGTCCCGCCCGGCCGGCATCCTCGATCAGGGCCGACGCGCGGTCGATCCGGCGCGGCCAGTCGCGCGCATCGGCCCAGCCGCCGTCCAGCAGGATCAGCAGCGGCCCCGTCCCCGGCTGGCGGACCTGCGGGTTCAGAACCGGCCCGGCAAAGGCAATGATCGCCGCCGCAACAGCCAGCATCCGCAGCACCAGCAGCCACCACGGGGTCTTGTCGGTCTCGGCCTTGTCATCGGTCAGGCCCAGCAGCAGGGCCACGCCGGGAAAGCGCCGCCGGAACGGGGCCGGAGGAACGGCGCGCAGCACCAGCCACAGGACGGGCAGCGCGGCCAGGGCCAGCAGCAACCAGGGCGCGGTAAAGCCAATCGGGCCAAGCACCAGCATCAGCGCCCCCGTTCCAGGGCAGCGTACAGCCAAAGCAGGGCCGCCTGCGCCGACTCGCCGGTGTGGTGGGTCAGGAAATGCCAGCCCGAGGCACGGCCAAGGGCCGCAAGGCGGTCTTTGCGTTCGGCCAGCCGCGCCAGATAGCGCGCCTTCAGATCGCCCGCCCGCAGCGTCTCATGGCGCAACGTGCCACCCATCGATTCAAAGATCGTGCGGCCGTCGAAGGGAAAGCTTTCCTCGGCGGGGTCCAGAACCTGCACCAGCGCACCGCGCACCCCCTTGTCCGAGGCGCGGGCCACCGCATCTTCAACACCCGCCATCTGCCCCAGAAAATCCGACAGAAAGACAGCCCGGCCATGCGCAACCATGCCGGACACGACCGGTGCGCCGTAATCCGCAGGCCCGTCGCCTGCCAGCGCCAGTGCCAGACGGTCCACCTGCGCCCGTCCGGACCGGGGCGGGGCGGCATCGCCCGCAAGGCCCACCCGCTCGCCGCCGCGCAGCAGCAGAACGGCAAGCGCCAGCGCCAGCAGCCGCGCGCGGTCAGCCTTTGGCGGGCGCGCCCTGTCGCCGGTGAAGGCCATCGAGCGCGAGGTGTCGACCCAAAGCGTCACCGATTGCGCCGCCTGCCATTCGCGTTCCCGCACGAAATGCGAATCGGCCCGGGCAGACCGGCGCCAGTCAATCATCCGCGCGGAATCGCCTGCATCTGCCGGGCGGTACTGCCAGAATTCATCGCCCATCCCGGCACGCCGCCGCCCGTGGCCGCCCAGGATCACCGTTGCCGAAAGATGCTCTGCCGCAGCCAGCAGCGGCGGCAGGGCCTGACCAAGCGTTTCGGCCCGCGCCCGCAGGAACAGGTCTTGCGTCACGCAGCGGCCTCTAGGGCCGTGAGCCGGGCAACGACACCGTCGATCACCGCGCCAAGGCTTTCGCCCCGCGCCCGCGCGGCAAAGCTCAGCGCCATGCGGTGGATCATCACCGGGCGCGCCAGGGCGCGCACGTCACCGGCATCGGGCACAAGCCGCCCGTCCAGCAGCGCCCGCGCCCGCACCGTCAGCATCAGCGCCTGTGCCGCGCGCGGGCCCGGCCCCCAGCTGAGAACATCGGCCAGCGCCGCGCCTTCGGGTTCCTGCGGGCGGCAGGCGCGCACAAGATCAAGAATCATCCCGATCACACGGTCGCCCACCGGCATCCGGCGCAGCACGGCCTGCGCGGCCAGCAGGTCTTCGGCGGTGAAGACCTGGTGAACCTGCGCCTCTTCCGCCCCCGTCGTTGCAATCAGGATGTCCCGCTCGGTCGCGCGGTCGGGGTAGCCGACATCGACCTGCACCAGAAAACGGTCAAGCTGCGCCTCTGGCAGGGGATAGGTGCCTTCCTGTTCGATCGGGTTCTGGGTGGCCAGAACATGGAAGGGCCGACCCAGCGGGCGGTGCTGGCCCGCAATCGTGACCTCGCGTTCCTGCATGGCTTGCAGCAGCGCTGACTGGGTGCGCGGGCTGGCGCGGTTGATTTCATCGGCCATCAGAAGCTGGCAGAACACAGGGCCTTCGATGAAGCGGAAGGCGCGGCCGCCATCGGCGGTTGTTTCCAGCACCTCGGACCCCAGGATATCGGCCGGCATCAGGTCCGGCGTGAACTGGATGCGGCTGCCCTTCAGCCCCATGACGGTTGACAGCGTATCCACAAGGCGGGTCTTGCCCAGCCCCGGCAGGCCGACAAGCAGGGCATGTCCGCCGCAGAGCATCGCCGCCAGAACCAGGTCCACCACCTGTTCCTGGCCGATGAAGCGGCGGTTGATGCTGGCCTTCGCCTGCGCCAGCCGCTGGCCCAGAACCTCGATTTCAGCGACCAGGTCTTCAGGCGCGGCCATGACAATCTTCCCTGCAAGGTTATATGCCCATCTGAGCAAACTATCCCTTCGCATACAAATGGCAAAAGGACAAAGCGGACAAATGATTGTGAGACCTTCCGCTGACTCGGTTCTGGCCTCGGCCCAGGCTGCCGCAAAAAAGGGCGCGCCGCCGGTGCATCTGTGGAACCCGCCCTTCTGCGGCGATCTGGACATCCGCATCGCGCGGGACGGCACCTGGTTCTATCTGGGCACGCCCATCGGGCGACCCGGAATGGTGCGGCTGTTCTCATCGATCCTGAAGAAGGAAGACGGCCGCTACTATCTTGTGACGCCTGTGGAAAAGGTGGGCATCCGCGTGGATGACGCCCCCTTTGTCGCGGTGGATTTCGAAGCAAAGGGCACAGGGCGCGATCAGGTCCTGACCTTTGTCACGCAGGTCGGGGACCGGGCGGTTGCGGGACCCGATCACCCGATCCGGGTCGCGCGCGATGCCTCGGGCGCGCCCGCCCCCTATATCCTGATCCGCAGCAATCTGGAGGCGCTGATCGACCGCAAATCCTTTTACCGGCTGGCCGACCTGGGCTGCCACGGGGACCACGGCAATGAAAGCTGGTTCGGTCTGTGGTCTTCCGGGCGGTTCTTTCCGATGATCCGCTCGGCAGAGCTGCCGCAGGACCCGGGATGAGATCGGTTGAGGCACCCCTTGCCGTTGCGGTGGGGATCACTATCATGCTTGGCACACGCGCAGTCCACCGCGAAGAAGGTATGCCGATGACCCCCGACGCCCCGGAAACCGAAGTGGTGGCCACATGGAAGGTTGCCTGCGACGGCGGCGAAGGGGCGCTGGGCCATCCGCGCGTCTGGCTGAGCATACCCGAAGACAGGGGCTGGGTCGAATGCGGCTATTGCGACAAGCGCTATGTCCATGAAAGCCGGGTTGGTCCGGCGCGATGATCCGCCGCTGGGTCCGGCGTCTTGCGGTTATCCAGGGCCTCTTTGCACTCGCCATCCTGACGTATCTTGCCGCTGCGGCGGCGGGGGGCCTTTGGTCCAACGGCGCGCCGGTTCCGCCGCCGGGGGAAGATACCAATCGCATTGGTCTGTTTCAGGGCACGCTCCATACCGACCTGCTGATCCCCGTCACGCCGGACGTGCGCGCGCGGTTTGCCTTTGTCCAGGACGCAGGCGTGCCCGTTCTGGACCCGCAGGCGGAATGGCTGGTGGTGGGATGGGGGGCCAGCAGTTTCTTTGCAACCGTCGGAAGCGTGTCCGATATCACCGCCCATACGCTTTGGCGGTCGGCAACCGGTGACTCTTCGGTTCTGCGGATCGACGTGGCCGGGCGGATCGAGGATTTCAGCCGGATCACCCTGCTGGCCCTGACGCCGGACCAGTTCAACGCGCTGACCGATGCGATCCTGGACAGCTTCGCACAGATGGCTGACGGCGGGCGCATTCCCTTGCCCTATCCGGGGTTCACGCCCACCGACGGCTTTTTCGCGGGCCGCGACAGGTTTCACATGGCCCGCACCTGCAATGTCTGGGTATCCGGGATGCTTGCGCGCGCAGGCCTGCGGTTCGGGCGCTGGACACCGACAAACTATGCCGTGCGCCTGGCATTCTGGCGGTTCGTGCCGCAGAATTAGCCGGTCCTGCGGGGCCGGGCCGGGTCCGGCAGGGGCACCACCAGCGGGGCCTGGCTGATCGGGATTTCCTGCCTGCCACAGGGCAGCACCGCCTGGGGCGTATCGCTTTCGCGCCGCAGAAAATCCGCCACATGCAGACCGGACCAGGATTTGACCGCCACGCCCGTATTGGCCACCCCTTGCCCGATGGTCGTTCCGGTATAATGATCCTGATATTCGGTCGTGACGGTTACCGTCATCCCGTCATCACAGGTGATCCAGGCTTCGCCGCGCCCCTGTCCGTTTTCGGATGTCCAGGTGCCCGAACAGCTGACACCATCGCTGACCATCCCGGCAACGGTCCCCGTCCCGCGCCCGAAAGCGCGCCCTTCAAACCAGCGACCGTCGGTGCCGAAACAGGCAAGGACGCGGCTGCAACTGGTCTGGTCATCGGTCAGGTCACAGCGCGTTTCAGCCCCGGCAGGGACGGCCAGCGGAAAAACAAGCACGGCGACGGGTAGCAGACAGCGCATGAACATGCGAAGACACCACAGGGACACAAGAACGGAAGCAAAGATGGCGCAAAGCTTTGGCAGGGGCAACCACCTGCATCTGATCGATGGATCAGCCTTCATCTTTCGCGCCTATCACGCGCTGCCACCCTTGACGCGCAAGTCGGATGGCCTGCCCATCGGGGCGGTCGCGGGCTTTTGCAACATGCTGTTCCGCTATGTCGAGAACAACCGGAAGGGCGATACCCCCAGCCATGTGGCGGTGATCTTCGACCATTCGTCAAAGACCTTCCGCAATGAAATCTATCCGCTTTACAAGGCCAACCGCCCTGACC
This sequence comes from Rhodobacter sp., assembly GCA_020250125.1. Classification (GTDB taxonomy): domain Bacteria; phylum Pseudomonadota; class Alphaproteobacteria; order Rhodobacterales; family Rhodobacteraceae; genus Aliitabrizicola. The sequence goes on from JADCEL010000050.1 coordinate 15,280, forward strand.
TGCCGGAAGAGCTGCGCCCGCAGTTCCCGCTGACGCGCCAGGCGACGCGCGCCTTCAACGTGGCCTGCATCGAAACCGAAGGCTTCGAGGCGGATGACATCATCGCCACCCTGGCCTGCCGCGCGCGCGATGCGGGCGGGCGGGTGACGATCCTGTCATCGGACAAGGACCTGATGCAGCTTGTCGGTGACGGCGTGGAAATGCTGGACCCGATGAAGAACAAGAGCATCGGCATCGCCGAGGTTGAAGAGAAGTTCGGCGTGCGGCCCGACCGGGTGGTGGATGTGCAGGCGCTGACCGGCGATCCGGTGGACAACGTGCCGGGGGCACCGGGCATCGGCATCAAGACGGCCGCGCTGCTGATCCAGGAATTCGGCGATCTGGAAACGCTGCTGGCCCGCGCAGGTGAGATCCGGCAGGACAAGCGCCGCCAGACGCTGATCGACAATGCCGACCAGATCCGCCTGTCAAGACAGCTGGTGCAACTGGATTGCAATGCCCCGCTGGATTTCACCCTTGACGCGCTGGAGGTGAAAGAGCCGGAGCCTGACGTGCTGATGGGCTTTCTGGAGGCGATGGAATTCCGCACCCTGACGCGGCGCGTGGCGGAAAGCCTGAAGGTGGCGGTGCCCGCCGCAGCCGTGATCCCGCACGCGCCCGGCGATGCGGCCCCGCTGATCCATATTGCGCCGCAGCCCTTCAACCATGCCGGGTATGAGGCGGTCCGCGACCCTGCCGCGCTGGCCGCCTGGATCGCGCTGATCCGCGAGCGCGGCCATGTGGCGATCGACACCGAAACCACCAGCCTGGACGAGATGCGCGCCGAACTGGTGGGCATCTCGCTGTGCGTCGAGGCGGGCCATGCCTGCTACATCCCGCTGGGTCACCGGCAGGGGGGGGGTGATCTGTTCGGCACGGTCGATCCGGTGGCGGGACAGATGCCGCTGGAAACGGCGCTGGCGATGCTCCGGCCGGTGCTGGAGGACGACTCGATCCTCAAGATCGGGCAGAACATGAAATATGACGCCAGGATTCTGGCGCGGCACGGCATTGCAGTGGCCCCCATCGATGACACGATGCTGATGAGCTATGCCATGCATGCCGGGCTGCACGGGCATGGCATGGATGCGCTGTCCGAACAGTATCTGGGCCATGTGCCGATCCCGATCAAATCGCTGCTGGGGTCCGGCAAGGGCATGGTCACCTTCGACCGGGTACCGGTGGACGATGCGGTGAAATACGCCGCCGAAGACGCCGATGTGACGCTGCGCCTGTGGAAAACCTTCCGGCCGCAGTTGCACAAGGCGCAGGTGACCACGGTTTATGAAACGCTGGAACGCCCGCTGGTGCCGGTGCTGGCGGCGATGGAAATGGCCGGCGTGCAGGTGGACCGCGATACGCTGTCGCGCCTGTCAAACGCCTTTGCGCAGAAAATGGCGGGGCTGGAGGCAGAGATTCACGCGCTGGCCGGGGAAAGCTTCAACGTGGGCAGCCCCAGGCAACTGGGCGAGATCCTGTTCGACAAGTTCAGCCTGCCCGGCGGCGTCAAGGGCAAGACCGGGGCCTATGCCACCGGGGCCGATGTGCTGGAGGATCTCGCGGCAGAAGGGCACGACCTGCCCGCGCGGGTGCTGGACTGGCGGCAGTTGTCAAAGCTGAAATCGACCTATACCGATGCGCTGCAGGACCATATCAACCCTGTAACCGGGCGCGTGCATACGTCCTATTCCCTCACCGGGGCGGTGACGGGCCGCCTGGCCTCGACCGACCCGAACCTGCAGAACATCCCCGTGCGCAGCGAAGAGGGCAGGCGGATCCGCGAGGCTTTCGTGGCCCCGCCCGGCAAGGTGCTGGTCAGCCTCGATTACAGCCAGATCGAACTGCGCATCCTGGCCCATATCGCCGACATTCCGGCGCTGAAACAGGCGTTCCGCGACGGGCTTGACATTCACACCATGACCGCGGCCGAAATGTTCAACGTGCCGGTCACGGGGATGGACCCGATGATCCGCCGCCAGGCCAAGGCGATCAACTTCGGTGTGATCTATGGCATCTCGGGCTATGGCCTTGCGCGCAACCTGCGCATTCCGCGCGCCGATGCCCAGGGCTTTATCGACCGCTATTTCGAACGGTTTCCCGGCATCAAGGAATATATGGAGGCAACCGTCGCCTTTGCGCGTCAGACGGGCTATGTGCAGACGCTGTTCGGACGGCGGATTCACACGCCCGAGATCAACGCCAAGGGGCCGACGGCCGGTTTCGCCCGCCGCGCCGCCATCAACGCGCCGATCCAGGGGACGGCGGCCGATGTGATCCGCCGCGCGATGATCCGGATGCCGCGCGCCATCGCCGGCCTGCCCGCAACGATGCTGCTGCAGGTGCATGACGAATTGCTGTTCGAAGTGGCCGAAGACGCGGTGGACCCGGTGGTGGCGCGGGTGAAAGAGATCATGGAAGGGGCCGCAGCCCCTGCCGTGCACCTGTCGGTGCCGCTGACGGTAGAGGCCGGATCGGGGGCAACCTGGGCTGCGGCCCATTGAAAGGATGATCCCGGCCACCTGAACAGGATGCGCCGGGCATCGCATACGGCAGCACGGCGAAGGATCGCGCCCGGCACAGGGCTGCGGCACCGGAACGGGGCGGTGCGACCGGATCGGCACGCCCCGCCCCTTGGGGATGAACCGCAGGCAATGACGGCAGGGGGTGATGTCACCGTCGGACAGGGCCACAGCGGGCGGCTTGCGCAGGGATGGGGGTGAACAGGATGGGCATCCCGACCGCTGCCTCTTGCCCGCAGCGTCCGCCGCCTGACCGCTGACAGGGTGCTGAAGACGTGGCGGCCGCAGGGGCTGCCTGATCGAAAAGCGGGAAACTCTTCCGCCCGGCACATTATGGCAGGGGCTATTGCCCCTGCCACAGTGCCAGGCTGACCCTTGGCCCGCCGGGGGACCAAAGCCCCCGGCCAGCACCCGCCCCGCCCCCGGCGGGCGCTTCGCCCCCGCCGGGTCGGGCGCTGGCCTTTCGTGGTGCCTGGACCGGCCGGTCCACAGGGCA
>JADCEL010000051.1 GCA_020250125.1 Rhodobacter sp.
ACGAAATCAACGACGCGCTGACGAAGTTCCATAGGAAGTGGCTTGCCCATACATGACCCCCAACATCTGCCATAGGCAGAGGGAATCACAAATCAAACCTCATGGGAATCCCGAATCGGAATGGTCGCAACACGCTCTAGGCCTGTCCACGCTGGACGGCCGGCGCAATCCCCATAAATCAAGGGCTTGCCTGTGGGCGTTTACGATTTGGCAGGGTTTTCGGCCGGGCTGACAAGGCCCGGGTTGCGCGGCGTGTAGGACAGGGCGCTGCGGCTGACCAGCGTCACGGTCACGAAGGCCACGTACAACAGAAGATACCAGGAGCCGAGCTTGGCCAGGCTGACCATCTCGCCCGGGATCTGGCCGGAATAGATCCAGGTGCCGCTCGCAGTGCCGACGTTCTCGGCCACCCAAAGCGCGACTGCCGCCAACAGGGCCGCGACGGGCAGAGGCATCCACCAGTGCCGGTCATGGATGCGGAACCAGATGCGGGTGCGCCAGTACAAGGCGACGGTGGCGACGAACAGCACGACACGGATGTCGGGCAGGAAGTGGTGCGCGAAGAAGTTGACGTAGATCGCCGTGGCCAGCACGACAGTCAGGGCAAAGCGCGGGTAGGGCGCGAACTGGATGTCGAAGACGCGGATCACCCGGGCGATGTAGCTACCCACGGCGGCATACATGAAACCCGAGAACAGGGGCACGCCCATCAGCTTGAAGATGCCGGGCTCGGGGTAGGCCCAGGACCCGGCATGGACCTTGAACCACTCCATCGCCGTGCCGGTGAGGTGAAAGAGAAGGATGACGCGGGCTTCCTCCCAGGTTTCAAGTTTGGTCCAGAGGAAGATGACCTGCGTCGCGACGGCGAAAAGGAAGAGGGCGTCGTAGCGGTGGAGCGGCCAGTCGGGCTGCCAGATCAGCTTGGTGAGAAGGATGGCGGCAAGGAGGAGGCCGCCGAAGAGACAGGCCCAACCCTGTTTCAGGACGAACATGACGAGTTCCGCCACCGCGAACGGCAGACGCGCCCGGGCCCAGTCGCCCATGCGGTGTTCGAGGGAGCGGGTATCTGGGGTGGTCATGCGGGTCCTGACGGTGGGGTCGGGGGATGTGACCGGTCCTGGCTTCGCCTGTCAAGGTGGGGGAATGGTGACGGTGCAATTCGACGATTGCTGACCCGGACGTGACCGTGCTGCTATCTGCTGGACGGAGTGGAGAGGTTTCATGGTCGAGGACCATCTGGACACGCAGCAGCAGGAAGTGAACCGGCTGATGGGACGGTGCGTCCTGCGCCTGCAGCAGTACGAGCGGCAGCTGAAATCCATTCTTGCCTACAGCGATCTGCGCGGCACCCTGCAGAGCCTTGAGGAAGCCGGTGTTGCCAGCAGCGTCGACACCTCACAGCAGACCTTGGGAATGCTGGTCCGGACATTCGTCGGCTCGGTGCTTGTGGGTGGAGAGCCCGCCACCCCGGACGACGACAATGAGGATCGGGCAAGCGACCCGCCCAGTTTTCGAATGCGGGTAAGGCTGGGTGTCGGGGAAGAGGACCTGACGACCACTGAAGCAGAGTTGCGGGAATTGGTGCAGATGCGGAACGATCTCATCCACCATTTCATGGAGAGGCATGATCTGTGGACCATGGAAGGATGCCGCAGTGCGCAGGCTGAACTTGCATCGATTTGCGACCGGATCGGTGAGCATCTGGTGCGGCTTTGCGAGTGGGCGGCATCTATTGAGAATGCGCTGCATCAGTTGGAAAAGCACGTTCGGTCGAACACATTCGACGACGCGGTGGTAAACGGCATAAACCCGGACGGCTCGGTGTTCTGGCCGGGAGCCGGTATCGTGTCGGCGCTTCGTGAGGCCTCGAAGACGCTAGCTGTCGATGGGTGGACGAAGGTAGCGGCGGCGGAGCAATGGATTGCCAATCGCTATCCGCATCAGACCCCAGAGAAGTACGGGTGCACTACCCTTCCCCAAGTCTTACATGAATCCGGAGAGTTCGAGCTTCGCCGTGTGGAAAAGGACGGTCGTCGGCGGCGGATGTACTGCGTGCGAGACCGGACAACTTGAACGGGCGGTGGGCAAATTGCCCACCCTAAGATCAGCCTTTTGATCGAAAGTGAGGGTGCGACGTGAGCCGCACCCTGCGATGCTTACAGCTCCGGATAGATCGGGAAGCGCTGGCAGAGCTCTTCGACTTCGGCCTTCACCTTGGCCTCGACCGCGCCGTTGCCGTCTTCGCCATGCGCAGCCAACCCGTCGACGACCCGCACAATCCAGTCGCCGATCTGGCGGAACTCGGGTTCACCGAAGCCGCGCGTGGTGCCTGCGGGCGTTCCCAGGCGGATGCCCGAGGTGATGGTCGGCTTTTCGCTATCAAAGGGAATGCCGTTCTTGTTGCAGGTGATATGTGCCCGGCCCGGCGCCGGGCGATGCTGGCCGCGATGGCCAGTTCCATTGCCTTCAGCCTGTTCGTGGTGGCTGTACTGTTTCTTGCAGTGCTGTTCTGGCGCGGGCTGGTCTGAGGGAAGCGCCCGCAAGAAGGGCGTTCAGCCCCTGTGCAAACGCAAGACCCGGCTCTGCACCGCCCCGGTTTGCCTGGCGGATTTCCAGGCGTATCCGCCAGCATGTCGCACCCTGTTCAAGCCATGGCCTGCGGCGAAGACGTGGCTTCGGCATTCCCGTGGCAGGAACAGGCCGCAGACTGCGCCGACCTCTTTACGGCAGGCCAGACATCAACCGCCGCAGGGCTTGCCCTGCGGCGCAGTCAGGCACCATCCCCCTTCTGGCGTTCCACCCCGTTCGCCCGTGCCACGAAATCCACCAGGTGCGGCACATAATCCTCCGGCCCCGCGCCGCCCTGCGCCACTGCGCAGGCAAAGCTGTTCTTCGCCGCGCTGGCCATCGTCGTGGTGACGGTGGCGGCATTGGCCATGCTTTCCAGATAGCGCAGGTCCTTGTAGGCATTCGACAGGGTAAAGCGGTGCGCCTGCCGGTTGCCGTCCAGCGCGTAGCCCATGAAGGTCTGGTAGAAGCCGCAGTCCATCCGGCCCCCCCGGATCACAGAGTCGAAGGTGGCGGTCGAAATCCCCACCCTGGCGGCCAGCGCCAGCGCCTCGGCATAGATCGCGCCATAGCCCAGGGAGAGGAAGTTGTTCAGAAGCTTCATCCGGTGGCCGTCGCCGACCCGCCCGATGTGAACGATCTTCCCGGCCCAGGTGGCGATGACCGGACTGATGCGGGTGAACACCTCCGGCTCTGCGCCGACCATGCAGTCCAGCGTGCCCGCCCACGCCTCTTTCGGGGTGCGGGACAGGGGGGCGTCGGCGAAATGGACGCCCGTGGCGGCAAGATCCGCGGCGAGGCGTTCGGTGACCGTGGGGTCAGAGGTGGAGCAATCGACAATCACCGTGCCGGGGCGCAGGTGGGGGGCCATCTTCGCAACCGTTTCAGCCACCTGGGGCGAGCCGGGCAGGGTGAGGAAGATGATCGTGGACCGGGCGGCAAGCGCATCCAGCGCGGCCTCGGCAGCGCCCCTTCCGATCAGGTCCTCCACCGGCGCGCGGTTGCGGTGGGCGGTGACGGTCAGGGGGTAGCCCTTTTCGACGATGTTCTTCGCCATGCCGTGGCCCATCAGGCCGGCGCCGATGAAACCGATGTGTTCCTGGGTCATTTGCATCTCCTTCAAGCGCGAAGAGTGGCGCAATCCCTGCGGATTGACAATCGGCAGGCGCTGTTGACTCTGCGGCTTTGGTCTGTATAAGTCGCCCGTTCCGGGCACATGCCCGGGGCTTTTCATTGGTGTTGGCGGCCCCCGCAAGGGGATGCCTGTCGCCCCGGATCATGTCCGGGGAGAGGACAACGCCCTTCGCAGTATCAGAAGGAGATCAGCGGTGACCAAACGCACCTCTGCCAAGCACAAGATCGACCGCCGCATGGGCGAAAACATCTGGGGCCGTCCGAAATCCCCGGTCAACAAGCGCGAATACGGCCCCGGCCAGCACGGCCAGCGCCGCAAGAACAAGCTGTCGGACTTCGGCACGCAGCTGCGCGCCAAGCAGAAGCTCAAGGGCTATTACGGCGACCTGACGGAAAAGCAGTTCCGCAAGATCTACGGCGAGGCCGAACGCGTCAAAGGTGACACCGGCGAAATGCTGATCGGTCTGCTTGAGCGGCGCCTCGATGCCGTTGTCTACCGCGCCAAGCTGGTTGCGACGATCTTCGCGGCCCGCCAGTTCGTCAACCACGGCCATGTCATGGTGAACGGCCGTCGCGTCAACATCGCGTCCTACCGCGTCAAGGAGGGCGACCTGATCGAGGTCCGCCAGAAATCCAAACAGATGGCGCTGATCCTTGAGGCAATCCAGCTGACCGAACGGGATGTTCCCGATTACCTGGAGGTTGACCATTCCAGGCTGATCGTCAGGTTCGTCCGCACCCCTGCGCTGGGCGATGTGCCCTACCCGGTGCAGATGGAACCGAACCTCGTCGTCGAATACTACGCCAAGAACTGATCCGCGCACCGGCGCAGGGGCATGGGCCGTTGCGGGCAGACCCGCAGCGGCCCTTTGATTTCCTGCGGCCATTCGTTAAGAAACCGGGGTGCCGGGCGCAGGGACCGGCGCTATGTCCACCGCGTGAAACGCCAGTCAGCGAGATCAGCCATGCTGCCCAAGAACCAGGTCGAACAGAAATTCGAGCAGACCCTGTTCCTGTCGCGCTGGCTTATGGCGCCGATGTACATGGGGCTGGTCGTCACGCTGGGCATGCTGATGGTCGTCTTTCTGCGGGATCTGTGGAAATATGCCCTGCAGATCATGACGATGAGTGCCGAGCAGGTGATCCTTGTGGCGCTGACGCTGATCGACCTGACGCTTGCGGCCAATCTGCTGTTGATCGTGCTGTTTTCCGGCTATGAGAATTTCGTGTCGAAACTTGAAATTGACGACGGCGGCGACCGGCCCGACTGGATGGGAACGGTCGATTTTTCGGGCCTGAAGATGAAGCTGATCGCCTCGATCGTGGCGATTTCGGGCATTCACCTTTTGAAGCGGTTCATGGAAATCGGGGATTCGGTTGCCGATGCCAAGTTCGGCGAGACCGAGCTTTACTGGTTCGTGGTGATCCACCTTACCTTCGTGGTCTCGGGGGTCATGCTGGCGGCGATGGACTGGCTTTCGGCCCGTTCCACCAAGAAGTAAGGGGCAACGGGCAGGCTGGCCTGCCGGCTAGCGGCGGTGGTTTTTCAGAGCATTCCGTTTTCGGGTCATATCACCCGCGTGCTGGCTCTTTAATCGCCGTCCGGGCCAACACATCCGATCCCTGGAAAAGCGGTGCGGAAGCTTTTCCAACCTACAGCCGGATCACCGAAATCAGCCGCCCATAGTCCGCCTCGCCCGCGTGGGTGGTGCGCCGGAAGGAAAAGAACCGCCCGGGATCGCGGTAGGTGCAATGGCGCGTCCATTCGGCATGGCCGACCCCGGCCTGACGCAGGCGTTGCAGGCTGTAGCCGGGCAGGTCGAACAGCATCCGGTCGCCGGGGCCACTGGCAAAGAAGCGCCGGCTGTGCGGGTCGTCCCGCAGGAAGCCGTCCAGAAATTCCGGACCCACCTCATAGGCGGCCTGGCTGATGGCGGGGCCGATCACGGCGGTGATGGCCGCGCGGGCGGCCCCCAGGGCTTCCATCGCCTCCAGCGTGGCTTCCAGCACGCCGTCGCGGCTGCCGCGCCAGCCCGCGTGCGCCGCCCCGATAACGCCTGCCTTCGGATCGCAAAACATCACCGGCTGACAGTCGGCGGTCAGCACGGCCAGGCCGATGCCGGGGGTGGCGGTGACAAGGGCATCGGCGCGCGGGCACCGGTCGGGCGGGGCGGTCAGCGTCGCCACCTCGGCGGAATGAACCTGGTTGACCGTCACCAGATGCGTCGGCGGCAGGTCCATCGCCTGCGCCACGCGGGCGCGGTTGATGGCAACGGCATCGCTCAGGTCGCTGCTGCCGGTCCCACAGTTCAGCCCCGCGAAAATGCCGGACGAGGCCCCGCCCTTGCGGCTGAAAAACCCGTGGCGTGTTCCCGCAAGGGCGTCCGAGGTGATGATGTCCAGCATGTCAGAACCCCGGCGGTGGCGGCGCCCTGCGCGGGTGCAGCGCCAGCGCCTTGAACAACTGTCCCATTTCCGCAGGGTGGGTCAAGCGGCGATGCGCCGCGATGTGTGCCGTCAGTGCGGCACCCGACATGCGCCCCGCCAAAGTCCGGGCGCGGGCCGTGATGCCCAGCCGCTCCAGCAGCACGCCCTGCGGCACCGGACCCGCCACGGCGCAGGGGGCGGCGGCCTCAGCCAGCGCCTCGAAATCGACATGGGCGGTCAGGTCGGCCTTGCCGGGATCGGCCAGGGGGTCTGCAAAGGCATGGCGGCGCAGCGCCTGCAACGTATCCCCGCGCGAGTGCCTCTCGCCGTAATCGATCAGCAGGGCAGCCCCGCCGGACCGGTCGATGCGGGCCGCAAGGCCCGCCACGATGGCCTGCGCTGGGGCGCAGGTTTCAACAACATCGCCGGGGGCGGTATCCGCAAGGCGGTGCTCCAGCGCGGCGATGCGGGTTGGGGCGGACAGGCCAAAGGCCAGGTGCCCGCCGCAATCCCCGACCAGGCGTTCCTGCCAGCCCTCTGCATGGCGCTGGAACTGGCGGATCGGCAGGGCATCGAAGAATTCGTTCGCCAGCAGGAACAGGGGCTTTTCGGGCAGGACATCGATGCTGTCAGCCCACTGCACCGGGTGGGGGGCAAGGGTGGCCTTCTGACAGGCGCGCAGGGCAGGCGAGGCTTCGATCAGCACCACGCCTGCGGCGGCGTGAAAGCCGGGCACCGCGCGCGTCGCCCGCAGCACATCAGCCATCAGCGTGCCGCGCCCCGGCCCGAGTTCGGCCAGAACAAAGGCGGCCGGTGCGCCCTGATCCTGCCAGGCCCGGGCAATGCACAGGCCCAGCAATTCGCCGAACATCTGGCTGATCTCGGGCGCGGTGATGAAATCACCCTGGACGCCAAAGGGCGGGCGGGTGGTGTAATAGCCGTGCCGGGGGTGCAGCAGGCAGTCTGCCATGTAATCGGCAATGCTCAGGGGCCCGCTGGCGCGGATGCGGCGCAGCAGAAGGTCTGCCAGCGCGGTCATGCCCGCCGCCGGGCCAGCACGATCAGCAGCAGTCCGGCCAGGATCATCGGCAGTGACAGAAGCTGTCCCATGCTCAGCCCGGCAGAGCCAAGTTGCAGCGCATGGCCCATCGGATTGTCTGGCGTGATGAACTGCGCATCGGCCTGCCGGAAGAATTCCACGACAAAACGCGCCAGCCCGTATCCGGCAAGGAACAGCCCGAAGGTCTGGCCCGGCCGCTTCAGCCAGCCGCGCCGGACCACCAGGATCAGCAGCACCGCGCCCAGGATCAGCCCTTCCAGCGCGGCCTCGTACAGTTGCGACGGGTGGCGGGCGCAAATGCCGGCCACGCCGGGGCAGGTTTGCGCCGCCTCGCCGGGAAAGGCCACGCCCCAGGGCAGGGTGGTGGGGCGCCCCCAAAGCTCGGCATTGATGAAATTGGCGATGCGGCCCAGCAGCAGGCCGGGCGGGGTGGCAACCGCAAGGGCATCCGCCGCAGGCAGCAGGGGAATCCGCTGGTTGCGGCAGAAGATCAGCGTGGCCGCGACGACGCCCAGAAACCCGCCGTGAAAGGACATGCCGCCTTCCCAGACCCGCAGGACCTGGGCCGGGTTCGCAAGAAACTGCGCGGGTTGGTAGAACACCACATAGCCCAGCCGGCCGCCGATGATGACGCCAAGGATGATCCAGGTCAGCAGATTTTCCACCTGTCCGGCGGTCATCGGCGGCCCGTCGCGCCACAGCGCCGGGCGGCGCACCAGCGCCGTGACAATCCGCCAGCCGATCACCAGGCCCGCGATATAGGCCAGCGCATACCAGCGCAGGGCAAAGGTCACGCCGAACAGGTTTATGGAAAAGACATCCGGGCTGATATCGGGGAAGGGAAGATAGGTCATTCCTGCTCCTGCGGGCTTTGGGGGCTTTTCCGGCGGGGCTGCGGCGATGTCAACCTTGCCGAGGGTGGCCTGCGGGGCCATATAGGGCAGGAAAGACGGAGGGTCCGATGCAGAGCCGCAACAAGTTCTTTGACGACATGTCGCAACTGATGACCAACGCGATGGGCGTGGCCCAGGGGGCCAAGGCAGAGGCCGAGACGGCGATGAAGGGCCTGATCGACCGCTGGATGGCCGACCGCGATTTCGTCACGCGCGAGGAATTCGATGCCGTGCGCGCCATGGCCCAGAAGGCGCGCGAGGAAAACGCAACCCTGCAAGCGCGCATCGTGGCGCTGGAAGCGGCTGCGGGCGGCAAGAAGAAGGGCGGATCGGCCTGACCGCAGGACGGGCGGCGGAAGGACAGGCTCGTCTTCCGCGCGGTCTTGCCGGGGCCATGGCTGCGGGCCGGACAGGGTATGTGCCTGACCTTGGCAGGCATGTCGCTTTGGTGTTGTGAAACCCGCCGCCCTGTCGGCACTTCGCTTGCGCCGGGGGCCGGAAGGCACTTGCGCGCTGTCATGGGCAACCTTGCCGGTCGTGCCTTCGGGGGCAGGACAGGCAGGGCGAAACCCGCCGCAGTCACGCCGGGCGGGTCCGCCATCCGGCCAGGGCGGCCCCCTACAGGTCAAGGGCCGATTGCGCCCCCCGATCTTCTTCCCGCGCGGCGCGGCGGAAGGCATCGTCGCGGCGCGCGGGCAGGCGCACCGCGCGGTCGCGCAGCCTCAAAGCCTCGGCCACCGTCACGATCTGCAATCGCGGCACGGGGGCAAAGCCCGGAAGCTCATATTGCCCGGCCCCGGCGGCTTCGGTGATCATCGGCTTGGTCGGCTCTGCCAGCGTCAGGAACACGCCAAGGGCGGCCCCTTCGCGTTCCACCACGCCGCGCAGATCGCGGATCATCGAGACACCCACAGTGTCGCCCGCCTTGACCGAAACGATGCCGCGCCCTTCGTGCTTTGTTCCGAAGTAAAGGTTGCCATCAATCCCCCGGTCTGCCCCCTTTTTCGACAGGTTGCCGGGCTGGGCGGCAATCAGCGACAGCGCCCATTTTTCAAACTCGTGGTACTTGCCCCGCGCCGCCAGATCGCGCGCGCCGTCAATATCCTGCGGCACGCCATGGGTGGTGAACTGCACGCCCGGAAAGGCATCGCGCAGCCGCTTTTCGATCAGCCCGATCGCCAGATGGGTGATGTCGATGCCAATCCAAGCGCGCCCCAGCTTTTGCGCCGCATGAACCGTGGTGCCGCAACCGCAGAACGGATCAAGGATGACATCGCCGGGGTTGGACGAGGCGCTGACGATACGCTCCAGCAGCGCCACGGGTTTCTGGGTGGGGTAGCCAAGGCGTTCGCGGGCATGCGCCGACAAGGGAGCAATATCGGTAACGATATCCTGAATGGCGACACCCGGTTGATAGTCAAGATGGCGTTTGAGGCGTGGCATCCCGTTGTTCGGCGGCCAATAGACCAGACCATTTTCATTCAGAAAATCGAGTTTCTGTTGCGTTGTCATGCCTTCAATCTCACCGTTGAGCCCCAGTCTCTGCAACAGTGCGACAGGTACCGCCCAATGCCGACCCTTCGCGTCAACGTCAACGTCCCGCCAGGGTTTGCCAGAATCGCCGCCGCGCCGCCCCGCTCCGGTAAGGTTGTCTATCTGGAAAAGGCCCCGTTCATCGGAATGACGATAAAACCTTTTCACATAGTCTTGATCGTACTTCTCATGCGTCCTGTTCCAAAGGATGTCGGGGGTCTTTCCATAAAGGAGAATTGTATCATGCACTGGTCCCCAGCGCTTTGCGCTGGAGTGTGCGCTTGTCCGTTTCCAGACAATCTCATTGACAAAACCGGCTTTCCCGAACACCGCATCCAGCAAGATCTTCAGATAATGGCTCGCCGTCGGGTCACAGTGCAGGTACAGCGACCCCGTCGGTTTCAGCACGCGGTGCAGTTCCAGCAGCCGCACGGCCATCATTGCCAGATAGGCCATCATGTCATTGTCGCCCAGAAAGCTGCGCATCGCGCGCAGCATCGTCGCCGCCGCCGCGTTGCCGGATCGCACCACCTCGCCAAACGCTTCTTCGGCGCTGTCGTTCCAGTGCCAGGTATCATCAAACGCCTCGATCTGCGCCGCACTTCCGCTGCCGGACGGCCCCTTGAACAGCACGTTGTAGCTGGCATTGGAATTGAACGGCGGGTCCAGATAGATCAGGTCAACCGAAGATTCGCGGATCTGCCCGCGCAGAACCGTCAGGTTGTCGCCGTAATACAGATGGTTGCCCATAGGCGGGGTGTCTCACTCTTTGCCACCGGCCCTCAGCATGTCCCGGGGATGGTTACCGAAATCCTAACCCGTGCCCCCTTCCGCCTCAACACCTTAAAACTTCCCTGACACGCCCCCGCAAGCCCTTGATATCCATTGCCCCGCCAACCGGGCGACGTGGCGGCCTTCGCCCTTGGCCCGCCTTTCTGCCATACCGCGCCCGATGTCGCAGAACCCGCGCAGCCTTTGCCCCGATCTTGCCTGCGCCGTCGTCGGCGATGACAGGCGGGCGGGCCAGCCCACCATCGGCATGGTCAGCCCGGGCTGCCGCAAGGCGCGGGGATGATCAGCGGTTGTAGCGGATGAAGGGTGTCTGCGTGCCGATGCGGTCGTAAAGGCGGCGGCCGACTGTGTTGAAGTCCTGCGTCAGCCAGTAGACCGCAGGTGTTCCATTGGCGTCGGCTGCGGCATAGACCGCCTCGATCAGCTTGCGCCCAAGGCCGGTGCTTCGCGCTTCGGGCGCGACGTAAAGGTCCTGCAGGTAACAGACGTTCGCGGTCTTCCAGCAATGGCGGTGGAACAGGAAATGGGTCAGGCCCATGGGCCTGCCATCGACCAGGGCGATCAAGCCGTTGAAATCCTGAGGATCATCGCCCAGAAGCCGGGCGAAGGTGCTGGCATAGACCGCCTCGGGCACCGTGGTTTGGTAATAGTCCAGATAGCCGGTCCAAAGACGGCGCCAGTCGGCTTCGTCATGGGCAGCCAGGGGGCGGATGGAAACTTCGGGCATGGATTTTCCGCTGAGGAAAGCCGGCCCCGCCTGCGCGGGGCCGGTCAGGCCGGGGAAGGCTTACTTCATCAGTTCGGCCACGGGAATGGCTTCGGAGATTGTCCATTCATCGACAACGCCGGGCTTGCCCGCTTTGGTTTCCACGATCAGATAGCGGGCGCGGTTCTGGTGGTGGATTTCGCTGGTGAAGGTGCGCGGGCCGAACAGCGTCGGTTCGGCGTTCATCTTTTCCAGTTCCGCCACCACGGCAGCGGTTTCGGTGGTGCCTGCGCGTTCCACCGCCTTGGCCCAGACATCGATCATCACGTAGCCGGGATAGACATACTGGGTTGAAGGATCGCCGCCCGTCGCTTCCTTGTACCGGGCGTTGAAGGCCGTCACATCGGGGTTCGGATCATCGCCATAGATCGATCCCTGAACCGGGACAAAGAAGTTCGACAGATCCGGCACGGCGGACAGCCAATAGCTGCCGTCCACGCCCGAGCCGTTCAGGATCATCGAGTTTATCCCGGCGGCGCGGATCTGCTTGATGGCCGAAACCGCGCCCGGCATCATCGTGCACAGCATGATCGCGTCGGGTTCTTCCGGCAGGGCCTTGATGCGGGTGATCTGGGCGGCGATCGAGGCGTCTTCGTTCAGGAAGGTGTCCTCGCCCACCAGTTTCGCATCGGCCAGCTGCGGCAGCATCCAGTCAAAGCCGTCACAGATGCCCTTGTTGTATTCGGTCCAGGTGTCGAGCAGGCGATAGAAGGTGCGGGCACCTTTCTTGTTGTGGGCCCATTCGGCCATGGTGGCGCCCTGAACCGCCGCCAGAACCGAGGCCGAGAACGAGTTCGGGCCAACGCCCTGAATCCCGGCCTTGATCGATTCCGCACAAAGGAAGAACGACGGCAGGCCGGCGCTTTCCGCCGCAAGGGCCGCAGGCGAGCCGAAGTCATAGTCGCAGGACACGACAACCATGTCAGCCCCGGCGTCGATCACGGTCAGACCGGCCTTTGCCCCTTCGGCGCGGTCGGTCTTGGTATCGGCGTTGACAACTTCGATCTGCTTGCCCAGAAGGCCGCCCGCCGCGTTGATTTCGGCAATCCGGATCATGGCGGCGTCCTGGGCGGGCTTGTCATAGGCCTGCATGAAGCCGGTCTCTGCCGTGGCAAAGCCCACGACGATCCTTTCGTCATCGGCAAGCGCGGGTGCGGTCAGGCAGGTTGTGGCTGCCAGCGCGGTCATCAGTCTTTTCATGGCGTCTCTCCTTGTTGAACAGGTTCTTGGTCAGGTCCGGGGGCCTGTCGGCCCCCTGGTTTCCAAAGCTGCCCGTTGCGGCAGGCTCAGGTCTTTGTTGCCCATGATCCCCGCAGGACGGAACATCAGGATCAGGATCATCACGGCACCAAGGGCGATTTCCTGCACGCCCCCCGGCAGGGCAAGGGTGATCTCGCCCAGCTGAACCCCGGCTTCCAGCCAGCGCAGCGTCTGGATCAGGGTGGACAGGATCAGCACGCCCAGCACCGCGCCCGACAGGCTGCCCATGCCGCCCACCACCAGCATGGACAGGGTGATGAAAGTCAGCCCAAGATAAAAGGTGTCGGGGGTGACGATGCCGATGGAGTGCGAATAAAGCGCACCCCCCATCCCCATGATCGCCCCCGAGATCACGAATGCGATAAGGCGGGCGCGGGGAATGTCGATGCCGCTGGCGGCGGCGGCGGTGGGTTCATCCCGCGCGGCGCGCAGGGCAAGGCCGTGGCGCGAGATGCCATAGGCCCAGGCGACAAAGACCGATATCAGGGCAGCCACCAGATAGGGCCAGATCGACCGGATGATCGGAATGCCCACGACCGATGAGGTGGCGGCGGTCACGCTTTCCCAGTTCGAATAGATCGAGTTCACCATGGCCAGCATGGCAAAGGTGGCGATCGAGGCGGCAATCCCCGACAGCCGCATCAGCACCGATCCGAAGATCAGCGCCCAAAGCGCCGCCCACCCGGCGGCGACCATGGCCGAGCCCCAATAGGGGATTTCCGTCTGCATCAGCCAGTCCGGCAAACCGGGCATCGACATGCCCTTCATCATCGGCTTGATCGTGGTCCAGGCCGCGACATAGCCGCCAAGACAGGCAAAAGCGATGTGACCGAACGAGATCACGCCCGAATTGCCGACAAAGACCCAAAGGCCGACGACGAAGATCACCTTGAGAAAGATGTCGATGACGGTCTGGTTGAAGGGTTTTGACCCCACTGCCACCGCAACCAGCGCAAAGGCGATCAGCAGCAGCCCCAGCAGAACCGGTGTGGCGATGGTGCGCCGGGCAACAGAGGGCGACATCATACGCGCTCCCTTGTGCCACGGGCGGACAGCAGGCCCTGCGGGCGGAAGATCAGCACCAGGATGACCGCACCATAAACGAAGGCATCGCGGAAGGCGCGGGCGTCGGGGGGCAGGATCACCTGCATCACGGTCGCGACCGCCCCCAGAAGGAACCCGGCCAGCACCGCCCCCGCCAGGCTGCCCATGCCGCCGATCACCGTGGCGATGAAGGCCATCAGCATCACCGACGCCCCCATCATGATATTGGCCGTCCCGGTCTGCGACCCCAGGATCAGCGCAATGGCGGCGGCCAGCGCGCCCGACAGGGCAAAGGCCCCCATGATCACCCGGTTGGCCCGAACCCCCAGCATCCGCGCCATGGTGAAATTCTCGGCCGCCGCGCGCATCTCCAGCCCAAAGCGGGTGCGGCGCAGGAAAGCGGTCAGCCCGAACAGCACCGCCATGGTCACGGCAATGGTGATCAGCTGCAAAAGCGGGATACGCGCGCCAAGGATTTCAACAGGTTGGCTGAGTGCGGGCAGCAGTGAGATGCTTTTCGGCCGGCTGGAAAACAGCATCAGCAGGAAATAGCGGATGACAAAGCCCAATGCGAAAGAGGCGATCATCATGGTTGCGGGATTGGCGTGGCGAAAGCGGCGGAACACCAGGGCTTCGCAGGCCACCGAAAGGGCCGCCCCGATGGCCAGCACAAAGGGAACCAGCAGGTACCATGGCAGGTTGCCCGCAAAGATGATGGCAACGGCATCGACCGAAGGCCAGAGCAGCGCAAAGACGCAGGCCGCGATCACATCGCCATGGGCGAAGTTCACCAGCCGCATGACGCCGAAGATCAGCGCGATGCCCAAGGCGCCAAGGGCATAAAGCGACCCAAGCGACAGCGCGTCAAACAAGACCTGCAACAGCGATCCCATCACGGCTCTCCATATCCGAAATAGGCCGCCTGCATGGCCTCTGACTGCCCAAGGGCGCGCGCGTCGCCGTCGAGCAGGATCTCGCCGCCGCGCATCAGCATCATCCGCCCGCCCACCATCATGGCGCGGGTCGAGGATTGCTCGACGATCAGAAGCGTCAGCTTGCGCATCGCCAGAAGCGCGATCAGCCGTTCATAGACCTGGTCGGTGATGTTCGGGGCAAGCCCAAGGCTTGGCTCGTCAATCGCCACAAGGCGCGGGTTGGTCATCAGGGCGCGGCCGATCGCCAGCATCTGCTGCTGACCGCCCGACAGAAGGCCGGCCTGGGCATGGCGGCGGTCTTTCAGGACGGGAAAGGTGGCATAGACCGCTTCCAGCCCGGTCGCGGCACGGGCCTTCCAGCCGCGGGTCGCACTGTGCATTCCGGTGCCGACCATCAGGTTTTCCTCGATGGTCAGCCCGCCGAACACATCCCGCCCCTCGGGCACCATCGCAAGACCAAAGCGCGCGATGTCTTCGGGCGCGCGCCCGGTGATGTCATGACCGGCAAAGTCGATCCGCCCGCCCGAAGGCGGCGTCACCCCGGCAATGGCGCGCAGAAGCGAAGATTTCCCGGCCCCGTTCGGCCCGGTGATGAACAGGATCTCACCCTCACCCAGGCTGAAGGTTATCCCGCGCACCGCCACAAGCCGCCCGTAGCGCACCGAGACATTGGACAGCGCCAGCAGGCTCATGCCATTGCCTCAAGGACCGGAAGGTTGGTGTCGGCGGCAGTGCCCATATAGGCGTGGCGCACCTTTTCGCTGGCGCGGATGGTTGCGGGATCGCCGGCTTCGATGACAACGCCGCTGTCCAGCACCACGACATGGTGGCACAGGTCCAGCACCAGGCCGACATTGTGTTCGATCAGCAAGACCCCGCAGCCCATCGTGCCTGCGATGCGGCGGATCAGGGCGGACAGGTCCCGGGCCTCGACCGCACTCATCCCGGCGGCGGGTTCGTCCAGCAGCACGAACGCGGGGTTGCCCATCAGCGCGCGGCCGATCGCCACCCTGCGTTCGTCCGTATAGGGCAGCGCCCCGGCGATCCGGTTCGCCAGCGGCGCGATGCCGACCCAGTCCAGCATGTCCTCGGCCCTGGCGATGGCGGCGGCGCGGGAAAGGCCAAGGCCGACCCCCGTCACCTCCAGATTGTCGATCACCGCCAGATCGCGGAACAGCCGCCCGCCCTGAAAGGTCCGGGCAACGCCACGGCGGCGCAGCTCGTGCGGCTTCAGGCCGGTCAGGTCTTGACCGTCCAGACGGACAGAGCCGGAGGTTGCGGGTTGAAACCCGGTCATCACGTTGACAAGCGTGGTCTTCCCGGCCCCGTTCGGGCCGATCAGCCCGACGATCTGGCCGGACGTCACCTTCAGGTCCACCTCGGACAGGGCGCGCAGCCCCGCGAAGGCAACCGATATCCTGTCAGCGCGCAGATCGCTCATGTCGCCCCCTTCTTGCGGTCGCGGGTAATCAGGTAAGAGCCGCTTTCGTGAAGCCGCGCCGTCCAGCCCGGTTCAAGCACGATGGTCGTGGTGACTTCCTCGATCACGGCAGGCCCCCTGATCAAGGCCCCGGCACCCAGCGGGGTGCCGTCATAAATCGGGGTCCGCACCCGTTTGCCATCGGCGCTGAACACCGCATCGCGGTGGCCTTTCAGCGCCTTCTTCGCCGTGGCACCCTTGCCGATGGTCATGCGCCCCGGCTTGTCCACGATGCCGTAGACCGTGCTTTCGATGTTCACCACTTCGACCACCGACTGCGGTTCGGCATAGGTGTAAAGGTCCTTGTGCCGCTTGTGGAAGGCATCCGTGATCTTTGCAACCGACTTGGCATCCACCTTGAAGGTGCCGATCTCAACCGTGCATTCGTGGACTTGCCCGACATAACGCATGTCAAGGCTGCGCCGGGTGACAATGTCTTTGGCCTTGAAGCCATCGGTCTTCAGATGCGCCGTGCCCTGCGCCTCGATCTGGTTGAACAGCGCGTCGATCCGGGAAAGGGCCGCGTCATTGTCCAGCCGCACCGGTGCGGTGGCCATATAGTTGTACTTCACGTCAGAAATGATCTGACCAAAGGCACAAAGGCCCGACGCCAGTTTCGGCAAGACGATGGTGTTGATGCCCATGGCATCGGCCAGCGCCGTGATATGGGCCGCCGTCGCCCCGCCTGCACCGACCAGCACAAAGTCGCGCGGGTCATAGCCGCGTTCGACGGTGACGCGGCGGATGCCGTTGACCATGTTGGCGTTGACGATGGTGAACATGCCATAGGCGGCGCGTTCGACACTCATCTTCAGGGGGTCGGCGAGGTTGGTCTTGATGGCGTCATGGGCCTTTTGATGGTCCAGCGGCAGCCGCCCGCCGACCAGACCATCCGGGTTGAGATACCCCAGCACAAGATTGGCGTCCGACACCGTGGGCAGCTTGCCGCCCTGGCCATAGCAGGCAGGCCCCGGATCGGACCCGGCCGATTGCGGCCCCACCTGCAGCAGGCCCATCTCGTCGATCCAGCCGACGGAACCGCCGCCCGCACCCAGGGTTTCCACCTGAATCATCGGCACCCCGATGCGGTAGCGCAGAAAGTCGATATTCTTGTTGATGTTGGTTGACCCGTCCCTGGTCAGCGTGATGTCAAAGGACGTGCCGCCCATATCCAGGGTGATGACGTTCCCGTAGCCGAAGGGCGCGCAGACATATTGCCCTGCCGCAGGGGCAGAGGCAGGCCCCGAGTTGATGGCATAGACCGAACGGTCCGTCATGGCCTGCCCGATCGCAAGCCCGCCGTTCGACTGGAAATAGCGCACCGGCTGTTTTGCCCCAAGGCTGCGGAAATAGCTGTCCACCGCCGCGACATAGCGCTTCATGATCGGTGCCAGATAGGCGTTCACCACCGCCGTCGAGGTGCGGGTGTATTCGCGGACCTGCGGGTAAAGCGCGGACCCCAGCGTCAGGATCACCCCCGGCATCATCTCGCGCACAATGGCAGCGGCGCGGAGCTCGTGTTCGGGGTGCAGCACCGACCAGACAAAGCTGATCGCGACGCTTTCCACGCCTTCGGCCTTGAACACCCCGCAAGCCGCGCGGACGTCAGCTTCGTTCAGGGGCTCGCGCACCGAGCCGTCCGAAAGAATCCGCTCGCGGATGCCCCGGCGCAGATAGCGCGGCACCAGCATGGTGGCGGGCGGGTATTCGGGGTCATAACGGTAGCCGTCTTCCTTGTGGCCCAGACGGATCTCAAGGCTGTCTTCATGGCCCGCAGTGCAGATCAGGCCGGTCTTTGCCCCGCTGTGGGTGATCAGCGCGTTCAGCCCGACCGTCGTGCCGTTGATGCACAGATCGCAGTTCGACACCACATGTTCAGCCGGAACGCCCAGGTCTTCCGAGATCAGCTGAAGGCCGTTCCGGATGGCCAGCGTCGGGTCTTGCGGGGTGGACAGGGCCTTGAACAGCCGCACCTGACCGGTTCTGTCGGCCAGCACGAAATCGGTGAAGGTGCCGCCGGCGTCAATGCCAAGACGATAATCGGATTTCATCCCATGTCCCCCTTATTCCGCAGCCGGGGCGCGTTTGGCGCGCAGGGCGGATGTCGCTGCGATGTCCACGTCCAGCGTGGCCGGGTCCCGGATGATGACGCCGTAATCCTCTTGTGCCCCCTTGACCGAAACCAGACCGTTCTTCACATCCCGGACAACCTTGTCGACCGGCCGCTCCATCGGGTTGCCATAGCCGCCGCCGCCGGGGTTCATGTTGGTGATGCGTGCCCCGGGCTTGATGACCTTGATCACGTTTTCGCGGATGGTCTGGGACTGCGTGCCTTCGACCAGTTCCAGACGGCCGACCTTGGTGTCGATCATGGTGCTGGAAGCCCCTGCGGCACCGACGGCCGGAATGCGGCGGCCTTCGCCGAAGGTGATGAAGGTCATGTCGTCGTTCAGCGGCTCCACCTCCCAGGCGGTGCCGGAACCGCCGCGGAACTTGCCCGCGCCCCCGCTGTCGGTCATCAGCGAATAGCGGTGGATGATGATGGGATAGGAATATTCCAGCAGTTCCACATCGCCGCTGGTCAGCGCGCCAAAGCAGCACTCCGGCCCGCAGGCGTGCCAGCCGTCCTGGCTGGGCGTGGCCCCCGCGCCGCTGATGATGGTGGCCAGCACCATCGTCACATATTCCTCGTTGTGGCGTTTGTCCCAGCCGGCGATGTTCAGCCCGTTGGCATGGCCCCAGCTTGCCGAAACCCTGGACGGCACCGCCTTTTCAAAGGCCAGCCGCACGGCATCGGTCAGGGTTTCCATCGGCGTTGTGGTGCAGTTCATGTGCGGCGCGGGTTCGGCCGCATTGCAGATCGTGCCCTTCGGCCCCATGTCGACGCTGACGCAGCGATAAAGCCCCTCGTTATACGGCGGCGGCAATTGGGCAAACA
Source organism: Rhodobacter sp. (assembly GCA_020250125.1). Classification (GTDB taxonomy): domain Bacteria; phylum Pseudomonadota; class Alphaproteobacteria; order Rhodobacterales; family Rhodobacteraceae; genus Aliitabrizicola. The sequence goes on from JADCEL010000051.1 coordinate 18,831, forward strand.
TCATCAGGCCCAGATAGACGCCGGAATAGCTGTTCCCTTCGTAGCTGTTGATGAAATAGGGAATCTGCGGCGGCGACGAGATTTCGATATGGCAGTTGTCACCGGTGATGGTGACCTTTGCCCTGATCTCGAAATCGCCAAAGCCGTGGCCTGCGTCTTCCAGAATGGCGCTGCCCTCATAGGTGCCGTCGGGCACTGTGGCGATCAGCCCGCGCATCTGCCGTTCGGCCATGTCCAGCAAGGTTGCGATGCAGGCATCAACGGTTTCTTCGCCGTATTTCTCCAGCATGGCGATCAGGGCGCGTTCGCCAACCTGACAGGCCCCGATCAGCGCGTTGAAATCACCCTCCTGGTCACGGCGGGCGCGCATGTTGGTAAGGATGAAGTTCAAGACATCCTTGCGTGGCGTCCCGCGGTCCCAGACCTTGACGGGCGGAATGCGCAGGCATTCGGCGTAGATTTCCCTGGCGTTGGGGTTATAGCCCGCAGGCACCGGGCCGCCGATATCCGTCAGGTGGCCCTTGCAGACCGTCCAGTATTTCAGGCGACCCTTCCAGAACACCGGTTTGTAAAAACAGGTGTCGATGGCATGGCTGCCGCCCCAGGCCGGATCATTGTGGATCAGAAGGTCACCTTCGTGGATATCGCCCCCGAAATATCCCGCCACCACCTTCATCGCGGGGATCAGGGACCCCAGGTGAATGGGAATGTCCTGCCCCTGCAGGATCATCTCGGGCGTGGCGTTGAACAGCGCGGTTGAATAGTCATGCGCCAGGTTGAACACGCTCGATCGTGCGGTCTTCTCCAGCGACAGTGTCATTTCGCGCTGGGTGGTCTCAAGGATACCTCGCACCACCGACAGGGTGATGGGGTCGACCTTGATCTTCTTTGCCGTCTTCCTGGCCACTACGGTGTCCTCCGGTAAGGGCCGCGCAACAGGGTGCCGCGCGGGCAAGTCACCCGTGCGAATCGATGCTTTTCCCTGTGACGCGGCGTCAGTTGCGCCTTTATGCCATGAACCGCAGCGGCGGTTCTGCCCGGCCGTCTTTGCAGCTGGTGGACAGGCTTTTGTCTTTTCGTGCAGCCGGCGCTGCGGGCAGGATCTGCCGCCTTGCACAAACGCCCCGCCATGGCCTGACACGCGAAACAGGTGGCTCCGCGATGACATCCGCGATCAGCACGCGCCGGGTTGATGTGACCGGGCGCAGCCATCAATCCGCCGGGTCCAGTCCCGCAAAGCCGGCCGATCTGGGGGTGATGGAGCTGTCCGGGGACATGCCGGGTGGCCGCATCCCTGCGCCACCCGATCCGGCGCGGGTCGAAAGCCTTGTGCGCCGCCATACCGACGCCCCCGATCCGCGCCCGGACGGGGTGGCGCAAGGCTGCCGCCTTTCTCTGCGCCATCAGCATGAGTTGTTGCGCAACACCAGCATGACGCCTGGCCCGTGCATCCGCGACACGCGGTTGCAGGCCGCAAGGGAGGATACCCAGACCCCCGCCGACCGCCGCACTGTCGGCGGGATCGCCCATGCGCGGGAGTTCACCGTTCCGTCGCAGTTTTCCCGTGCCGTCCGCGCCCGGTCCGGGTTGCCCGCGAAAAAGGCGCGCGACAGGGCCCGGGGGGCTGCCCGTCGTCGCGGTTCCCGCGCTTTTCGCGGGGGTGCGACAAGAAGCGTGACGCCCGCGAAAGGCGAACCCGGCCATCACCGCCCCAAATGCGCCCGCAACCGCGCCAGGGCCGCTTGCCGGTCAGCCCGCGCGGCCAGCGCCTGATCCATCGACACTTCGACAAAGCGGGCAGGCGAATGCGGCTGCAACTGTCCGATCAGGTCCATATCGGCGCTGATGACGCAGCCCAGCATCATATAGCCGCCGCCCGACACCGCATCGCGGTGCAGAACGATGGGTTCTGTGCCGCCCGGCACCTGAATGGAACCATAGGGATAGCAGGCATCAACGATGTTCGAGGGGTTCGATCCCGCGCCGAACGGCGGCTCGCGCGGCACAAAGTCCAGCACGGTGCCGCCCTTGAATCGGTAGCCGATGCGATCAGCCTCGGGCGCGACCTTCCAGGTGTCGGCAAAGAACTGCTTGCCCGCCGCTGCCGTGATGCGGTGCCAGTACAGGCCCGGCAGCATGCGCAATTCGGCAGTGCTGCCGGGCATCCGGCGCAGACCGGCCGGAATTGCCCCTTTGCCACCCGCGCCTGTGCCCGCGCCCAAAGGCAGGCTGTCGCCCGCCTTCAGGGCACGGCCTTCATGGCCGCCCAAAGCCCCCAGCGTATAGGTGGACCGCGAGCCAAGCTTGACCGGCACATCAATGCCGCCCGAAACCGCGATGTATACCCGCGCCCCGGTTCTGAGGTAGCCAAAGCTCAGACGGTCACCGGCCTTGACCGGAAAGGCTTCCCAGGTGCTGCGCCCGTCCCCGTTCAGCCTGGGCGGCAGATCGCCGCCGGTGACAGCAACGGTGGCGGGGGCGGTAAATTCCAGCTCCGGCCCAAGAAACACCGCTTCCAGAACTGCGGCGCCTTCGTCGTTTCCGACCAGCATGTTGGCGGCGCGCAGGGCAAAACGGTCCATCCCGCCGGAGATGGGAATGCCAAGGTGATAGTATCCGGGGCGGCCAAGGTCCTGCACCGTGGTGGACAGACCGGAAGAGATGACATTAACGGCCATTCAAAGCCTCCATCAGCTTGGCATTGGTGCCCGCCATATCCCTGTTGAACGCAGAAAGGCTGAAGGTCGAAGGGCGGATCACCGGCTCGTAGCGATTGGCATCCACCGCCTCGATCGCCGCGTCGTATTCATCGCGCGTCACCGGCTTCCACTTGACGATATCGCCGGGCCTGAAAAGGCACATCTCGTCTTGCAGATAGCTGACCTTCTGGGTCGGGTCATAGATCGGCATCGGGGTGACGCCGAACATCTGATAGCCACCCGCGCCGCGCACCGAGTAGATGCAGGAAAAGCAGCCGCCGTGGCCGATGGTCAGTTTCGGCGTGTCGGTGCGCGGGCGCAGGTACTTTGGCACCTGCAATTGACGCTTGCGTTCGACCATCTGGTACAGGAACGGCAGCCCCGCCACGAACCCCACCATCGACACGAACCATGGCTGGCTGGAATGGGCCTTGATGAAATCTTCGACCCCGCCAAGACCGTTCACTTCGGCGGCATATTCCAGATCGGTGGCATTGGGGTTCTGGTGGCGCTCGCGAAAGCGCATCAGGGTCTCGTGCGTCCAGGGGTCCTGATAAAGCACCGGAACTTCCATGATCCGGGTTTGCAGCGTGCCGTCTGATTCCGACGCCGCCCCTTCCATGGATTGCAGTTCCTTCAGCAGATCGCCGGCCTTGATGCGGTCCGGATCGAACTTGACCTGAAAGCTGGCATTGGCCGGACAAATTTCGGTCACGCCCTTGATTCCCGCCGCCTTGACGGCATTGGTCATCGAAAGCGAGGTGAAAAAGGCCTCAAGCGACATCTCTTCGCTGACTTCGGCAAAGATGTGCTCGTCGCCCCCGAAGGAAAAGCGGATCGACATGGTCCCTCCTATGGTTCCGGTTCCGGCACCAACCGGGCCGCGTGGGTTTCAAGCCAGCCTTCCAGCCAGCGGGTGTGAACCGCGTTGGCCTGAACGGCGGGGTCGCCTGCCAGGGCCAGAAACAGCGGTTTGGTGGTGCGCAAGCCCTCGATGCGGGTTTCGGACAGGGCGCGGACAAGGCGGGTGATCGCCGCCTCGCGGGTTTCGGCGTGGACGACCAGCTTTGCCAGCAGCGAATCGTAGAACGGCGGCACGGTGTAACCGGCGTACAGCATCGAGTCGAACCGCACACCGGGGCCGCCGGGCACGCGCAGGGCAGTGACAGTGCCGGGGAAGGGGGCAAAATCGCGGGACGGGTCTTCTGCGTTCAGCCGCACTTCGATGGCATGGCCGCGCACTGCGATGTCGGACTGACGCAGGCGCAGGGGTTCGCCCCCGGCGATGCGCAACATCTCGGCCACCAGATCGATGCCGGTGATCATCTCGGTCACCGGATGTTCCACCTGAATGCGGGTGTTCATCTCGATGAAGTAAAACCGGCTGGATTCGTCGTCAAAGAGATATTCGACGGTGCCCGCGCCGGAATAGCCCACCGCGCGGGCCAGACGCACGGCGCTGGAGCACAATTCGTCCCGGACGCGGCCGGGAAGGGCGCGGCTCGGGGCCTCTTCCCAGACCTTCTGACGGCGGCGCTGCAACGAACATTCGCGTTCAAAGCAATGCACGGCATCCCTGCCGTCCCCCAGAACCTGCACTTCGATGTGACGGGCCCTGGCGATGACCTTTTCCATGTAAAGCCCGCCGTCGCCAAAGGCGGCCAGCGCCTCGGCAGCGGCTTGCGGGAAGGCGGCTTCGAACCCGGCCAGGTCATTCGCAATCCGGATGCCCCGGCCGCCACCGCCCGCAGCGGCCTTGATCATCACCGGAAACCCGGTGTCGATCAGGACATGGCGCGCGGCGTCAATACCGGCGACCCGGCCCAGTGACCCCGGCACCACGGGAACGCCGGCGGCATGGGCGGCAGAACGCGCGGCGACCTTGTCGCCCATGGTGCGGATGGCGTCCCCGGAGGGGCCGACAAACACCAGCCCCGCCGCAGCACAGGCATCGGCAAAACCGGCGTTCTCGGCCAAGAAGCCGTAACCGGGATGCACGGAATCGCAGCCCGTATCGGTGGCGGCCTTCAGGATGCTGGCGACGTTCAGATAGCTTTTCTTCGCCGCAGGCGGTCCGATATGCACCGCCTCGCCGGCAATCTGCACATGCAGGCTGTCGCGGTCGGCATCCGAATGAACCGCCACGGTCGCAATCCCAAGGTCACGCGCCGCGCGGATCACCCGCACGGCAATTTCCCCCCGGTTTGCGACCAGAAGCTTCCTTAGCATCAGTCCACCTGCGCCAGAACCGCGCCTGCCATGACGGGCTCTTCGTTGTCGGTCTCAAAGCGGATGTTCGTGCCCGCCACCTCGGATTTCACCTCGTGAAAGGATTTCATCACCTCGATCAGCCCAATCACGTCGCCCACGGCGACGGCATCGCCATCGGCCTTGAAGGGCGGCTTGTCGGGCGCAGAGGCGCGGTAGAAGGTGCCGGGAAGCGGCGAATGGATCTGGGCCATGGGAACCTCTCAGGTGTGGGGCTGAACCGCCGACCGCACCGCGCGGGCGATGTCGATGGCATTGGGGGTGTCAGAGTGAATGCAGATACTGTCGCACCGCACCGGAATGTCTGACCCATCCGTGGCCGTGCCTTTTCCTTCGGTGATCGCCCGCACGCAGCGTGCAGCCATCAACGCGGGGTCTTTGGCGTCATGCTGGCGCGTTACGATCAGGCTTCCGTCCGGGCGATACTCCAGATCGGCGTAGAATTCCGCCACAAAACCATGACCGCGGGCGGGGTAGATCTGCTCATGCAGCGTGCCGGTCATCCCCAGCAGCGGCACCTTGAACACATCGGCGGCATCACAAACCGCCTGGGCGATGTCTTCCTGCCGCGCGGCCATGCCGTACAGGCTGCCATGGGGTTTGATGTGGTTCAGCGCAACCCCTTCGGCCTTCAGGAACCCGCAAAGCGCACCGATCTGGTAGATCAGGCAATTGGCCATTTCTTCGCGGCCCATCTTCATCTCGCGCCGCCCGAATCCCTGCAGATCGGGCAGGCCGGGATGCGCGCCAACCTTTACCCCATGCGCTTTGGCAAGCCGCACCGTGGCGCGCATGTGGTCAAAATCGCTGGCATGAAACCCGCAAGCCACATTGGCGATATCAATGAAGGGCATCAGCCCCGCGTCGTCCCCCATGCGCCAAAGCCCAAAGCTTTCGCCCATGTCACAGTTCACAGTGACAGGCATCGCACCCCTTGCAGTTTTCCGGATAGCGGTGAGTTTTGCCTGAGTCTGCCATCATTGCAAATTCGAATTTCTGAGATACGGTATCGACAAAGCAGATATGAGGCTGCCGTGTCGCTGACCATCAGACAGTTGCGCTATTTCATCGCAGCCGCCGAGACCGGGCAGGTTTCCCATGCGGCGATGGAGCTGAACATCTCGCAATCTGCCGTCACGGCCGGCATTCAAGGCCTTGAGGCTGCCTTGGGCGCGCGGCTTCTGGCGCGGGGGGGCCAAGGGGTATCGGTAACCCCGCAGGGTGCTCGGTTCCTGTCGCGGGCCAAGGCGATCATTGCCGCCGTCGAAGAAGCCACGCGCAGCCCCCTGGGCGAAGAAACGCAGGTGACGGGGTCTTTGCGGCTGGGTCTGACCTATACGGTCGCGGGCTATTTCATGGCCCGCCACTATGCCTCGTTCCGCCGCATTTATCCCGGAATCATGCTGGAGCTTTCCGAACTGCCAAGGTTCGCCATCGAAGATGCCCTGGTCAACGGGGGTCTGGACCTGGCCGTCATGCTGACCTCGAACCTTGGCAATACGGACGACCTGGAATCAGAGACGCTGTTCCGCTCGCGACGGCGGCTTTGGCTGCCCTCGGATCACCGGCTGTTGGCGGCCCCTGGGATCAGCCTGAGGGATGTCGCCGGACAGCCTTATGTCATGCTGACGGTGGATGAGGCCAGCCGAACGGCCGGACGCTATTGGGACCATCACGGTCTGACCCCGAAGGTGGTCTTTTCAACCTCTTCGGTCGAGGCGGTACGGTCGATGGTGGCCGCCGGGATGGGCGTGACCATCCTGAGCGACATGGTCTATCGGCCCTGGTCGCTGGAGGGTCAGCGGATCGAACAGCGCCAGACCATCGAAGGTATTCCGTCGATGGACGTCGGCCTGACCTGGCCGAAAAACCGCCCGCTGTCCGCGCCGGCCCAGGTTTTCCGGGCTTTCTTATCGGCGGCCCTGGGATCTGCGGGATGACCCCCGGATCGCGCCGCATGGCCATGTGCCCATGGTCTTGCCGCTTTCGCAACAAGGCACCGGCACCCCGCGCCGGGTCTTTCCGGTCCTGTCCGGTCCTGTCCGGTGATGTGACCGGACAAAGGCGATCCGGCAGCAGGGCCCCCTCGCCTGCCCTGACAGCAAGGGCCAGGCGCTGCGGCCTGTCCCGGCTGCCGGCCTGACGGCGCAGTGTGCAAAGCCGCAGGCAAGGCCCGGCAGGTCGCAGCCCCCGGGGCATGATGACGGATCATTGAATCAGTTGGCACAGGGCTGTGCCATCTTTTCTTGCCGGATTTGACCCGCGTCAAGTCGGGGCACTGCCCCGACGGCCGCGCCTGCCTGCCCCTTGGCAGGCGCGAAGACGCGCCAGCCCAGGCAGGCGCGAC
>JADCEL010000052.1 GCA_020250125.1 Rhodobacter sp.
GCCCCCGGCTGGTCCTGATCCCAGCGTGGCGCTGTGGCAGGGGCGATAGACCCTGCCATGGAAGCGGTGAAAGTGACTTCAGCCTTCAGGGCGGGACTAGGAAACGCACCGCGTTTCCCCGCCCTAGCGGCACGGTGCCCTGTAGACCGGCAGGTCCGGGAACACCGCAGGCCAGCGCCCGACCCGGCGGGCGGGAAGCGCCCGCCACGGGCGGGGCGCGCGCTGGCCGGGGGCTTTGGCCCCCGGCTGGCCAAGGATCAGCGTGGCGCTGTGGCAGGGGCGATGGCCCCTGCCGGGATGCGCAAAGCGCGCGCACAGGCAGAAGAGGTTCCCGCTTTGCGATCAGGCAGCTGATGCGGCTGGCACGTTTTCAGCATCCCGGCAGTGGTTCCGGATTGCCGCCACCGCTGCGGCATCCGGACCTGTCGCCTGCCGGACAGTCACAGCCGCCGCGTCCCGGCGGGGGTGGAAAAGCTGGCCCGCAACGCCTTCTCGGCCCCCTGCACGATCACCACGCGCGCATCCTTCAGCCGCCCGGCCAGCGCCCTGCGCAGGGCCGCCGCCTGCGGATGGGCAATTTCCAGCCGCAGCAGACGCAGGCCCGAATCGGGCAGACGCTGCACAGGGTGAACGGCACCGTCCCAGCGGATCAGCGCCGGAAAGGCATCGTCGAACGGCAGGCGGCCCGTTGGTGGCACCGCCATGGTCCAGCGCAGATCGCCGCGCGACAGCGCCATGGGCAGGCCCAGGCCCTCCGGCCCCGCCGCAAGTTCTGCCGCCAGATCATCGCAGGCGGCGACCCAGTTGGTCAGACGCGGCGCTCCGCTGAACCGGTCCAGATCGAACCAGCGCGGCCAGGCCGGGCGCTTGGCCGTCGGGTCTGCGGCAATCACTTCCAGATAGACATCGCCCAGCCCGAGCAGGCGGTTGTGCGTGGCCATGTGCGGATGCTGCCCGCCGGCGGCCAGCGTCACGCCCAGGGCCGCCCCGACATGGGCGACACCGTCTTCCAGCGTCAGGGCGGACAGTGCCAGATGGTCCAGCCGCATCATGTCACCGCAGGCGTGACGGTGGGCACCAGCTTCAGCGCTTGCGCCAGCGAATTGAACCGCGCCTGCGCCACTTCGCCGAACAGGCCGGTGCCCAGCGGGGTCAGCGCAAGCTCCAGTTCCCGCTTTTTCAACTTCGGCTTCAGCGCCCCCGCCAGCTGCGGATCAGCCACCGCAAACATCGCGCCAAAGCGCATGGCCTTGCCCAGCACCTCGGCATCACGGATCTGCTCGTCGGTCAGCAGGCGGAACAGCGGCTCCAGCCGCGATCCGGCGCGCGAGTTCTTGTAGCGGTGCAGCAGGGCCAGACCCAGAAACACCCGCCCCGGATGGTCCAGCCCGCCCAGGTTCGCCCGCGTTGCATTGTCGAAACAGACCTCTGCCCGGTAATCCGGATGCGCCCGCCAGGCGGTGTCATGCAGCAGGCAGGCCGCGTGGATCAGCCGCATCCGCCCGGGCGGGACACCGTTGAACAGCGGTTCCAGAAAGCCGAACAGCTTCTTGCCAAAGCCGGGGATGCGCGCCGAGGTGGCCTCGGCCATCCGCGCCGCCTCGATCAGGGGGTCGCGGGCGCGCAGACGGTCTGGCATCTGTTCGTAAAGCAGCCCCTCGCGGATGCCGTAGGCCGAGACGTCCACCTCGCGCGGCTCAAACACTTCGACCAGGCCGCGCAACACCTCGCAGGCCAAAGGCACCAGTTCCATCCGTTCCTGCGAGGTTCCGGTCAGAACCCGCAGGATCGGCAGGTCGCTGACCGCAATCCAGTCCAGCGTTTCCAGGATCTGCGGCGGCAGCATCCGGTATTCGTGCAGCACGGTCAGGGGATAGCCGCGCCGTTCCATGTCCAGCCGGGCGACAACCCGCCATGACCCGCCCACCAGATAGATGCGCGGATGCCTGTCGGGGAATTTCTTCCTCATGTCGCTCAGGATGCCGTGGATATGCTGGCGCCGCGCCTTTGGGCCACCCTGCACCTGCTGCAGCCGGAACGGCCCCAGGGGCGAGGTGGCCCGCGCGCCCACCTTGCCGCCCCCCACCTGCGCCAGTTCCATCGACGATCCGCCGATGTCGCAGACGATGCCCGTGGCGTCTGGCCAGCCCAGCAGCACGCCCTGCGCCGAAAGCCGCGCCTCCTCGTCGCCATCGATCACCCACAGGCGCAGGCCGGTTTCCCGCAGCACCTCGTCGCAGAAGGCCTGCCCGTCGGCGGCCTCGCGCACGGCGGCGGTCGCAACCACGGTCAGCGGCGCCATGTTCATCCCCTCGGCCAGAAGCGCGAACCGGCGCAGCGCCGCCAGCGCGCGCTCGCGCCCGCGCGGGTTCAGCCGCCCGGTTTCGGCCAGGCCAAGGCCAAGGCCGCACATGACTTTTTCGTTGTAGAAATAGGCGGGCGACCGGGCCGCACCGTCAAAAACCACCATCCGGACAGAGTTCGAGCCGACATCCACAACGCCGACCCGGCTGAGCGCGCGGGCCGACGGATCTTCGAACAGCGGCCTTGCAAAGGGGCCGTGATCGTCGGGAGAAGGCTCGTTTCGGTCGTTCATTCTGGCCTCCCCGGTTGCGGGCAGACCATGCCGCCCCGCGCGGGCAGGGTCAACCTCCCGGAGGCGCGGGCAATCGGCCGGTCTGGAATCAGATGGGCCTGACCCGGCCCTTCGGCGGATCGCAGGCTGCCGGTCGTGGAACCGTCTTGCCCGGTGTCCCGATCAGGGGCGCATCGGACAGGCATTTCTCCATGTCCGCCAAAGAGAGTCCGAAACGGGCATCTGCATATGTCCTGATCTTGTCCCAAACCGCGTTGGACAGCGGCGCAACGCCGACCAGGAAGCTTTGCGGGCCCCGGTCCTGAAAGGGTGCCGAAAAGACCCCCCGCATGGGCTGCCGGAACGGAACGCAGGAAATCCTTCCGCCTGCGCGCGTCACGCGGTCTGGCCGGGGCCACCGCCCCGGCCACAGCGCTGCGCTGCCACTTGGCCAGCCGGGGGCCCCCGCCCCCGGCCAGCGCCCGACCCGCCCCCGGCGGGCGCTTCACGCCCGCCGGGTCGGGCGCTGGCATTTCGTGGTGCCTGAACCTGCCGGTCTACAGGGCACCGTAGGGCTCCGTTGCGCGCGGGCGGGGGAAACGCGGGTCGCGGTTCCTGATCCCGCCCGGAGGGGCGAAAGCACCCTCACCTTTCAATGGCAGGGGCCATCGCCCCTGCCACGACGCTGCGCCGGGATCAGGACCGGCCGGGGGCCAAAGCCCCCGGCCAGCGCCCGACCCGCCCACGGCGGGCGCTTCCC
>JADCEL010000053.1 GCA_020250125.1 Rhodobacter sp.
AGCGGCTGCCACCGCCGGAGCCGCGTCGAAACCAAGATGCACTGTGTGAAACTGCCGGGCCAGCGCCTCATGGCGCGCGACTTCGACCGTCAGGTCGCAGCGTTCCAGGTCCGTGTCGCCATCCTCAACGGCTCCACCGCGCCCGGCATCCCTGTCACTGAAGCCGAAGGATAAGTCTGTCCGGGAAAGGGGGAGTCCGGCCGTCAGCCGATTTGTGCAACAGAGCCCCCCGGCCCCGTCGTCGATTTTTTGGCCGGGAAGTCAACAGTCAACCGATACGCGCACCCGCGCGACCCTTGGAAGGCGTCCAAGCATTTTGAAGATGGTGGGTTCTTAGGTGGGTATAAACCAAAGAACGGGTAATTATGCTGAGATATCAATGATGTCTGGCGGAGAGAGAGGGATTCGAACCCTCGAGACGGTTCCCCGCCTACACACTTTCCAGGCGTGCGCCTTCGACCACTCGGCCACCTCTCCGTCGGCGGGCTGTTTAGCGGTCGGGGGGGGATGTGGCAAGGGGGCGCAGGTGGCATTTCAGGACTCTCACATCTGGCCGAAGACTGGTCTTGCGACGGCATCGGGCCATCCCGCGCGCTTGCGCATTTGTCGGATGGGGATTTCGGGCTGCGCGGCTCCGGGGATGTTGAGGACAGGTTTCCGGAAGATTGCACGGTATTCAGGCCCATGGTCTTTTCGGTTGCGGGCGCGTCTTCGCCGAAGGTGACGTCGCGCACCCGGTGCAGGGGGTTCCCGATGGCCCGGTGGGCGCGGATGGCCCTGGCGAAAGCCGCAGCGGAGAAATGCGGGGAGAAGAGGCAGTGTCGGGCGCGGCGGACGGTCTTCGCGCCGCGCACCGCCTTGGCGGTGATGCGGGCGATGGTCCCAAGGCCGGGCATCGGCGGCACAGGCGGTCACCACCGGAAGCGCACTCTTCCCGGTCGCCCGGCCGAAAGGGCGTCGCAGCGTCCTGTCATCCCGCCGCAGCAGGGGGCGGCACCGGTGGTGCCTTCACCCGCCGCCTGTCCAAGCCTTCAAGCTGCGCCCGTGACAGCCGCAGTACCCCGTCCTGAACCTTTGGCCAGGCGAAGCCGCCTGGTTCCGGCACCGTGTTGGTCAGCACCGTCCCGGCACCGGCCCACAGCAGGACCTTCAATCCGTCCCCCCGCTTCGCGCGGAACACCACCGTCGCCCCCAAAATGCGGATCGATCTTCTGTTCCGTCTGCACCGGCTGCGCCAGAACGGCCCCCCGGACCGTGCCCTGATCCTTCTCATCTGCGCCAGGCTCATCCGCAGGCGGGTGAGACAGGGCGTCTTCCGATCCGTGAATGCCCCCGAAGCCGCCATCGCCAGCTTCATCGCGCCCCACACCCGAACCGAAACAAAACCTTCATCCGGCGTGCTGACCCGGTTCAGATCAGCGCCGCCGGAAACCGGGGGGTGCCAAAGGCCGCAATCAATCCACGGCTGCAAGGCACTGGTTCTGAGCGCGGCATCGCCCGCCGCGGGTCTGGCGGGCCGCCTTGCGGTCATGGCCGCAGGTGGTCTGTGCTGCGAACCGGGCGGGACCCCTGTTTTGGCCGTCAGGGTCAGCGGGTGCCCGCACCGGGTGCCGGTGTTCTGCCGCGCCGCCGGAAGCACGGGGGCAGTCCGCCGGGCGGGGCGCTTGCCAAAGGCCGGGGGGGCACGTGGTACCGGGCACGCCTGTCAGGGGGCCGCACCGCCCGTCACGGTCGGGGATCGGCAGGCGTGACGGCGATGCGCCTACATGCCGAACAAACGACGGGTGATCGCCAGGAAAAGGCGGTCACCAAGCAGAAAACGCAAGCGCGGAAGCCAGATTGCGCCCATTCCGACCGGCACGCGCCATCGGCCGCCGCGCCGTTCCATGGCGTTGACCATCGCGCGTGCCGCCACGTCCGGCTTCATGCCCTTGCGGGCATGCTCATGCCATGTCTTGACCAGCCTGGCGCTGAGATCACCATAGGCAGAGGTTTCGCCCGGCACAGGAAGCCGCGACACCAGCTGCGTCGCGATGAACTCTGGTGCCATAAGCCTGACGCGGATGTTGAAGCGGCCGACTTCGTGCAGAAGGCCTTCGCACCACCCTTCAAGGGCATGCTTGCTTGCGCCATAAATCGCCTCGCCGGGAGGCGTGATCTTCCCGGCCAGCGAGCCGACAACGCAAATGGTTCCGCCCCCTCGCGCGCGAAGCCCCGGCAAGGCGGTGCGCGCAACATTGACCACCCCCCAGAAATTGGTTTCCATGATCGCCCGCGTGTCCGCCATGGGCAGGTCTTCGACCATTGCCGGAATATTGGCCCCCGCGTTCAGGACATAAAGGTCGATGCCGCCCGCGCCGTCAAGCTGTGCAATCATGGCCTCAACCGATGCCAGGTCCGTCACATCAAGCGTCCGGCCTTCCATCCGCCCCGGCACGGGTGCTTCACCCTGCGGCACGATCCCGCGTCGCGACACGCCAATCACATCCCAGCCGCGCCGGGCGAGTTCAAGGCAAATCCCGGCACCCAGACCGGACGAGGCCCCGGTGACAAAAGCACGGCGTCGTCTGCCGGATGCGTCGGCCATCACTGGCCCTGCAGTCCGCGAAGCGCGCGGGTCATGCGCGGCCATTGCCACATGCTGACCCCCGACAACAGCAAGCCGACAGACACGATCCGGGCTGCAAGCAAAGCGGACGGATCTTCAATCAAGGGCGAGAACAGGAAGGTCCCGAGGTAAAGTCCGCCAAGGATATGAAACCAACGAAGCAGCTTGCGGAATCCCGACATTGTTTTTTCCCCCCTTAATCCATGGAACGGCAAAGCCGACCTCCACCCGCACGGTAAGCATCGCGGGGCACCTGTGTCAATGTAAATGTTAACAACACTTACATTTTGGTTGGGCCGCGCTGGAAACCGGCGCTGGCAACGTCAAGGTCAGGCGGAGGATGCGACCGTTGCGAGGCGTGCCTTGCGGGAAACCGGGGATGACGCGGCGGGAAGGCGGCGTGTCGTGGCGGTTGTTGAGACTGCCGGGCTATGCCGAACAGGCGACGGGCTGTGACAAAGGCGGACAGGCAGGATGGGCAATGCCCTGTTCGCCGTTCTCTGCACCTGCGGCCACAACAGCCGCAAGTACCGTCCCGGCCCCGGTGCTTGCCTCCATCGCCAAACGCACCCCGGCCCCTTGCCATTGTCCTTGGACCCATGGCGGAGAATGGCCTGATCGCCGCCTGCCTGTGAGGTCGGATCAGCATGTCCGCACCCCGCGCCAACTGTGCTTCAGCGCAGGTCCTGCCATGAAAAGGGCGGCGTGCCGGGGGGCGATCTGACGATCCGGGACGGGCAAATGTCCACCAAAAGGCGGCTCACACATCCCGCAAAGAAGGTACACCCTGCGCGAGGCAAACAACGGCCTGGGGCGCAGAACTGTCTTCAGCCCGGCCGCTTGCCATTCCCCCGCCTCACGCGGGCCGCTCCCACTTATGCACAAGCCCCCCCATCAGCGCCCCATGCAGCCCCGGTGCCGCCACCACCACGCCCCCTGCCTGCGGATGGGCCGCGTTGACCTGCGGCGGCGCATCCGCACAGTCGGCCATCACTGCCCCCGCCTGCAAGACCACCGCCAAAACTGGTGGCAAACCAGCGGTCAGCAAGGCCGCAGGCCGCAAATCCCACGACAAACCCGCTTTCGGCAAGAAATCCGACCCCCGCCCGGCAGACCCGTCCGACACCGGCAAGCGCTTTGTGCCGCCGAAACAGCCGCGTCGGTGCCTTGGGGATAAACTCGCAGGAAGGCACGCGGTGGCGCAAGCCCTGGTACCATCGTGGTCGATTTCGGGGCAAGAGCAGCAAGGTGATCCGCCGCCACGACATCCCAAGAGCCGGTGCCGCCCGAAGTTTTCTTCGGCTGTTTGGCGTCGACCCAGAACATCTCTGTTCGCTGCTATGGGACCGGATCAGCGCTTGACCAGCAGCCCGTGACCCTGTCTTTTGGACAAGAGATGGTCCGGTCAGGTGCGGAAAGTGCGAGTCGATGACAAGCTTGCTCGCGGTTTACACGGCGGCAAACAAGGCGGCGTGGAACGCGTCTGCCGCGCTTCATGGTCGCGGCGAAGAGTGGGACGCCTTACTTGAGAAAGCTGCCCAACCGGGGTTCTCCGTGCTGGACCGGGACCTGACAGAAGCGATCCTGGCCCTGGGACTTGAAGGTAAAACGGCTGTCCAGATCGGATGCAACAACGCCCGGGAGTTGTTGTCCCTTGCGTCTCTTGGTCTCCAGCCGTCGCTTGGAATAGATCAATCGGGGGCGTTTCTTGAACAGGCAAGGAGTCTTGCGCAGGCGGCTGGTCTGCAGCCGCGTCTGGTCGAGGCCGACATCTACGACCTGAAGGAAGATGTCGGCACCTTTGATCTGGCGTTGATCACGATTGGCGTTCTGAACTGGATGCCCGACCTTGACGGTTTTTTCCGCGTGATCGCGCGGCTTCTGCATCCCGGTGGGTGGTTGGTGATTTATGAAACCCATCCCTTCATGGAAGTGTTCGACCCCGACAGCAACACGCCTCATGAACCTGCCTTCAGTTACTTCAGAAAAGACCCTCTCAAGGAAGAGGGTTTGATTTCCTACGATGGGGTTGATCACGGCCAGGGCGAAACCGGTTACTGGTTTATCCATTCCATGGGGCAAATCGTTACGTCCTGCATCGCTGCCGGACTGGCGTTGTCATCGTTGAAGGAATTCGGGCATTCGATCCGCGAACCTGAGTACGACATATACGAAGGCCGTGACGCCCAGATTCCCATGAGCTTTCTCTTGCAGGCGAAGAAAACCTGAAACGTTGATATTGAGAAGTCGCAGTGCTGTCGGTCGCCCGCAATTCAGCCGTCGCCAAGATCACCGCCGAATGCAAACCACCCTCCCTCACGCGGGCCGCTCCCACTTCTGCACCAGCCCCCCCATCAGCGCCCCATGCACCCCCGGTGCCGCCACCACCACGCCCGCTGCCTGCGGATGGGCCGCGTTGAACCGGATCTGCGCGCCCGCCCGGTCCGTCACCATCGCCCCCGCCCGTTCCGCGATCAGCGCCCCTGCCGCGATGTCCCATTCCCAGGCGTCGCGCAGCGTGACCATGCCGTCGAACCGCCCTTCGGCCACAAGGCACAGCCGATAGGCCAGCGAAGCGCGAAAGCTGCGCCTGACCTGCGGCACGCCGCCCGGCCACAGCGCCGGGGCCATGCTGGACTGCGTGGCCAGCAGTGTCGCGCCTTCGGCCCCCGCCCGCGCGCTGGCCGCAATCGCGGCCCCGTCGCACAGGGCGGGGCCATGATCGCAGGCCGTATACAGCCGGTCGAGCGCGGGCAGATAGACCACCGCCGCCGTCACCCGGCCCCGCTCGGCCACGGCCAGCGAATGGGCAAAGGTGTTTTCCCCGGCCATGAAAGCGCGCGTCCCGTCGATGGGATCGATGATGAACACCCGCTCTGCCGCCAGCCGGGCCGCGCCGTCTTCGGTTTCTTCCGACAGCCAGCCATAGCCGGGCCGGGCCGCCAGCAGCCGGTCGGCCAGCATCTCGTTCACATCGAGGTCGGCCTCGGTCACCGGCCCGTGCCCGCCGCCCTTGTCCCAGGATTTGGCACCCTGTTTCCAGTAGCGCAGCGCAATGTCGCCCGCTTTCAGTGCGGCTTCGGTCAGCAGGGCAAGGTCATGCGCCGGCAAGGGTCAACCCTTCGACCAGCAGGCTGGGCACACGGGTGGACAGATGCGCCCGCGCGTCATTTGCCGGTGTGATCCGCAGCAGCATGTCGCGCAGGTTGCCCGCCACCGTCACCTCGTTCACGGCATGGGTGATCTGCCCGTTCTCCACCCAGAAGCCGGACGCACCGCGCGAATAATCCCCCGTTGTGGCGTTGATCGAACTGCCGATCAGCGCGGTGATCAGCAGCCCCGTGCCCATGTCGCGGATCAGATCGTCGCGGCTGGCGCTGCCCGCTGTCAGGTCGATGTTCGACGTGCCGGGTGACGGCGGCCCTTGCGTGCCGCGCGACGCGCTGGCGGTGCTGGCCATGCCCAGCTTGCGCGCCGTTGCCAGGTCCAGCGTCCATCCCGGCAGGATGCCCCGGTCGACAATGGCGCGCCGGAACGTGGCAAGCCCTTCGGCATCAAAGGGGCGCGATGCCCCGATGCGCGGGCGCAGCGGGTCTTCGGTCACCGACAGCGTTTCGGGCAGAACCTGTTTGCCCAGCAGGTTGCGCGCCCAGCTGGAGCCGCGCGCAATCGCAGACCCGTTCGCCGCCGACAGAAGATGCCCGATCAGCGAGGCGGCAACGCGTTCATCAAACAGCACCGGACAGGCGCCGGTCCTGGGTTTGCGCGCGCCCAGCCGGGCCAGCGCGCGCTCTGCCGCCAGACGCCCGGCCTCTTCCGGGGCCGGCAGGTCGCTTTGGAAGGTGCGGCTTTCGGCGGCCCAGTCCCGCTCCATCCCGGTCCCCTCGCCGGTGAAGGCCACCGCCGAGAACGACCGCGACGTACGCCCGTAGCCGCCCGAAAACCCGTTGCTGGCCGCCATATGCATCCGCCGGGCACCATATCCGGCCGAAGCTTCGACCTGCGTGATCCCTGTCATCGCCATTGCGGCGGCCTCGGCGCGCCGCGCATCCTGTTCCAGCGCCTGCGCCCCCGGCTCGGGGCTGTGATCCGCCAGTTCCAGCGTAGCGACATCCCAGGTGCGGGCCAGTTGATCCGCCTCGGCCAGCCCGATCCACGGGTCTTCCGGCGCTTCGCGCGCCATGGCCACGGCGCGTTCCGCGACCGCGTCAATCGTCGCCTGCGACATGTCGGAAACCGAAACACAGGCCTGCCTGCGGCCCAGGAGAACCCGCAGACCCAATTCGATGCTTTCCGACCGTTCCGCCTGCTCCAGCGCGCCCGCGCGGATGTCGATGGACAGCGAGGTGCCCTCGATCGCCAGCGCATCGGCGGCATCGGCCCCCGCACGGCGGGCGGCGGACAAAAGCGCTTCGGTCAGGGATTCCAGCGAAGGGGTCATCGGGTGCTCCTTGTGCACAGGAGGCTGAGGTAATCTGCCCGATGCCGGGGTGCAAGCGCCCGGCAGGCAAAGGGCACCCCCGGCCGGGCCGCAGATGCCCCTGACAGGGTGCCGGAAAAGGGCCAACCTCATGGGCTGACGGACCTGAAGGCAGGACGTTCTCTCTTGCGGGCAAGATGCGCATCCGGCGACCAGCCGCACCGGCCGGAATGCCCGCATCCAGAGCGGCCACAAACCGCCCGCGCATGTCAGTGGAACAGGGTCTTGCCCATCGATGCCGGCCCCCTTCACGGCAGTCAGTCTGCACCGGAAATCAAGCCCGATGGGAATCCCATGGATTCAGGCTGGCCGGGAACGGCTCTGGCGATTCAACCGAATGCATATGCAATGAGTATACATCTTCCGGCGTCCCGGAGCGGCCTGCCGCGCACTCTGCCGTTCGGGCGTGCCACAGTCCGGGCCTGCTTCGGTCCGGGCTTGCCCGAACGGCCGCAGCCGGATCGGCTACCAGGCCCGCAGTGGCCGCAAGAGATGAACCTTCTTTGAAAGATGTTCGCCCATTCGCAGGTGCAAGCCGTCCAGCATCCGGATGCCGTCCAGCAGGAACGGCCCCTTGTTCAGCATCACGCACTCCGCCCGTCCCGCCATTGCGGCATCCGTCATCTCCCCGCGTGTGGGTACGCCGGTCTTCAGATAGCTTTCCATCACTTGGGTTGCCCAGACAACCGGAATCTGTGCGGCTTCGCAGAGCCACAGGATCTCTTCCTGCATCTCTGCAACGCGGGCAAAACCCACCTCGACCGCCAGATCGCCGCGGGCGATCATCACCGCAGTCGGCTGAACGGCCGCTGCCGCAACGATCAGAGAGGGAAGGTTCTTCAGCGCAAGCCGGGTCTCGATCTTCAGGATCAGGCCAAGGTCCCGCCAGTCATCGGGCCGCACCTCTGCCAGCGCCGACTGAAGATCGGCCACATCCTGCGCTGTCTGGACGAAGGAAAAATCGACCGCGTCGGCATGTTGCGCGACGAAGGGCAGGATCGCCCGGTCGTCGTCGGTCAGGGCGGGGATGGCCAACTCGGCGTCGGGAAAGTTGATGCCCTTTTCAGGCTTCAACCTGTAGCCTTTTTCGTCGGGGCCAGCCTCGATCCTGAGCAGAACGCCCCAGGGTTCGACAGCCGCAACCCGTGTCGAAAGCTTGCCGTCGTCAATGTGGACACGGTGATCGACGCGGGTCGCGTCAAGCGCTGCATCCAGTTCGCACTCGATGGCGGGAAGATCGTGCGGGACCTTCGAACGCCGGTTTCCGCGCAGGATGGCAAGATGATCGCCGACATGCAGACGCTGGGTTTCCCTGTTGCCGCGCAGTTTGCCTGTCCGGATCTTTGGCCCAGGCAGGTCCATAACGACGCGCATCCTGCGCCCGGTTGCCGTCCCGGCGGCCCGGACGTGCCTGACCATGGCAGACCACGCGGCGGTATCATCATGCGCGCAATTGATGCGGACAGCCTCGACCCCAAGGTTCGCCAGATGCAATGCAAGTTCCGCATCCTCCGCCGCGCCGGACGGCAGCGTCACCATCAGGCGCACGGGGCTTTCCGCTCCGTTTGTTCCCAGAACAGCATTGGCGCGGGCGACAATGAGGCGTTGCCCGGCGAAGAATTCTTCTGTCCCGGGCGGAAGCGCTGGCGGCTGGTGCCCGCAAGCAAGCATCAGCACGCGTTGGATCGCCGTCAGGGTCGGCATCACCCGGCTTTCCGACCGGCCAAGCGACGACAGTCCCGCTGCCATGAGGCGGGCCTGCAGATCGCGCAGATCGCGGTGGCGCAGCGCCAGATACTGCGCCAGGTTCGCGGCACTTCCGGCATAGTCCGACCCGTCAAGCCAGGGTCGCCAGGATGCAACCATCGCGGACGCGTCATCTGCGACACCTGCAATCAGCGCATCGATTTCGCGGGATAGCGACAACAAGTCTTCATGCGGCATGGGACCCTCCTGTGCATACTGTCTTGCATCAGAGTACGACGGATTTTTGACGGTTCCGGTCATGCCCCATGTTCGCCAGGCTCACGGCTCTGACCGGAAAGACCGCTGCCCGGACCTGCGGCCAGATGCGGAAGGCGGTCGGCCAGGTCTGCGAGCGCTTCAAGGAAAAGGAATGCGACAACGTCTTCATGGGCGCAGGACATGAAACCGCAGGTGCGCAATGCGCTGCAATCCGTCTTCTGTCCGCAGATATCCTTGCGGGTGAACTGGCCGCAGGCCAAGAGGCGGCGGACAGCCCCCGGGGAAGGTCCGCACAGGAGTCGCCCTCAGACCGCGATGTTGTCGATCAGGCGCACGCCGCCCACCCAGGCGGCGGCCAGAAGGCGGGCGGGGCTGTCAAGCCGGTCGGTCCACAGCAGGGTCTGCGCATCGCAAAGCTCCAGATAATCGACCCGGTCAAAGCCTGCGGCCAGCACGGCGGCCGTGGCAGCGGCCAGCGCCTGGGGCACCGGCATGCCCGCCCGCATCGCGCGCGCCGCCCCGGCCATTTCGCGGGGCAGGGCTGCGGCTGCCACCCTGGCCTCGGCCGTAAGCCGCGTGTTGCGCGACGACCGGGCCAGACCATCCGCCTCGCGGATGGTGGGGCAGGCCACCACCTCGATGGGGATATCGAGGTCCGCCACCATGCGCCGCACGACCTGCAGTTGCTGCCAGTCCTTCTCGCCGAAATAGGCACGCTCGGCTCGCGTCATGCCGAACAGTTTGGCAACCACGGTGACCACGCCGTCGAAATGGCCGGGGCGGTGCAACCCCTCCAGCCGTTCGGGGATGCCTGTCACCCGGACACAGGTCGCAAATCCCTTTGGATAGACCTGATCCGCGCCCGGCGCGAACACCGCATCCACGCCCAGCGGTGCCAGCAGGGCGGCATCCGCCGCTTCGGTGCGCGGATATCCGGCCAGATCATCGGGGCTGTCGAACTGTCTGGGGTTCACAAAGATCGTCACAATCACCCGGTCGCAGTCGCGCTGCGCCGCCCGCACCAGGCTGAGATGGCCGTCATGCAGGGCACCCATCGTGGGGACAACACCCAAGGTGGCACCCGCACGTTTCCAGCCGCCCACGCGGGCGCGCAGCTCTGCCACCGTCCGCAGGATCGGGATCACGCCTGTCACCCCGGCCCGTCATCCGCAAAGACATGCTCCGGCCCCGGAAAGCGCCGGGCGCGGACGTCTTCGGCATAGGCCGCCACCGCCGCATCCGTCAATTGGCCCAACTCGGCATAGCGCCTGACGAACTTCGGATGAAATCCGGCAAAAAGCCCCAGCATGTCATCGATCACCAGAACCTGCCCGTCACAGGCGGCAGAAGCGCCGATGCCGATGGTGGGAATGGCGATGTCTTCGCTGATCTCGCGCGCCAGCCGTTCGGGCACCTTTTCCAGCACCACGGAAAACGCCCCCGCCGTTGCGGCGCTGCGGGCATCGGCACGGACCCGCGCGGCATCTGCGGCCCGGCCCTGCACCTTGTAGCCGCCGAACACGTTCACCGCCTGGGGTGTCAGGCCCACATGCGCCATCACCGGAATGCCGCGGGCCACCAGAAAGGCGATGGTTTCGGCCATATGCCGGCCGCCTTCCAGCTTGACCGCCCCGGCCCCGGTTTCCTGCATGACCCGTGCGGCGCTGCGGAAGGCCTGTTCGGGGCCTTCCTCGTAACTGCCGAACGGCAGGTCGATGACGATAAGGGCATGCGACGATCCGCGCTGCACCGCGCGGCCATGCAGGATCATCATCTCAAGGGTGACGCCCAGCGTCGATGACAGCCCATGCACCACCATGCCCAGACTGTCGCCCACCAGAAGGATGTCGCAGTGCGGATCGGCAATCCGCGCAATCGGGGTGGTATAGGCCGTCAGGCAGACGATGGGCGCACCACCCTTGCGCGCCAGGATATCGGGCGGCGAGATGCGGCGCGAGGAAGGGGCGTTTGCGCTCATGTCCCGGTCTCCGTAAGCGGTGGGCCGGGGTCAGCAATAGCCGCGACTCGCGGGAATGGCCACTCCGAATGCGACGGCCCCTCGCCCGGCGCGCCGCGCCGGGATAAGCTTGGCAGAACCAAAGCGCCGGAGGCTGCCCAGATGACGCATTTCGCCCGACTGACCCGCGACGGGCTTGTGCCCGAAACCAGCCGCCCCGACCCGGCCCGCGTCCTGCGCGGGGATCCGGTGCATACGGCCTGGCCGCTCGAAGACCGTGACGGTCTGTATTGCGGTCTGTGGCAATCCACGCCCGGCGCATGGCGCGTCAGCTACAGCGAATGGGAATACTGCCACATCCTGTCTGGCCTGTCGGTGCTGACCGAAGACGGAAAGGCCCCGGTCACCCTGCGCACCGGCGACAGCATCGTGATCCGGCCGGGTTTCAGCGGCATCTGGGATGTGGTGGAAACGACGCTGAAAGACTACGTCATCCGTCTGTAGCAGGCGGCTGACAACGTGCCAGCCGCATGGACCGCCGGCCGGAAGGCAGGAAGGGCTTCCGCCTGCGCGCCCCGCGCGGTCTGGCCGGGGCCATCGCCCCGGTCCTGCGGGGGCGCTTTTCACCCGCCGGTCAGGGGCCAAAGCCCCGTCCGGCACCCGCTTCGCCCCCGCCGCCGGCTGCACCCGAAACAGGGCCTGACCATCTGCCGCGAAATCAGCCGCACCGGCCGCATCCTGCGCTTTTCAGGGCCAGAGGCGCGCAGGGGCGGGCTGGTGGATGACGTGCCGGACGCGGTGGAACGGGTGTTTCAGCTGCGGTGCCCCGCCGGGCCCCGCAGCTGCCGCACCTTCCTGTGCCGCGAAACACCACGCCGTCCTTCCCTGCCGTCCGGCAATGCCGCGCCGGATGTCAGGCCATCCGGGGCCGCACCGTCTGCTGACCCGATCAACCCGCATCCGCCGCCTGATACCGGATTGAAGACCCGGATCACACAACCTTCCGGTCGCTTTGCGGCCCGCAGCCCGCAGCCCGGCTATCCACAAGCATCTTGCGAAAACCGCCATTCGCGCCGATGGATAGGGCGGCAAACGCAAGTCCGGTCAGGGGCCGCATGATCCTTTTCAACCGCAAGACCCTGGCACGGCACCTCAAACCCGCCCCCCTTCCCGCCGGTCACTTTGCCATACTGGACGCCTGGGCGGACATGATCCGCTCTGGCAAGGCCCACGCGCCGAAGGAAACCGCCCTTCATGGGGAACTGATCGCATGAGCCTGCACGCAGAACTTACCCGCGCCAGAACCGAGGAAGACGTCAAGGACGCCTATATCAAGGCGCTTGGCCTCAAAGGTGTGAACAAGGGGCTGATCGACATCCAGACCCCCGAAATCTGGTTCGAGGCCAAGGAAACCCTCACCCCGCCGCTGCTGATGTTCGCGCAATTGCTGGTTTACGTTCGTGCCGCGCGCAAGCGGGGCGAGGCGATCCCCGGCTTTCTGTGCGTTGTCGACCGCCAGAAGGCGGCGCTGATGGCGACCGAGCACGCCATGCCGCTGCTCGATGACAAGTCTATCGTCTGGCCCAAATCCGGCTCTGCGGCGGACAAGGCGCTGGCTGCCCAGATCGCCCCGACCATCGAAACCCATTTCGTCCTGTATCAGATCGACGGGTACGAGGCAGAGTTCATCAAGGCCGCCAAAGACGCGGTGCGCGAAGGCCGGATCATCCGCACCCCGATCACGCCCGACAACCTGCGACAGGTGTTCGACAAATGGGTGGCGATGGTCGGCGTTGAACTGGGAGTGAAACGCGAGGCGGATTACGCCGTTCTGTTCTTTGCCGACATCATGCATGACGGGCGCAATGAGGCGATGCGCAACCTGCCCGCCCGCCTGCTGTTCAGCGGTGACAAGCCGGTTTTCATCATGGGGGCCGACCAATACGAACTTGCCAGCGCGCGCGGCTATCGCAATTTCTGGAACATCTACCACCGCCCGCCCGAACAGAAACACCGGCACTATCTGCTGGAACGGCGCGACAGCCTGCTGCCGCTGGACGAGCAAAAGTTCAAGGGCGCGTTCTATACCCCGCTGCACATCGTTGACAAAGCCTATGATCAGTTGGCCGCCACACTGGGGGCGGACTGGCAGCAGAAGTATATCGTGTGGGACATGTGCGCGGGCGTTGGCAACCTGGAGGCCAAGCACAGCAACCTGCGCAATGTCTTCATGTCCACGCTGGATCAGGAAGATGTGACGATCATGCGCAGCAACCCCGCCTTTGCGGGGGCCGAGATTTTTCAGTATGATTATTTGAATGATGATGTGACGGATTTTGGCGGGATCGACTATTCGCTTTCGGGCAAGGTTCCGCCCGCGCTGCAACAGGCGATTGCCGATGCGCGCGAGGGCAAGAAGGGCGCGAAGCCGATCCTCGTGCTGATCAATCCGCCTTATGGAGAAGCGGCGAACACCCAAGGTAATGCGGGTAAAACAGGCATTGCTGCAACCCGCGTAAGCCACGGAATGAGCGACCTTGGCTATGCCGCGCGAGAGCTGTTCGTGCAGTTCCTGCATCGCATGATGCAGGAGTTACCTAACAGGCCGCTGAAATAGTCGGCGAGCCGGGACGGTTTCCCTGCGACAGCAACGATGGCTCTGCTTATTTGGCCGGTTTGGTTGAAGGGCATGCGCCTGCGTCATGTGTTCGTCGTGTCATGCGGGCATCAGCCTTGGCAGCCGGGCGAGGTTGTTGGCGGCCATCGTTGGTATGAAGCGGGACCGCACCCGTTCGACGCCGCGATAGACGGTTTGGGCCATGCCGCCAATGGTTTTGCCCCAGCCGAAGGTGAGGAGGATCAGACAACG
>JADCEL010000054.1 GCA_020250125.1 Rhodobacter sp.
GCCCCTGCCACAGCACTGCGCTGGGATCAGGACCAGCCGGGGGCCACAGCCCCCGGCCAGCGCCCGACCCGCCACCGGCGGGCGCTTCCCGCCCGCCGGGTCAGGCGCTGGCCTTTCGTGGTGCCTGGACCGACCGATCTACAGGGCACCGTGCCGCGCGGGCGGGGAAACGCGATGCGTTTCCTGGTCCCGCCCGGAGGGGCGTTCTCCGGGATGCCCGCTCTCTCTGTCCGGGGCCATCGCCCCTGCCACATCGTTACGCGGGACTCAGGGCAGCAGGGGGGGCACAGCCCCCGGCGGGTGCCTGGCCCCCGCCGGGCCGGGTGCCGGCCTTTCTTTGCGCTTGCAGGACGGGTCCTTATGCGCCCGCAACTGCCAGCCGCCTTTCCGGTGGATCAGCGTGATTTTCCCGTCCGGCAGGCGTGCGACCTGCGTTTTCACCACCCCGCCAGGGGGCAAGCCTGCCTGCCTCGCCGGTCGGAACCGCATCCGGTCCGCCCTGCCGGTGCCCGCTGCGATGGACGCAAACAGACAGGGACCGATCCGGCCGGGCGCGCCCGGCTGCGGTCTGTTTCACATTCGCACCGCTGTTACAGGGGGGATGCGGGGGGGGTGTGCAACCCCCGCTGCGACGGTCACGCCACAAACTCTGCCCGCGCGTAGCCCTGCAGGAACAGCAGTGCCGTCAGATCGCCGTGGTTCACCCGCAGCGCAGATTCCGCCGCAACCGCAGGCTTTGCGTGCAGGGCCACCCCCGCGCCGGCGCGGGCCAGCATGCCGAGGTCATTGGCCCCGTCGCCCACTGCCAGAACCTGATCTTCGCCAATCCCCAGCCGGGCCGCGACCTCTTCCAGCGCCTGCACCTTGGCGGCCCGGCCCAGGATCGGGTCCGCCACCGTACCGGTCAGCTTCCCGTCGCGGATATGCAGCACATTGGCCCGGCTTTCGTCAAACCCCAGCGCCGCCGCCACGGGTCCGGCAAAGGCCGTGAACCCGCCGGACACAAGCACGGCATGACCGCCCTGCGCCTTCATCGTTGCCACCAGCGTCCGCCCGCCGGGCGTGAAGCTGATCCTTGTGTCCAGCACCTCGGCAATCGCCGATTCCGCAAGGCCGGCCAGCAGCCCCGCGCGCTCGCGCAGCGCCGCTTCGAAGTCCAGCTTGCCTTCCATCGCCCGCGCCGTGATCGCGGCGACCTGCGGCCCCACGCCTGCCACCGCTGCCAGCTCATCGATGCATTCCTGCCGGATCATGGTCGAATCCATGTCCGCCAGCAGCAGCCGCTTGCGGCGCCCCGCCGCCGGCTGCACCGCCAGGTCAATGCCCAGGGCCTGCAACCCTTCCCAGACATCCCACAGGTTTCCCGGCACGGCATCCAGCGGAAATTCCGCCGCAACGCCCGGGTCCAGCCAGCGCGCATCGCCGCCGCCCCAGGCATTGCGCAGCGCTTCGACCGTGGCGCGCTCAAGCGCGGGGGTGGCCGGGTCTGTCAGCAGGGTCGCGGTGAACATGGATGTTTCCGATCATGGAACGGGTCGGAGTCTTTTCTGTATGAAACGGCGCTTCAGGGCAAGAAACCCCCTTGTGCCGGAAGGGGGCGGCCCCTATTCCCGGCGGTGGGACACCCCTCCCCAACGGGGGGCATTTATCTGGAAGGATACCATGTCTGATCTTCAGGCCCCGGCTGTGCGCCCGGCAAATCCGCGCTTTTCCTCTGGCCCCTGTGCCAAGGTTCCCGGCTTTTCCCTTGATCTTCTGGCAGATGCGCCGCTTGGCCGGTCGCACCGGGCCGCTGTCGGCAAGGCGAAGCTGAAGCAGGCCATCGACCTGACCCGCAGCATCCTGGGCGTGCCTGCCGGTTACCGCATCGCCATCGTGCCCGCATCCGATACCGGGGCTGTGGAAATGGCGATGTGGTCGCTGCTGGGCGCGCGCCCGGTGGAAATGCTGGCCTGGGAAAGCTTCGGCGAAGGCTGGGTGACGGATGCGGTGAAGCAGCTGAAACTTGAGGCCACCGTGCGCAGGGCCCCCTACGGCGGGATCGTGGATTTCGGGTCCGTCGATTTCGGCCGCGACGTGGTCTTTACCTGGAACGGCACCACCAGCGGCGTGCGCCTGCCGGATGGCAACGCCATTCCCGCTGGCCGCGCCGGCCTGACGATCTGCGATGCCACCAGTGCGGCCTTTGCAATGGACCTGCCCTGGGACAAGCTTGATGTCACCACCTTTTCCTGGCAGAAGGTGCTGGGCGGCGAAGGCGCGCATGGCATGCTGATCCTGTCGCCCCGCGCGGTGGAGCGGCTGGAAACCCATACCCCCGCCTGGCCGCTGCCCAAGCTGTTCCGCCTGACCAGGGGCGGCAAGATCACCGAAGGGCTGTTTGAAGGCGAGACGATCAACACCCCGTCAATGCTGGCGGTCGAGGATTACCTGGTTGCCCTGCGCTGGGCGCAGTCCATCGGCGGGCTGCCCGCGCTGATCAGCCGCGCCAGCGCGAATGCCGCGACCGTGGATGAATTCGTGGCGGCCCGGCCGTGGATCGAAAACCTTGCGGTTGACCCTGCAACAGCCTCTACCACCTCGGTCTGCCTGCGCTTCACCGACCCGCGCATCCCCGATGGCGCGGCCTTTGCCAGGGCGGTGGCAAAGCGTCTGGAAAAGGCAGGGGCCGCCTTTGACCTCGGTGCCCACCGCGATGCCCCGCCGGGCCTGCGCATCTGGTGCGGCTCGACCGTGGAACAGTCTGACGTGGCGGCGCTGATGCCCTGGATCGACTGGGCCTTTCACACCGAGATTGCCGGGCTTGCCAAGGCGGCATGACACCAAAGCGGTGCCTGCCCCGCAGGCACCATCCCGGATACATCCCGAACACATGGAGCCCGATATGGCCCCCAAGGTCCTCGTTTCCGACGAACTTTCCGAAACTGCCGTACAGATATTCCGCGACCGCGGAATTGATGTGGATTACCTGCCGAAACTCGGCAAGGACAAGGATGCGCTTGCCGCCGCCATCGGGCGGTACGACGGCCTTGCGATCCGCTCTGCCACCAAGGTCACCGAAAAGCTGCTGGCACAGGCCACCCACCTGCGGGTTGTCGGCCGCGCCGGGATCGGCGTGGACAATGTCGATATCCCGGCAGCCTCGAAGCAGGGGGTGATCGTGATGAACACACCCTTCGGCAATTCGATCACCACCGCCGAACATGCCATTGCGATGATGTTCGCCGTTGCCCGCCAGATCCCCGAGGCGAACGCATCGACCCATGCCGGCAAATGGGAAAAGTCCCGCTTCATGGGGGTGGAGGTGTTCAACAAGACGCTGGGCGTCATCGGCGCGGGCAATATCGGCGGCATTGTCTGCGACCGCGCGCTGGGCCTGAAGATGAAGGTCCTGGCCTATGATCCCTTCCTGGGCGAAGACCGCGCCAGGCAACTGGGCGTGACCAAGGTGGAGCTGGATGATCTGCTGGCGCGCGCCGATTTCATCACCCTGCATGTGCCGCTGACCGACAAGACCCGCAACATCCTGTCCGCCGGGGCGATTGCCCGCTGCAAGCCCGGGGTGCGCATCATCAACTGCGCCCGGGGCGGGCTGGTGGATGAGGTGGCTCTGGCCGCCGCGCTGAGCTCTGGCCATGTTGCCGGGGCTGCCTTTGATGTCTTTGCCGAAGAACCCGCCACGGCCTCGCCGCTGTTCAACCTGCCCAATGTGGTGGTCACGCCCCACCTTGGGGCCGCCACCACCGAGGCGCAGGAGAATGTGGCGCAGCAGGTGGCCGAACAGATGGCCGATTACCTGCTGACCGGGGCGGTGCAGAACGCGCTGAACATGCCGTCGGTTACGGCGGAAGAGGCCGCCGTCATGGGGCCCTGGGTCAAGCTGGCGGGGCATCTGGGGGCCTTTGTCGGCCAGATGACGGATGAACCGGTCAAGGCGATCAACGTGCTCTATGACGGCTCGGTGGGCACCATGAACCTGGCCGCGCTGAACTGCGCCACCATCGCGGGCATCATGCAGGCCACCAATCCGGCGGTGAACATGGTGTCGGCCCCGGTGCTGGCCCGCGAGCGCGGCATCCAGATTTCCACCACCCGGCAGGAAAAGACCGGGGTTTTTGATGCCTATATCAAGCTGACGGTCGTGACCGACAAACGCGAACGATCCGTCGCGGGTACCTGCTTTTCCGATGGCAAGCCGCGCTTCATCCAGATCAAGGGCATCAACATCGACGCCGAGGTCGGCCGCCATATGCTGTATACCACCAACAATGACGTGCCGGGTATCATCGGCACGCTCGGCACGACCATGGGCCAGAACGGGGTGAACATCGCCAACTTCACCCTTGGCCGGTCGGGTGTGGGTAAGGATGCCATCGCGATCCTGTATCTGGACCAGCCGCTGGACCGGAAGGTGGTGGACACGCTGGAGGCGACGGGCCTGTTCCAGCAGGTCAAACCGCTGGAGTTTGATGTGGCGTAAGGGAAGGGGGACGGCGCCCGCGGCGCCGTCCCATGAGAGCCAACTTCTTTCCCGCACCCTGGCCGCTGACGCTGGGCCAGAATGCGGTGCCGCCCCAGGCCGTCAGGCGATGGGCACCTTCTGCACGGGCGGGCAATCGGCGTGCGGGGTGCCCGCGCCGCCCCCTGTCACCTTGCCGCGCCGCCCGGTAAACAGGCCGCATCAGGGGAATGGACACATGCGCACCTATGCCATCGGCGATATCCACGGCCAACTTGCGCTGTTGCAGCAGGCGCATGACCGGATTGCGCGCGACCGCATCGCAACGGGCGATACAGTCGCACCCGTCGTCCATGTCGGTGATCTGGTGGATCGCGGGCCGGACAGCCGGGGCGTGGTGGAATACTTGCGGTCGGGCATCGCACAGGGTCGGCCCTGGGTCGCGCTGAAGGGCAACCATGACCGGATGTTCGCAGGCTACCTCAGCGCCATCGACTGGCACGATCCCGGCCTGCGGCTGGACCTGAGTTACCTGAACCCCCGCATCGGCGGGGCGGCGACGCTGGCCTCTTACGGCGTGCGCGCCCCTGCAGACCGCCCGCTGGCCCCGGTCTGGGCCGAGGCGGTGGCGGCCGTGCCCGCCCTGCACCGCAGCTTTCTGGAAGGGCTGCCGGGCAGTCATCACCGGGGCGAGGTGCTGTTCGTTCACGCGGGCATCCGCCCCGGCGTCGGTCTGGCAGAGCAGACCGAAACCGATCTTGTGTGGATCAGAAAGGATTTCCTTGATGACCCGCGCGATCATGGTGCCTTGGTGGTGCATGGGCATACCGCACTGGACGCGCCAAGACACTATGGCAACCGGGTGAACATTGACAGCAGCGCAGGCTATGGTGGCCCGCTGACCGCCATCGTCATTGAAGGCCGCGATGTCTGGGTGCTGGGGGATCAGGGCCGCACGCCGCTGCGGCCCTGACCGGTTTGCGCACAGCCGCCCGCCGCCCGCGCACAGTGCCGGATGTTGCGGCGGCACCCCTGCGGCATTACCTTTGCCCCGATCCCCGATGATGAGGCACCGAAATGACGCTTTCCCTTGGCCTTGATACCTTTGGCGATGTGACCCTTGGCGAAGACGGCAGGCTTCTGCCCCACGATCAGGTGCTGCGCGATCTGGTCGATCAGGGCACGCTGGCCGACAGTCTGGGCATTGATTTTCTGGGGGTCGGCGAACATCACCGCGATGATTTCGCCGTCTCTGCGCCAGAGGTGGTTCTGGCCGCCATCGCCGCCCGGACCGGCCGCATCCGCCTTGGCTCTGCGGTCACCGTGCTGTCTTCGGACGATCCGGTGCGGGTGTTCCAGCGGTTCTCGACCCTGAACGCCATTTCCGGTGGCCGGGCCGAAGTCATCCTCGGGCGCGGGTCCTTTACCGAAAGCTTCCCGCTGTTCGGGTTCGAGCTGAAGGATTACGAACGTCTGTTCGAAGAAAAGCTGGACCTGTTCACGCACCTCGTCCGCGATCCCGTCGTGACATGGTCCGGGCAAACCCGTGCGCCGCTGGTCAATCAGCGTGTGTTTCCCACGCTTGCACCCGAAGGGATGGCTGTTTCCATCGGGGTCGGCGGCAGCCCGGACTCGGTGGTGCGCGCGGTGCAGCATGACCTGCCGATGATGCTGGCGATCATCGGCGGCGATCCGCGCCGCTTCCTTCCTTATGTGGACCTGTATCAGCGCGCGGCGCGGCAGATGGAACGGCCCGTCCGCCCCCTGGGGGTGCATTCCCCCGGCCACATCGCCGCCACGGATGAGCTGGCGCAGAACCAGCTCTGGCCGCATTACCGCAAGATGCATGACCGCATCGGCGGCGAACGCGGCTGGCCGCCCACCACGCGCGAGGCCTTCCGGCGCGAGGTTGCGCAAGGCTCGCTTTATGTGGGATCACCCGAAACGGTGGCGCGCAAGGTTGCGGCCACCGTCAGCGCGCTGGGTCTGGGCCGCTTTGATCTGAAATACTCCAACGGGGCCATGCCGCAGGCGCAGATGATGGAAAGCATCCGCCTGTACGGAAGCCGGGTCATCCCGATGGTGCGCGAGATTCTGGCGGCCAAGGCCGCCTGATCAGCCGACCAGCGGCAGCGCCATGACCAGGGCCAGGATCACGCCGATGGCGATCTTCAGTTTCGGGCTTGTCATGGCGGGTCTCCATCCTTGGGCAATGTGTTGCACATGGGGCGCAGTTGCCTTTTGTTCAAGGCAGCGGCTAACCCGGAAAGGCGCGCAAAAGCGGCTTGCGGTGATTGAGGGGTCGGTCGAACCAGGGTTCGGCCATCGAATACCGCGCCCGGACCGATAAGGTCACGCTCCTGTGGAGCGTGGCCCGGTCCGTTGCCCGAAGGCGCAAGCCGCAGGGCAAGGGGGGTCGGTCCTGGAATACGGCTGATAAATCAGGCCGCGCCTGCCTGGGCGGGCGCGAACGCGCCTGCCGGGGGCAGGCAGGCGCGGCCTGATTTGACGCGTGTCAAATCAGGCAAGACGGCGCGAGCGTCATCCGCGAGCGGAATGAAGACTCCTCTTCCCCTTCATCCAGGATGCGTCCCTGCGTACCCCGCGCGTCACCCTGCTTGACAGCTTTACGGGCTTATCCCCCAATCCGCCGCCTGCATCTCGCGCAGGCGGCTGGCGGTGCGGGCGAATTCGAACGACCCCGCCCCTTCGATATACAGCCGCTCGGGCAGCTCTGCCGCCGAACAGATCAGCCGCACCTTCGCCTCGTAAAGCGCGTCGATCAGCGTGACAAAGCGTTTCGCCTCGTTGTAATTGGCGGATGACAGCTGCGGCACGTCTTCCAGGATCAGCACCCTGACCGCCCCCGCAATCGCCAGAAAGTCCGCCGGGCCCAGCGGGCGCGCGCACAGGTCCCAGAAGCTGGCCCGCCCGACGCCGTTTGCAAAACCCGGAACCTCCACCTTGCGCCCGTTGACCGGCAGCAGCAGCGGCACGGGCTGCGCGCCGCCGGTCAGATCGTTCCAGATGGCCGCGATGGCCGCCGCCGACTTGTGCCCTGCCGGGGTGAAATAGACCTGCGCCCCTTCCAGCCGGTGCTGGCGGTAATCCGTCGGGCTGATCAGTTCGCGCACCTCCATCCGGTCGTGCAGCAGCGCGATGAAGGGCAGGAAGGACGCGCGGTTCAGCCCGTCCTTGTACAGGTCTTCGGGCGGGCGGTTCGATGTGGTGACAATCACCACCCCGTCCGCCGTCAGCATCCCGAACAGCCGCCCCACGATCATCGCATCGGTGATGTCGGTGATCTGCATTTCGTCCAGGGCCAGCAGCCGCACCCCGGCCGCCACAGCCTCGGCCAGGGGGGCAAGGGCATCGTCGACATGGCGCTTGCGCGCCTCGTGCATGCCGTGGTGAATCTCCTGCATGAAGGCGTGAAAATGCACGCGCCGTTTTGCCCCGGTGTCCACCGCGCCAAAGAACAGGTCCATCAGCATGGATTTGCCGCGCCCGACACCGCCCCACAGATACAGACCCTTCGGCGGTGCGGGCGGCTTTCTGAACAGGCCGCGCAACCCGCCCTTTGGCCGGCCTGCCTGATCTTCCAGCCAAAGGCGGATCTCCTCCAGCCCCGGCAACACGGCATGCTGGGCCGGATCGGCCCGCAGGGTGCCGCCGGCGACGCGGGCTTCGTAGATCTCGGTCAAGGTGGCACGCATCCTGTGTTCCTGCTTAGCCTGCGATACCCGGCAGGGAAAGCCCGCCGCGCCCCGACCTGCGGTCACCGGTGGCGCGGGCCTGCATCGCCATCCTGTCTTGACGGCCCGCCCCGACCGCAGCAGGGTCCGTGCCCCGGCACCTGCCAAACCCAAGGACGCCTGCATGACAAAAGCCCCCCTGATGACGCCCATCCTGATCGGCGGCTGCTGCATTCTGATGCTGTCCTTTGCCATCCGCGCCAGCTTCGGGATGTTCCAGATCCCGATTGCCGCCGAATTCGGCTGGCCGCGCGCCGATTTTTCCATGGCGATTGCGATTCAGAACCTGGCCTGGGGCATCGGCCAGCCGGTGTTCGGCGCGCTGGCCGAACGCTTTGGCGACCGTCGCACCATCATCCTGGGCGCGCTGTTCTATGCAACGGGCCTTGTGCTGTCCAGCCTTGCGGTCACGCCCGGCGCGCATCAGGTTCTGAACATCCTGATCGGCTTCGGCATTGCCGGAACCGGCTTTGGCGTCATTCTGGCGGTGGTGGGCCGCGCCGCATCACCCGAGAACCGCTCGGTGGCGCTGGGTGTTGCGACGGCGGCCGGATCGGCCGGGCAGGTCATCGGGGCACCGGCGGCGGAACTTCTGATGCAGGTCTACCCCTGGCAGACGGTTTTCGTGATCTTTGCGGCCGTGATCCTTTCGGCGATGCTGTTCCTTCCGCTGCTGAGCGCGCCCGGGCGCGCCACAAGGCATGAGCTGGAGGACAGCCTTGGCACGGTGCTGCGCCGCGCGTTCCGCGACCCGTCCTACACGCTGATCTTTGTCGGCTTCTTTTCCTGCGGCTATCAGCTTGGCTTCATCACCGCGCATTTTCCGGCCTTCGTCACCGAAGTCTGCGGTGCCATCAGCCCGACCGGCCCGCTGGCGGCGCTTGGCATCACCACCACCTCGGCGCTGGGGGCCATTGCGATTTCCTTGATCGGGCTTGCCAATATCTTCGGGTCGCTGGCCTCGGGCTGGCTGGGAAAGCGCTATACCAGGAAATACCTGCTGGCGGGCATCTATGCCGGGCGGACGCTTGCGGCGACGCTGTTCATCCTGCTGCCGATGACCCCTGCCAGCGTGATTGTCTTTTCGCTGGTCATGGGTGTGCTGTGGCTGGCCACCGTGCCGCTGACCAGCGGTCTGGTCGCCCATATCTACGGGGTGCGCCATATGGGCACGCTTTATGGCTTTGTGTTCTTCAGCCATCAGGTGGGGGCCTTTCTGGGTGTCTGGCTGGGCGGGCGCATGTATGACATCACCGGCAATTACAATCTGGTCTGGTGGGTGGGCATCGGGGTTGGCCTGTTTTCGGCCATCGTCCACCTGCCGATCCGCGAACGCCAGATGGTGCCCTCTGCCGCATAGGCGTCGCAAACGGACGCGCCGGTCCCGCCCGCCCGCCTTAGCCTGCACAGCCGGAAGGAACAACATGACCTCTGACACACATCAGATACGGCGGCGCGGCCGGCGCGGTGCATGGCGCACAGGCCCGGCGGACTGAGCAGCCATGCGCGCCGCCCTTGTCTGTCTGGTCTTCGCCTATGTGCTCAGCCAGTTCTACCGGGCCTTCCTGGCCGTCCTGTCGCCGCTGCTGACCGCCGATATCGGGGCCACGCCGGAAGACCTGGCGGCGGCCTCGGGCCTGTGGTTCCTGGCGTTTTCACTGATGCAGATTCCGGTGGGCAGCGCGCTGGACCGGGCGGGGCCGCGCCTGACCACCGCCCTGCTGCTGGCCGTCGGCGCGGCGGGGGCCGGTCTGTTCGCGGCCGCCACGGGGCCGGGGACGGTAAAGCTGGCGATGGTGCTGATCGGCATCGGCTGCTCTCCGGTGCTGATGGCCGGGTATTTCATTCTTGCCCGGACCTACCCGCCCGCGCTTTTTGGCACGCTGGCCGGTGCCATGATCGGCTTCGGCAGCTTCGGCAACATCGCCTCGGCCCTGCCGCTGGCCTGGGCGGCGGACAGTTTCGGCTGGCGGGGCACCGTGGGCGCGATTGCCGTCCTCACCCTGGCCACCGCGCTGGCCTGCCTTGTGCTGGTCCGCGACCCGCCGCGTCTGCCTGCCATCAGGGGATCGCTGCTGGATCTGCTGCGGCTGCGCGCGCTGTGGCCGATCCTGATCATGATGGCGGTCTGTTATGCCCCCGCCGCCGGGATCAGGGGGCTGTGGGTGGGGCCGTGGTACCGCGATGTCTTCGGGGCCGATACCGCGCGCATCGGTCAGGTCACGCTGCTGATGGGGCTGGCGATGGTGGCGGGCAACTTCGCCTATGGCCCGCTGGACCGGCTTTTTGGCACCCGCAAGGGCGTGGTCCTGGGCGGCAACCTTGCCGCCGCCGCCTGCCTGTTGGGTATGGCACTGCTGCCGCTGTCCGGCGGCTGGGGCAGTGTCGCGCTGCTGGCGGGGCTTGGCTTTTTCGGCGCGTCCTTTCCCATGGTCATCGCCCATGGCCGCGCCTTCCTGCCGCCGCATCTGATGGGGCGGGGGGTGACGCTGTTGAACCTGTTCGGGGTTGGCGCGGTGGGGGTAATGCAGATGGCCACCGGCGCGCTTTACGCTGCCGTTCCCGCCTCTACCCCGGATGCCCCCTATGACGCGCTGTTCCTGGCCTTTGCCGGGGTCCTGCTGGCCGGCACGCTGATCTATGCCTTCAGCCGCGACCGCCTGGACTGACGCCGGCCCCTGCGGCGTTTGCACTTTCCCCGCGCCGCCCCTTGCGCTAAGGGGCGCTGTCCGAAGTCAAGGAGTATCCCGATGGGCTACAGGGTCGTCGTCGCGGGCGCCACGGGCAACGTGGGCCGCGAAATGCTGAACATCCTCGCCGAGCGCGAGTTTCCGGTGGATGAAATCGCGCCGCTTGCCTCGCGCAAGTCGCTGGGCACCGAGATCAGCTTTGGCGACAAGACCGTCAAGACCAAGGACCTGGACACTTTCGATTTCACCGGCTGGGACATTGCGCTGTTTGCCGTCGGGTCCGAGGCGACCAAGATCTACGCGCCCCGCGCCGCTGCGGCGGGCTGCGTGGTGATCGATAACTCGTCGCTTTACCGTTATGACCCCGCGATCCCGCTGATCGTGCCGGAAGTGAACGCGGACGCGATCCATGGCTACAAGAACAAGATGATCATCGCCAACCCCAACTGCTCCACCGCGCAGATGGTGGTGGCGCTCAAGCCCCTGCATGACCGCGCCCGGATCAGGCGGGTGGTGGTGACCACCCTCCAGTCGGTGTCGGGTGCGGGCAAAGAGGGCATTGACGAGCTGTGGGACCAGACCAAGGGTATCTATGTCCACGGTCAGGAGGTGGCCCCGAAGAAATTCCAGCGCCAGATCGCCTTCAACGTGATCCCGCAGATCGGCAGCTTCCTTGACGATGGCTCGACCCAGGAAGAATGGAAGATGGTGGCCGAGACCAAGAAGATTCTCGACAAGTCCATCAAGGTCACCGCCACCTGTGTGCGCGTGCCGGTCTTCGTCGGCCACTCGGAATCGATCAACATCGAGTTCGAGGACTTTCTGGACGAACACGAGGCGCGCGATATCCTGCGCGAGGCACCCGGCGTGCTGGTGGTCGACAAGCGCGAACCCGGCGGCTACATCACGCCCATCGAATGCGTCGGCGAATACGCAACTTACGTCAGCCGCATCCGCCAGGACAGCACCATCGACAACGGCATCTCGCTGTGGTGCGTCTCCGACAACCTGCGCAAGGGTGCAGCGCTGAACGCGGTACAGATCGCCGAAGTGCTGGGCAACCGGTGTTTGAAGAAGGCCTGACACACGGGGCCCGCACCGCCGCCCGGTGAGGGCGGCAAGGGCGGGGGCGGCACAGGGACCACAGCCTGTGCCGCCTCTTATGCTTTCGTCGGTCTTCCGGCACCTCGCCCCATTTGCCATCGTCGCGCGGATGATGCCCTTGGAAGGTACCCGCGCCATGACCCCGACCCTGCGCCTTGCCGCCGCTGCCTGCCTCTTCGCCCTGCCGGCCTTTGCGCAGACGCTGACGGCGGACGCAAAGATCACGAGTGTTACGGTTTACGGCAACGGGGCCATGGTGACGCGAAAGGTCGATCTGACCCTGCCGCCCGGGGTTTCGGAGGTGATCATCCCTGATCTTCCGACGCAATCGGGGTTTTTCGACGCCGAATCCTTTTTTGCGTCTTTGCGGATTAACGCCCCGGACGGCGTTGCCATCGTGGCGATCAGCGCCGCGCAGGATCTGCCTGCATCCCTGGAGCGACAGCCCGGCGCCGCCGTTCAGGCAGCACAGGCAGAGGTGGACCGGCTGGACGCGGCCGTGCGCGAAAGTGCAGCGGCAGCGGAAGCGATCCGGCTGAAGGCAAAGGCGGCACAGGAACAGATTGCCGCCCTGCGCGGCATCGCCCAAACGCCGCATGGCGACCAAACCATCGACGATCTTCGCGCCCTGTCAGCAACCAGTCCAATGAACTGGTGCAGATCGACCTGAACAACCTGACAGGGCGCGACTGGCCGGTGCGGCTGCAGGACCGGGTGCCATTTTCGGAACAGGATGATCTGAAGATCAGCTTCACCGCCACGCCCCCCGCCACGACCGAAAACCTCAACCGGCAGCGTGGCGTGCTGGAATGGCGGTTCGATCTGCCCGCCGGGCAAACCAGACAGGTCACGCTGGAAACCCGGATGCAATGGCCAGAGGGCAAGGAACTGGAGTGAGGGCCGGATACAGCCGGTCGCAGCCTGCGCCCACGCCGAGTCGTTCTGTCGCCGGATGCCGCGCTGTGTCGCCCTGTCATCGTTGGGATTGAGTCTCGTCGGCTCCTGTCGGCGCGGTCGCGAACCGCGTACGTTTCCGGACGTGCCCCAACCCGGTGAAAGGCGAATGATCGGTCTGACGGGACTTCGCCATGGCTGGCGCAGGCACGGTTTTCGCGTTCACACCGATCAGGCCGCCGGGGGACCGGGCATCGGGCTTCGCACATGTCTGCGCCGGAAAAGCCTGCGTGACAGAATGCCATGCAACCCCGGCACTTTGCCGGCGGCAAAGCGCAGGCAGAAGGGCTTGAAGCATGTCCTCGCCCTGCGCCCGGACGGCATCGTCATCCCGGACATTCGCGGCTTCCGCAGGGCACCAGCCAGCCATCAGGCAATCCGGGCCGCAGGTGCTTTTCCTGCCCGCGTACCCTTCTCACCTCAGGCCCGGCGAGCGGGTCTTTGCCAGGTTCCAACGCCCGCTGCGAAAGGCAACAGCCTGACGGCGATGCGACCGATCCCCGCTGCGCCCCTGTCCGGGTCAGTGAAGGCCGGTGCCCCGAACCGGGCATCGGCCAACAGCCGCCCGGCCTGCGCGCGCGCCGCCCGGCCGGCGGGCTGAACCGGACCGTGTCCTTCCGCCAACGGTCTTCTCCGCCCCCAAACCTGTGCCAGGGTCTTGCGGCGCGCAACCGCAACCCTGCACCGACGCAACCCTGCATCTTCTGTTCGGAAGTATCCTCGGGGGGTGAATTGGCCGCAGGCCAAGAGGGGGGCAGACAGCCCCCCTGCTGCGGTCAGGCCCCCGGAAACGGGTCTTCAGGATAGCTTACCCCCACCAGATACAGCCCCTGCGGCGGGCAGACCGGGCCGCAGGCGGCGCGGTCGCGCGCGGCCAGGGCGCGGGCGACATCCCCCGGGCTCCAGGCGCCGGCCCCGACCCGTTCCAGCGTGCCCACGATGGAGCGGACCTGATTGTGCAGAAAGCTGCGGGCGCGCAGGTGAAAGCGGAATTCCCACCCTCCGGGAACGGCCGCCATCTCGATCCGCACCTCGTCCAGCGTCTTCACCGCCGAGGCCGCCTGGCAGCAGGCCGACCGGAAGGTGGTGAAATCCTGCTTGCCCGGCAGATGCGCCGCACCGGCGCGCATCGCACCGATATCCAGCGGGTTAAGCACCTGCCAGACCCGCCCCCGGTCCTGCGTCAGCGGCGCGCGGCGCTGGACCAGGCGGTACAGATAGCGCCGCTCCATCGCCGAAAAGCGCGCGTGAAAGTCATCCGCAACCCGTGCTGCGGCCAGAATGGCAATCGGGGCCGGGCGCAGATGGGCGTTCAGCGCCTCGGCCAGGCGGAACGGGTCCCAGTCGCGCGCAAGGTCCGCATGGGCGACGTGGCCCGTGGCATGCACACCTGCATCGGTGCGCCCGGCCCCGGTGATCTGCGGTGCGGCGGGGTCCAGACGGGCCAGCGCCGCCTCGATGGCCGATTGCACCGATGGCGCATTCGCCTGCCTCTGCCAGCCCGAAAACGGGCCGCCATCATAATCGATCTTCAGCGCGAATCTGGGCATCCTGCCGGGGTAGCCGATGCCCCGCGCGCTGGCAACCGGGGCTTGCCCCTGTCCTTTGCCCCCGTCCCTGCCTATGTTCCCCGGCAGGCAACAGGGGGCAGGATGTGCTGGGATCGATCACGGACGGGCTGACGCGCGGCGTCGAAGGGGCCTTCGCCAGCCTGTCGGGTGCCTTCTTCGAACCTGTGATCCGGCTTGGGGTCACGGGTCTGTCGCGGTCAGGCAAGACCGTGTTCATCACCGGGCTGGTGGCCAACCTGATGGACCGGGGCCGGATGCCACAGCTTGCCGCCGCCGCCGAGGGGCGGATTTCGGCGGTCTGGATGCAGCCGCAGCCGCATGACACCGTCGCGCGCTTTGATGTGGAGTCGCATCTGGCGGCGCTGGGCGGCGATGCCCCGCGCTGGCCCGCCTCAACCCGCAGCGTGGCGGAACTGCGCCTGTCGTTCCGGGTGCAGCCTGTCGGCCTTTTTGCCAGCCTGGGCGGGCCGCGCACCGTGCATCTGGACATCGTCGATTACCCCGGCGAATGGCTGATGGACCTGGCGCTGATGGAGAAATCCTATGCCGACTGGTCCGACGACACGCTGTCGCGCATTGCCAGACGCCCACAGGCTGCGGCCTATATGGCCCAGGCCAGGGCCGAGGATGGCAGCCTGACGCTGGACGAGGGGCGCGCGCAATCGCTGGCGGCCGCCTTCACCGCCTATCTTCAGGCGGCGCGCGAGGCGGGCTTTTCCGATTGCACGCCGGGCCGCTTCCTGATGCCGGGCGATCTGGCCGGGTCCCCCGCCCTGACCTTCGCGCCTTTGCCGATGCCTGCGGCATCGCCGCGCGGCTCGCTCTGGCGCGAGATGGACCGCCGCTATGATGCCTACCGGCGCGGGGTGGTTCGCCCCTTTTTCCGCGATCATTTCTCGCGCATCGACCGCCAGGTGGTGCTGGTCGATGCGCTCAGCGCCATTCACGCCGGTCCCCAGGCGGTGGAGGACCTGCGCCGCACGATGGCCGAGGTTCTGCTGGCCTTCAAACCGGGCCGGAGCGCGTTCCTGACCTCGATCTTCACCGGGCAAAGGGTGGAAAAGGTGCTGTTTGCCGCCACCAAGGCCGATCATCTGCACCACACCCAGCATCCGCGCCTGACCGCGATCATCGACGCCATGCTGCGCGATGCCCGCGACCGTGCCGATTTCGCCGGGGCGCAAACCGCCGGCATGGCCATCGCCTCGATCCGGGCCACCGTCGAGGAAGAGGTGATCCGCAACGGCCGGACGGTTCCCGCCGTGCGCGGGCGGCTGCAAAGCACCGGCAAGATGGCCACGATGTATGCGGGCGAATTGCCCGCCGACCCCGCCCGCCTGATGGCCCCGGCGCGCGAAGGGGCCGAACGCTGGCTGGATGCCGATTATCAGGTGATGTCCTTCGCCCCCGCCCGCATGACGCTTGCCCCCGGCGACGGGCCGCCCCACATCCGGCTGGACCGCGCTGCGGAATTCCTGATCGGAGACCGGCTGTGACCGATGCCCCGCCGCTGAAGCCCCTGCTGATCGAACGTGACGAGGATCCGGACGCGCCCACCCCTGCCAGCGTCCCCCCTGTCCCCGATCCGGACCGCCCCGAGGTGCCGGCCCGTCTGCCCCCGCCGCCCGGATCGGCACTGACGCGGGCCGCGCTGTGGGTGTTCGGGGCGCTGTTTTCCTTTGTGCTGTCGGTCGCGGCCTGGGATTTTGTGACCGGTCTGCTGACGCGCGACAGCCTGCTGGGCACGGTGGCCCTTGTGCTGGTGGGTCTGGCGGTGGTGATGGTGCTGGCGCTGGCGCTGCGCGAACTGGCGGGGTTTGCCCGCATGGCGCGCATCGATACGCTGCGCCTGCGCGCCGTCGAGGCCGCATCAACGGCGGATATCCAAGAGGCGCGCAGCGTGGTCGCAGGGCTGGTGTCGCTCTACAGCGGCCGCCCCGAATTCGCCCCGGCGCGGGCGCGGCTGACGGCGCGCGGCGCCGAGGTGTTCGATGCCGATGGTCTTCTGTCGCTGGCCGAGGCGGAACTGATGGCCCCGCTGGATCAATCCGCCCGGCGCGAGGTGGAAGCGGCCGCACGGCAGGTGGCCACCGTCACCGCCCTGGTGCCCCTGGCACTGGCCGATGTGGCCACAGCCCTTTACGCCAATCTGCGGATGATCCGGCGGATTGCCGCGATCTATGGCGGGCGTTCGGGCACGCTGGGGTCACTGCGGCTGATGCGCGGCGTCTTCACCCATCTGGCGGCCACAGGCGCGCTGGCGGTGGGCGATGACATGATCCATTCGGTCGCGGGCGGTGGCATCCTGTCGCGCATTTCGCGCCGCTTTGGCGAAGGCGTGGTCAATGGTGCGCTGACCGCCCGCGTCGGCGTGGCGGCCATGGATGTGTGCCGCCCCTTGCCCTTCCGCGCCCTGCCCCGCCCCACGACGACCAACCTTGTCTCCCGCGGGCTGGCCGGGCTGTTTGCCGAGACCAGGGAAAGCTGACGTCAGGGCGCAGGGACTGCGGGTTCGGGCTGGCAGGGCGACGGTTGCGGCGGGTCCTGCCTTCGGCGGGGCGAACCGGTTGCGGCGGTGATCCTTGGCACATGCGGGGGACTGTTGGTCTTGCGCCTGGCCCTGTGCCCCCGAGGCGGGCCAGGAAACGCACGGCGCTTCCCCCGCCCGCGCGGGACGGTGCCCCGCAGACCGCCAGGTCCAGGCACAACGGCAGGCCAGCGCCGGCCGGGGGCGTGGCGCGGGCGGACGCGCCGCACGCGCACCGCAGGGCTTGGGCGATGGCCCCGGCCGCAACACGCGGGGCACGCAGGCGGAAAGGTTGCCCGCCTTCCGTTCAGGCCGCCCATGCGGCCGGCACGTTGTCTGCACCCGCCTGAGCGACCCGCAGCACGATCTTCCCGATATGGCCGGAGCTTTCCATGCGGCGGTGCGCCTCTGCCGCGTCTTCCAGAACGTATTCCGAATCCAGCACCACCCGCAGCTTGCCGTCCGCGATCATCGGCCAGACGTGCTGTTCCAGTTCGGCGGCATAGCCCGCTTTTGCCAGATCAGACTGCGGGCGCAGGGTGCTGCCGGTGATGGTCAGCCGCCGCATCATCACCTCGGCAAAGTTCAGTTCCACCTTCGCCCCGCTCAGAAAGGCGATCTGCACCAGCCGCCCGTCATCGGCCAGCGCCTTGACATTGCGCGGCAGGTAAGTCCCGCCGACCATGTCCAGGATCAGGTTCGCGCCCCCTTCGGCGCGCAGGGTGTCGACGAAATCCTGGGTCCGGTAGTTGATTGCGCGCTCTGCCCCCAGCGCCAGACAGGCTGCGCATTTGTCATCCGACCCGGCGGTGGCAAAGACCCGCGCGCCCAGGGCGGCGGCAATCTGGATTGCGGTGGTGCCGATGCCGGAGGATCCGCCATGCACCAGAAACCGCTCGCCCGCCCGCAGCCCGCCGCGCAGCACCATGTTCGACCAGACGGTGAAGCAGGTTTCGGGCAGGCAGGCCGCCGCCTTCAGGTCCATCCCCGCAGGAACAGGCAGGGCATGGGCGGCATTCGTGACCGCATATTCGGCATAGCCGCCGCCCGGCAGCAGCGCGCAGACCCTGTCGCCGATCTGCCAGCGCGCAACGCCCGGCCCCACCTCCACCACCACGCCCGCCGCCTCCAGCCCCGGCAGGGGCGAGGCATTGGCAGGCGGCGCATAGGCCCCGGCCCGCTGCAGCGCATCCGGGCGGTTGACGCCCGCATAGGCCACGCGGATCACGATCTGGCCGTGGCCGGGAACCGGCACGGGCAGGATCACCGGCGTCAGGACCTCCGGCCCGCCGGGTTCGGAAATTGCCACGGCGCGCATCGTATGGGACAGGGCCATGGAACCTCTCAGAACCGGAACTTGCCGGGAAGGTCATCCGGCACGGTGGGGGCCTTGACCGCTTCCATCAGTTTCAGCGGCCCCGCCAGCAGCGCCTTCGACAGCGGGTTGTTGCGCAGGCCAGCCTTCGCCTTTTCGATCCGCATGACATCGTCAATCCGCCTGTCCAGAAACTCCCAGGTGGCCTGATGCCCGATGCTGTCATCGCCCAGCCAGAACAGCACGGTTGCGGCATAGACCGCAGACAGGGTGGCCCGCTTGGTATACCAGTTCACATCGCGTGATGTGTCCCCCAGCGCGTCCCAGATCGCGTCTGCCGTGCCCCAGATCGCCTTGGCCCCGTCCGCCGCATGGGTGGGCAGCGCGAACAGCGTGGCACCGCGCCGCACCACTTCCTTGTCAGTCACCGACTCCAGCCGAAGGCGGATCGCAGCCGCCACCCGGTCACGGTAGCGCATGGCCACAAGGTCTGTCGCCTTCAGCTTTGCCACCATCGCGTCATCGCCGCGCCGGTGAAAGGCCAGCGCCAGATCAACCGCTCCGCGCGGGAACAGCGCCCGTGCCAGGCCGGGTTCTACCCCCGATGCCGCAATCGCGGCCCGCAGGGTGGTGTCCGACCACCCATCGAACGGCACATGCGCCAGGGCTGCGTCCAGCACGGCGGTCTTTGCGGCCAGTACGGTGTCGTCCGTTTCGGTGGTCATGTCCTGCACTCCTGTGTCGTCGTCAGAAGTATAGCGTTTGCACGCCAGAGGCAAACCGGCAGCGGTGGACAAGCCCCCCCGCTTTTGCTATCGCTCGGTCCGCCTGCACAATTCGTGCAACTCTAACTTAGGAAGGTGGTGACAACCACATGCAGGTCAGCGTTCGCGACAACAATGTCGATCAGGCCCTTCGGGCCCTGAAGAAAAAGCTCCAGCGCGAGGGTGTGTTTCGGGAAATGAAGCTCAAGCAGCATTTCGAGAAACCCTCGGTCAAGAAAGCCCGCGAGAAAGCCGAAGCCGTGCGCCGTGCGCGCAAGCTCGCGCGCAAGAAATTGCAGCGGGAAGGCGGCCTCTGAGCCTTTTCTGAACTCTGTCGCCGCAAGGCGAAGGGCGGGGCAACCCGCCATCCGATCAACCCCCGTGCCTTGGCCCGGGGGTTTTTCGTTGCCCTGTCTGAAGGCACATTGTGCGCCGCCGGAATTGTGCCGTCAGTTGGCCTGGAAAAAGTCCGTCACTTCGGCGATGATCTGCCGGTGTTCCGCCCTGCGGTCTTCCCGACCGTCTTCGCAGACATAGACGTCATCGGGTTCTTCCTGTTGCAGGATTTCAATGGCCCGTTCGGTGCAGACGCCCAGAAAATCGAAGTGGGCCATCGTCGCCGGTTCATGATAGATGGCCAAAGACGCGGGCAATGCCGCAACCAGGGCGCGGGACTCCACGTCCAGATCGAGGCCCTCGATAGCGACTGGCGCGCCATAGACCAGCACGGGGCGGGCGATTGCGCCCAGACTTTCCAGAGAAAGGCTTTGCGTGCCGCCAAGGTCGAAAACAGCAAAGGCACGGATGCGGGGGTCGGACAGATCGCCGGACATTGCCACCCGATCCTCTGGGGTTTTGGCAACGCCCCAGTCATTGAAGATGGTACAGACACGGTCATCCGGATGGCTTGTGCAGAAGGCATCGGTCCGCCCCGGATCAAACCGCGCCCCGGCCAGCAGCATGGCCGTAAACCCGCCCAGGGAATGGCCTGCCATATAGATGCGGCTTGCATCAACAGAAGGGCCGATTCCCGGGTCATCCAGAACGGTGTCAATCACGCGGCTGACATCGCGCGGCCGTTCCCACAGTTCCCGCCGCTGATCCTGGTCGCGCTGAAAGGTC
This sequence comes from Rhodobacter sp., assembly GCA_020250125.1. Classification (GTDB taxonomy): domain Bacteria; phylum Pseudomonadota; class Alphaproteobacteria; order Rhodobacterales; family Rhodobacteraceae; genus Aliitabrizicola. The sequence goes on from JADCEL010000054.1 coordinate 20,262, forward strand.
GAGGTGCCCGGATGATCGGTGGCGGCAACGATAAAGCCTGCGGCAACCAGCCCTTCGGCCAGCCACGCCTGATTGCGGGCATTTCCGAACATACCGTGCGACAGGACGACAAGCGGGTATGAACCGGGAACCGGATCTGCGTCAGGTGCCACGCGGATCGGTTCCCAGACCGCGTTTCCAAGGGCAAGAACCGTGTCCGCCGGATCCGCTGCCGGATACCAGACAAAGCCGGTGGTTGCGCGCCCACCCGTCGGGTCGGGCAGCGACAACTCCATCAGGCCGGTCTGATCGGCCATGGCGCCCAAGGGCACTAAGGAAAGGATGAGCGAAGACAAGGTTGTCCGGGTACGTGCGACGGTCATTGCGTTACTCCATTTGCAAGGTTTCGTGCCTTGACCTTGCGCCCGGACGCACAGCAGGCAACTGTCCGGGACAGGCAATCCTGTCCCGGATCGTGATATGGGACAGCAGAAACGCGATACAGGACACCATGGCATCACAAGTCGTCGCCTTTCCCATGCCCTTGATGACCTCGGTTCTGGGTTTCATTGCCGCCTTCCTTTGCCTGCGGCTTAATCTTGGCACCTCTCCCGCGCGATTCTTTTTCGCGGCCTTCTTTGCGATGGTTGCGGCAGGAAGCCTTCTTGTGGGCTTGCGCTTCGGTTATGGGATCGACTGGCTGAAAGCGGTGCAGCGCAGTCTTCCCCTGTTCATCGGCCCCCTGCTCTGGCTTGGTTTTGCAAGCCTCTCTGCGGTGTCCGATAACCTGTTGCGAATCGCATCGGCCCATATCGGGTCCGCCATTGGCCTTGCCCTGCTGACCTTTCTTCCCTTTGGGGCGCGTCTTCTGCCGGATTTGCTGATCGCAGCCAGCTATGCCGCATATGCCTTCCTGCTTTTGCGGATGTGGAGAAGCGGTCCAAACGCCATGGTCCGCGCACCGCTGGAAAACGTGGGCAATATCGCCTTATGGCCGGGTGCCGCCGCCGGATTTCTGGTGCTGGCGCTTATCTTCGACACAATCATTGCCGTGTTCTTTGCGCGCCGGCAGAATGATGACGCCACAACCCTGATCTCGGCCGGGGCGATCCTGATGATCGTGCTGCTGGCCGGAGTGATCTATGCGTTTTCCCTGCGCCCGTCGCCGCCACGGGCGCAGTCTTTTCCCAGGGCATCATCCGGGCGTGACCCGGCCCTGATCCTGGCCGCTGCCGAAGACCTGATGATGCGCGACGAGCTTTTCACAGATACGGGCCTGACCGCAGACCGGCTGGCAAAGCGGTTGCACGTGCCAACGCGTGCGCTGTCGGAAGCGATCAACCAGAACAGGGGGAAAAGCATTTCGCAGTTTGTGAACGGCTTCCGGCTGCGTCGGGCCGCTGAGCTTCTTGCCACAACCGACCTCGAGATACCTGACATCATGGCGCGATCCGGGTTCCTGACCCGCTCCAACTTCTATCGTGGTTTCCAGCTTGAATATGGGGATGGTCCGATTGCATATCGTGCAAAGCATCAAGGGAAAGAGCAGCTTGTGCGGTAGCAACCCACGGAAGGGGCGATCTGAAGATACATGGTGCTGCGCGAAACCGCAGCGGGAAGGCGGCCTCTGAGCCATTTCTGAACTCTGTCGCCGCAAGGCGAAGGGCGGGGCAACCCGCCATCCGATCAACCCCCGTGCCCCGGCCCAGGGGTTTTTCGTTGCCCTGTCTGAAGGCACATTGTGCAAATCAGGGTGCGGAAGGATCGTCGGGGAAATGGCCATGGGTCCCGGCGCGGCGGTCCATCGCGCCCCGGCCGGAAAATGGCTGTGCCAGCCCGGCCCAATCCAGGGAAGAACCCTGCCCGCCGACGAAATCCTGCGGACCGGGGTGACAACGCGGCGCTGGGCCCGTGTCGAACCCCGCCCGCCCGACATCACCGACCTGCCGCAAAGGCCGGTTGTCACCGCCGAGGCCGGTTTCATGACCAGCGCCGTCAGCACCGCGCGCCGGGTGCGCCAAGGCCCGCGCGGCCGTCACGCCCCCGGAGTGTCGCCGATTGCCACGTGCCACCACCGGGGGCGGCGGCTTGCGTAAGAATGGCCGGCAGGCGCAAGCGCCTTGCGGTTCGGCGCATCGAAGCTGCCGATGACCAGGGCGACGACCCCGCTGTCATCAAGGGCACCCAGCGTGCTGCCGCAGGTCGGGCAGAAGGCGCGGCTTGACCCCTTGGAAGAGCGCCATGTTGCTGGCGGGCCGCCGGGGCCGGTCCAGTCCACGTGTCCGGGCGGGAATTCTGCCCAGCACAGGGTCAGCGCCCCCGAATGCCGCTGGCACATCCGGCAGGAACAGGTATGGGGCGATCCCGCCGGGCCCATGGCCCGGAACCGGATGTGCCCGCACAGGCATCCGCCCTCATATCCGGTGACCGCCATCCGACATCCGCCCTTCCAGTGCCTTCCAAAACGGCACCTATGCGCGGACATATGCCGTTCAAGTGCGCTTCGCCCGATTTCGTAACCTGCAGGCCGGAAAAATTCTTGCCGTCCCTGTTTGCAGAACGCAAAGTCTTCGCGCGCTGGAGCAGGATCGGCCTTTCGGGGCGTTCCGGTTCCTTGCGCCGACGCCGGCAGCAGGCAGAGAGCGATGCGCCACGACTGGATCTTTGACGTTCTGACCGATCTGCGCAGCTATGCCGTGCAGAACGGACTGCGTGATCTTGCAGAACAGGTCGACATCACCCTGAGCGCGGCGCGGCGGGACGTGGCCGCCGCCGACCGGCCCAAGGGCGGTGCGGAGGCCATGCTGCAAGATGAAACACCGGCGCCGCGCCGCAGGCATTGAGGCGCGAAAGCGGTTCCACCGCCTGTCCGAACTGCGTAAGGTCGCGCCATGTCCGTGACCCTTCCCATCCTGTCCGAAGATCAGGCCCAAGCCTGGGATCGCCTGTCGCACCAGTTGCAGGGCATGGGCGTGGACCTGACCGCAGGCACGATCACCCCGCAGGCCGAGGGCAAGGCTTCGGTGCTGGCGGTGGTGGGCAAGGCCGGGTCGGGCAAGACGATGCTGCTGGCCAGCCTGTACAAATCCCTGGCTGCTGCGGGTGTCGATATCATTTCCGGCGACTATGAAGGGCGCAGGCGCAAGGACCGCCGGACACTGGCCATCCTGGCCCCCACGAACAAGGCGGCCTCGGTGCTGCGGCTGCGCGGCGTGCCTGCGACCACGATCCACCGCATCCTTTACACCCCGGTCTACGACCCGCAGTACGAACGCATTGCCGAATGGCTGACAGGCAACGGCCCGCGCCCTGCGGTCGAGGGGCTGACCGATCTCGCCCTCGACCGCGCCAAAGCCTTCCATGACCAGGTCCCGTCGATTCCGGGTGCCCTGGCCTCGGCGGGCCTGCGCGGATCGGATTTCATCAAGGGCTGGAAGCGCCGGGACGAGCCGCTGGACATCGGGCTGGTCGATGAAAGCTCGATGCTGGACGAACGCCAGTTCGACGATCTGCGCGAGATCTTCCCGACGCTGATCCTGTTCGGCGATCCGGCGCAGCTGGCCCCCGTGGGCCTGTCGGGAGAGATGGTGTTCGACCGCCTGGGGGCCACACGCAAGCTGGCGCTGAAGCGCATCCACCGCCAGGCGGCAGACAACCCGATTCTGGATCTGGCCCATGCGCTGGGCAATCCGGAACTTGGCTTTGAGGCCTTCGAACGGATGGTCGAAGAAACCGCAGCCCGTGATCCGCGCGTCATCATGGCGCAGCGCGTGAATGCCGATCTGATGGCCCGCTCGCCGGTCCTCGTTTGGCGCAATGTCACCCGCATCCGGCTGATCACCGCCTTTCGCACGGCGCAGGGCGCGCCGGAGGATCAGCTGATCCCGGGCGAGCCGCTGATCTGCGACGGGATCGAACTGCCCCTGAAACACCGCAAGAAGCGCATCGATCTGGAGGCGCGCGGCCTGATCAAAGGCGCGCAGGTGATCTACCTTGGCCCCGGCACGCGGGACGGCTTTGCAAAGCTGCATGTGGTGGGCGCGGAAGAACCGCAGGTGTCCGCCGCATCGATCATCAAGATCGAAAAACCGGATGAAGGTGAGCCTTTCATCCCCTCGGCGGCGCGCATGGGGGCGGTGTTCCTGCACGGGGCTGCGGTGACCATCCACAAAGCCCAGGGCAGCCAATGGGAAGATGTGCAGGTCTTTGCCCCCGATCTGTTCGCCGCCGCCCAGGCCGGCCGGGTCGAGGCCGGCGTGCCCCTGTGGAAACGCCTCGCCTATGTCGCCATCACCCGCGCCGAACAGCGCCTGCACTGGGTGGTGCGCAACCGCCTGGCCCTGCCGGTGGTCCCGCTGGGGGTGGGCGATTTGCCGCAGAAACCGTCGGCGCTGGCGCTGGCGGCAGGGGATTGAACCGGGGGAAGCGCCTGACGCGTGTTGTGGCTCCCCAGACTCGCCGTCGCGCAGGATCAGCAGGCCAGCGGCAGGCACGCGCTCGGGCAGCCCGTCACCGCGCAGGGCGGTGACGGGCAACGCCGAAAACCGCGCATGCAGCGCGGCGAGGATGGTTTCGCGGGGGGTGGGCATCTGTCCCTCAAATTCTTAATGCAACCAATTGGCTGTCGGAGTCGGCCTTCTGAGCCTTGACCTCTAGTCGCAAGCCAATCGATGAAAGCACCTTCAGTACCGTTGTGAATTCTGGATTGCCCTTGGGGTCCAGTGATCGGTAGAGGCTCTCGCGAGCCAGTCCGGTTTCGCGCGCGACCTGACTCATGCCGTGATCGCGCGCGATCCGGCCTAGCGTTTCTTTCACCGCGGGCGCATCCGAGTGGGCGAGCGCCTCGTTGAGTGCCATGACAAGATCGTCGAGCGTCGAAAACTGGGCCGGCGAGGAAGTGTCAGTGTCGTTTGTGCCATCCTTCGCTCTCGGAACGGCGCGCGCATTCTCTATCGTCGAAAGGAAGTTGGGCTGATCGCTCAGCTCGACCAACTGCCATTCATCTGGCGTCGCGCGTTCCTTTACATCGCGGCGAACCTCGTCGCTGCAATGCGCAATGAAGGTCCTCCACGCATCCACCGACTTGATGTTAGTGACGTCCTTGGTCGGAACATTGAACAGCACTGCGATCTTTCCGGCAACGGCGAGGCGCAGCACGTTTAGCACTGTGCCCGGACTCTTTCCGTCCCAGATCATCAGGCCGAAGTCTGCCTCACGCGCCATCTCTCGGTCTTTAGCCGCGTAGAATTGAAACCCCTTCGCGTGCTTGGGCGCGTCAACGCGACGGGTAAGCCAAGTACCAACATTGTTGCGCGGTGATGCGCCCGAGCAGAAGACAGTGACCCTATCATACTGTTTTTCGTGAAAGTGTTTCTGGACGGCCTTGTCGGCGCCATTGGCGTCACCGACAATGACGCAATGGCCGCTCGCAACGACATTGTCGAGCCGCTTTTTTACCTCAAGAGGAAGTTGGGAAACGTGTCGCGAGCCGCCTATGAAAATCGTGTTCAATGGTTGCTCCTTGTCTTCGTAATTGTGACGGCTCGGACGATTAATGCTTGGCCTGGGCCGAGTAGCTGATCTGTGATGGCGTTCATTGTGGTCCCCGACCTAAAGAGATCGTCGAAAAGCAGAATACTGCGTCCCTTTGTCTGCGTCGCATCGATCTGATAAAGGCCGTCCACTTGCTTCCTCCGCTCATCCGGATCGGTCACATTCTTGAGTTGCGTCGTCGGGCGAGTCGTAGTGATGCAAGACAGCACCGGAACACCAAGAGCAATTCCAATCCCCACGGCCAAGACAATGACGGGCTGCAATGTGCGCTCGTGCGAAGGCGGTACCGGAACGATACTATCGAACTTGTCCCGACGTGCAGCGAGATAGTTGGCAACTGTTTCGATGATCGGCCCAGCTGCGTCCTTGTCGGCGCGATTCTTCAGCCGATAGAGAAGCTCGGCGATCTCCGGTCGCACGGTGTCGAACTGCATACGTCCAAATTCGTTGTATCCTATCGGCGTGCTGCTGGTCGTGTGAAGATCAAGGGCAACGCCTGACTTCCAGCGGCCCTCAATTTTGATGGGATTGATCTTTACTATTGCCATTCGACCTCCGTAGCCAACGTCAACTGTAGCCTACAGGCTACAGATTGACAAGGCCCGGTCGCGGCCCAACCCTACGGAGGGTCGAGAGGAGAGCCCGGCCAGTTGTCACGCGGTATCATACCCGTCCCTACACCCACCTCGCCACGATCAGACGCAGCACACCGTCCACTGCCCGCTCTGCATCCCGCGCCAGATCCAGCCGCTTCGACAGCTTGACCTGCGGCACCAGCAGGAAGATCGACGCGGTAACGACGCCATGCCCGGTCTTCGACCGCGACGCCACCGCCCGGCCCTTGGTGTTCAACCGCCCCTCGGTGACCAGCAGGCTTGGCCCCCTTCGGCGATAGATGAACCGCAGGCGCAACCCGGTCCGGCGTTCCCATTCGCCGGGGGTGGTCGAGGCACTGCCTCGACGGCCGCCAAGGGTGGGCTTCCCCGCCGCTGGCGTGGAGATCGCGAGCCAGAACCCGTTCTTCGAACAGATCAGCGGGCCGGTGTCATGCGCGCCGATGATCACCGGGTCGTTCGACCAGACCAGCGCCGCCGCGTTCAGTCTTTCGCCGGATTTCGGGAAGCTGGCTGGACCTGCACCGGTTTCGTTCCGGTCTTTTGAGGGCGATACTCGCTACCAAGGGTCGGGCCATGCGTCCGGCGGATAATGGGCGTTTCTTTAAGGCTTCGACCAGCGGGAAAGGCAATTGTCATGACAATGTTGCCGTCGAAAGCGTCTTCAAGTCGCTGAGGGCCGAACCAGGGCAATCGCCAGAAGCGTGTTGCGGGGTCCGGCCCGCGATTTGCGCGATTCATCGGCGCGCGCAATGCCCAACCGTTCCGGCATGTTCCGCGCACCGTTTCCCGGCCCCTTTCCTGCCCCTGATGATCCGCGCCATCAGGCCGGGGGCCGGATTGGCGGGTGCGACGGCGGGGGTCGGGCGGGGATCAGAGTATGAACGAAAAGTAAAGGCGCGCCGCCAACCCCTTGATTCCAAACGCCCCGGAGTCTGTCCCACAGTGGGCAGCGTGTTTATCCCTCACCCCGATCCCCCCGGCCAAAGCCTCCCCGCCTGCCGAAAAGCCGCTGCAAGGGGCAACGGCTCCCTTGGACCACTCCTCACAAGAGTCACCGGACATCTTTCAGGCGATTACCTTGGGGATTGACGCCACCCTTGGCATGGCGCCCGTGCCGCCCTATTCTGCCGCCAGTCTGCCGAAAGGAAGCCCCGATGCGCTGCGTCTTTGTCCAGTTCCGCTGCACCCCCGGCAAGACATATGAGGTGGCGACCGCGATCTATGACCGCGAAGTGGTGTCCGAGCTGTATTCGACATCGGGGGAATATGACCTGATCGCCAAGGTCTATATCCCGGAGGATCAGGATGTGGGCCATTTCCTGTCCGCCCGCCTGTTCGACATTCCCGGTATCGTGCGCACCCTGACGACCATGACCTTCAAGGCATTCTGACAGGGTGCCGAAAAGGCAGTCCCGCTAACGGCCAAGGCAGGTGGCCAGGCGGCGGAAGCTGCCTTCAATTCCGTCCCGGGCATCCTCTGCCAGAAAACCGTCCAGCGCGGGCCAGACCTTGATCGCCCGGTCGATCAGCGGGTCCGATCCGGCAACGTAAAGCCCGGCCTGGATCATCAGTTCCGCCCTGTCATAGGCCCCCAGCAGCTTGCGCGCCTCGGCGATCAGCTGGTTTTCGGCTTCTGACGCCGCCGCAGGCAGGCTGCGCGAGACCGAGCGCAGCAGGTCAACCGCCGGGTAGCGCCCGCGTTCCGCAATCCTGCGGTCCAGAACGACATGCCCGTCCAGCGCGCCGCGCAGGATGTCGGCCACGGGTTCTTCCATGTCAGAGCCGGGCACCAGAACGGAAAACACGCCCGTGATGTCACCGCTGCCTTGCGGACCCGGCCCGGCCCGTTCGGCAAGCGACATGATCAAATGCGCAACCGACGGCGGATAGCCGCGCAGGCTGGCCTCTTCGCCGGCGGCAAGGGCCACTTCGCGATGGGCTTCGGCAAACCGCGTGACCGAATCCGCCAGGAACAGCACATGCAGGCCCTGATCGCGAAAGTGTTCGGCCACCGCCATGGCCGCCCAGGCGCAGCGCCGCCGGATCAGCGGCGACTGATCCGAGGTTGCCGCCACGATGACCGACCGCTTCATGCCCGCGGTCCCCAGCACGGTTTCGGTGAAATCGCGCAGTTCCCGGCCGCGCTCGCCGATCAGGGCAATCACCACCACATCGGCAGCAACGCCCCGCGCGAATTTGGCAAGAAGCGATGATTTTCCAACACCGGAGCCTGCGAAAAGACCGATGCGCTGGCCCTGCACCAGCGGAAGAAGGGTGTCGAAGGCCGCAACCCCGGTGGACAGCCGCGCGCCCAGTCTGCCGCGTGACGCCGCCGGCGGGGCCGCGCCCCGCAGCCCGCGGGGCCGCGACCCGCGCAGCAAAGGGCGGCCGTCCAGCGGTGCGCCGAAGGGATCAATGATCCGGCCGATCCAATGGTCATCCGGCGCCAGGTCTGCCCGGCCCAGCAGTTCGACCGCGTCACCGATGGCCAGACCTTCGATCGCGCCATCGGACAGGACAGTGACCTGATCGCGCGCCAGATTAAGAACCTCGCCCCCCACGGGGCCGGTTCTTGCCAGAATCATCACCCGGTCGCCCAGCGCGGCCACGTCCGACAAACCGCTGACCGACAGGGTTCCACGACCGATCCCGACAACCTGCCCGACACGATAAACCTTTGAAACATAAATTATTTCTGCGCGAAGTGGGCTGAATACATCCATGCCGGGCCATTCCTGAGGGCGATTACCGTTTCTAAAGGAATCACTCTTAAGTCTTGGTGAAGCAGATCGAGGGAGAAGCCCCGATGTTCGGAAAGCTAGAAGTGACCAGAATGGCACAGGCGTTGGCCGCCCATGCCGGAGCCCGGCAGGGGGTGATTGCGCAGAACATCGCGCATGCCGACACGCCGGGCTATCGCGCGCGGGACCTGACGCCCTTTGAAGACACGTATCGGGCCGGGAACCGGCCCGATGCGCTGATCGCCACCCGCCCCGGCCATATCCGTGCCGAAGCCTTGGCCGCAGAGGCCGTGGTGCGCCCGGTGCCGGGGGCGGCTTCGCCCAACGGCAACAGCGTGTCGCTGGAAACAGAGATGGTGAAAGCCGTCGATGTGAAACAGCAGCATGACATGGCGCTGTCGATCTATCGCAGCGTGTCCGAAATCATCCGCGCCTCGCTTGGCCGGCGGTAGGGGGCGCGCCGATGTCTGATCTGATCCGCACCCTTTCGCTGTCGGCCTCTGGCATGCAGGCCCAGGCGATGCGCCTGCGCCATGTGTCCGAGAATATCGCCAATGCCGATACGCCCGGCTATCACCGCAAGACCATCGCCTTTCGCGAACTGGCCGAAGGTCTGGTTGCCCCCGGGCCGGTGCATCTGGACCGCAGTGAACTGCGGGACATCTACGATCCTGGCCACCCCCTGGCCGATGAAGCCGGCCATTATCCGGGATCGAACGTCGATCTTGTGATCGAGATCGCCGACGCGCGCGAAGCCCAGCGCAGCTATGAAGCAAACCTGCGGATGTTCGACCAGGCCCGCCAGATGGCGCAAAGCCTTTTTGAACTTCTGCGCCGATAAGGAGTGTCCGGCATGGATATCACCTCTGCGTTCGCCGCCCAGACCTATGCAAAAGCCCGCCCGGCCACCGCGCCGCTGCCGGGCGAGGCGGGCAGTTCCAACAGCTTTGGCCAGCTTGTCGGCAACTTTGCCGACACGCTGGCCAGGGGCGACCAGACCGCCCGCGCCGCGATGACCGGACAGGCCAATCCCCATGCCCTGGTCGAAGCGCTTGCGGCCAGCTCCCTTGCTGTCGAAACCGCCGTCACCGTGCGCGACAAGGTCGTGGAAGCCTATCAGGAAATCCTGCGGATGCCGGTCTGATCCGATGTCCGAAGCGATGATCTATGATGTCCTGCGGCAGGCGCTTTGGGTGTCGGTGAAAATCTCGGCCCCGATGCTGGCCATTGCCCTTGCCGCCGGTATCGCCATCGGCCTGCTGCAGGCGCTGACCTCGGTGCAGGAAATGACCATTACCTTCGTGCCCAAGGTCGGGGCGATGCTGGCGGTATTCTGGATTTCAATGAGCTTCATGACGGCGACACTGGTCAGCTTCTTCGTTGACACCGTGGTGCCGATGATTGCGGGGGGCTGACCATGGATGCCAGCGGATATACGGCCCTGACGCGGCAGGCCGGGCTGATGCGCGAGATGCAGCTTGTCGCGAACAACATCGCCAACGCCTCGACTTCCGGCTTCCGGCGCGAAGGCATGGTGTTTTCCGAACATGTCAAGCGCCTGCAGGAGGGGCCGTCGCTGTCGATGGCCAATGGCAATGCGCGTCACATCGATCTGACCCAGGCCGATCTGTCGCAAACCGGCGGCACCTTCGACTTTGCCATCCAGGGTGACGGGTTCTTTCAGATCGAAACCCCGAACGGGCTGCGGCTGACCCGGGCCGGCAGCTTTACCCCCAATGCTGACGGGGAATTGGTTACACCCGACGGCTTTCGCGTGATGGATGAAGGCGGTGGCGCGGTGTTCATCCCGCCGGACGCGGCACAGATCAGCCTGGCGCAGGATGGAACCCTGTCCGCCGATGGCGAGCCTTTGACGCGGATCGGGCTGTGGCAGCCTGTGGACCGGCAGCAGCTGACCCACGAGGGCGGCACGCTGTTCGCCTCGCCCGGCGGGCTGGAACCGGCCGGGGGCGGCGTTCTGCTGCAGGGCTTTGTCGAAGGATCGAACGTCAACCCGATTGCCGAGGTGTCGCGGATGATCGAGGTGCAGCGCGCCTATGAAATGGGGCAGGGCCTGCTGGACCGCGAAGATGACCGCGTCCGCAACGTGATCCGGACCCTGGGCCGATAGGAGAATACCGTCATGAAAGCCTTGCAGATTGCCGCCAGCGGCATGAGCGCGCAGCAGATGCGCGTCGATGTGGTGTCCAACAACCTGGCGAACATGTCGACCAGCGGTTACAACGCCCGCCGGGCCGAATTCGCCGACCTGCATTACCAGCAGGTCACCCGGCCGGGGACGGTCAACGCACAGGATGGCACCGTGCTTCCGACCGGTGTCCAGATAGGTCTGGGCGTGCGCCCTGCGGCGGTTTCGGTGATCGTGCAGCAGGGATCGCTTCTGCAGACGGGGGGCGAGCTTGATCTGGCCGTGGAAGGCAAGGGGTATATCGAGGTCACCCTGCCGTCCGGGATTTCGGCCTACACCAGAGACGGCGGGCTGAAACGGTCTGCCGACGGGCTGATCGTGACCTCGGACGGCTACGAGGTGGCTGCGGGCATCACCATACCCACCGATGCGCGCAGCCTTTCGATCAACGCCGCAGGAGAGGTTTTTGCCTACTTCAACGATCAGGTCGCCCCGCAGCAGCTGGGCCAGATCACCCTTGCCACCTTTGCCAATGAAAAGGGGCTCGAGGCGATGGGGTCCAACCTGTACCTTGAAACGGCGGCATCCGGGGCAGCCGCGGTTGCCGTGCCGGGCGAAGACGGCCTTGGCACCCTGCGACAGGGCTATCTTGAGGAAAGCTCGGTCGATCCGGTGCGCGAGGTGACAGAGCTGATCAAGGCGCAGCGCGGATACGAGCTGAACGCCAAGGTCATCACGGCGGCGGACGAAATGCTTGCCGCCACCACCCAGGTGCGCTGATGCTGCGCCCTGCCCTTGCCCTTGCCCTGCTGATCCTGCCCGGCGCGGCGCTTGCCGAAAGCCTTGTGGCGGCCCGCACCATCCGCGCCGAAACCGTGATCGGCCCCGACGATCTGACCATGGCCGATACCCCGTTTCCCGGTGCGCTGACCCACCCGTCGGACGCCCTTGGTCTTGAGGCCCGGGTGACGATCTACGCCGGCCGGCCGGTGCGGGCGGGTGATCTTGGACTGCCCGCCGTGGTGGAACGCAACCAGATCGTGCCGATCAGTTTCCTGTCCGGCGGGCTGGCGATCAAGGCCGAGGGACGCGCGCTTGCCCGTGGCGGCGTGGGCGATGTGATCCGCGTGATGAATCTTCAATCGCGCACCACCGTTTCCGGGCGCATCGCCCCTGACGGCCAGGTGCTTGTGGGGCTGACACCATGACCAAACAAAGGATGCGCCTTGCCTGCCTGCTGGCCCTTGTGCCGGTCGCCGCCTGCGGAAAACTGGCCGATGTCGGCCGCGCGCCGGATTTCTCGCCGCTGGAAGACACCTACCAGTATCACGCGATGTATTCGAACCCGCTGCCGGACGTCGGGGAATCGGGCGAGCCTTCGGATGCCTCCTCGCTGTGGACGGCATCACGGTCATCGCTGCTGGGCGACCGTCGGGCAGGCCAGCGCGGCGATATCCTGACCGTGGTCATCGAGATCGACGAAAGCGCCGAGATCTCGAACAAGACGGCGCGGGCACGGACCGCCGACCAGGAGATGAAAATCCCCGATTTCGTGGGCCTGCCGCAAAGCATCGACGCGGGCCTGCCGGAAGGGGCATCGATGGCCGATGCGGTTCAGACCTCGTCCGATTCGTCTTTCGAAGGCGATGGATCGGTGCGGCGCAACGAACAGCTGACCTTGCGCATCGCGGTCACGGTAGTGGAAGAGCTGCCCAATGGCGTTCTGCGCCTGGAGGGCAAGCAGGAGGTCCGCGTGAACAACGAACTGCGCGAATTGCTGGTCACGGGCTATGTGCGGGCTGCGGACATTTCGCGGCAGAACGAGATCACCTATGACAAGATGGCAGGTGCCCAGATTTCCTATGGCGGGCGCGGCCAGATCACCGATGTGCAGCAGCCGCGCTACGGCCAGCAGGTCACCGACATCATCCTTCCGTTCTGAGGCATCATGCTGCGCAAGCTTCTTCCGGTTCTTCTTGTTCTTGTCGGATGCGGCGCCGGTGCTGCGGCCGGTGTCTTCCTGCGGCCCTCTGACCCCCCTGCCGAAGACGCCGCCACCGACGCGCCGGAGGACGCCGAGGCGCATGCCAAAGAGGGTGCCGGGCCGCTGCATGAATATGTGAAGCTGAACAATCAGTTCGTCGTGCCGGTGATGGCCGAGGGCAGGGTTTCGTCGCTGGTGGTCATGTCGCTGAGCCTGGAGGTGACGCCGGGTCAGGTCGAGCGTGTCTACGAGATGGAGCCGAAGCTGCGCGATGCGATGCTGCAAGTGCTGTTTGACCACGCCAACAGCGGCGGCTTCAACGGGTCGTTCACCGACGGGGCCAATCTGGTGCTTCTGCGCGCGGCCCTTCTTGAAACGGCCCTGCGCATCTTCGGCAAGGACGTGACCGATGTGCTGATCGTCGACATCGTCCGGCAGGACAACTAGCCCCGGTCAGACAGCCGCCGCAGCGCATCCGCCCGGCCGAACGCCCGCTGCGCCTCATCCCGCGCCTCAATCCATTCGGCCGTCTGGCGCGCAAGGGTCAGGTTGATCTCGGCCCGGCGCGCTTCGGCCCAGCGTTCGTACAGCAGGCCGGCCTGCGCCGCAACGGCCAGCGGAAGGTCGGTTGTGCCCGGAGGCTGCGAAAGCCCCGCCAGGCGCGCCTTGCTTTCCTCGCGCGCGGCCGCAACCCGCGTCAGCGCGGCAAGCCTGTGATCCAGCATCAGCCGGCTGATCTCCACCAGCGGGCGCAGGGTCCGGGGGCTCACCGCGGCACCTTCGCTTTCTTCCGCATGGCCTCGGCAAAGCGGATGGCGGCGGCGACGGCGCGGTAATGCTCGGGGCGGATTTCCTGACCGATGTCCACGGTGGCGAACAGCGCGCGGGCCGTTGGCGGATCGCGGTGAACGGGAATTCCCGCCTCTGCCGCCTTTTCCCTGATCCGGGCGGCGACCGCATCAACCCCCTTGGCCACACAGACCGGGGCGGCCCCTGCGGCGCGGTCCCAGCGCAGGGCAACGGCATAGTGCTGCGGGTTGACGACGATCACATCGGATCGCGGCACGTCCAGCAGCATCCGGTTCGCCGCAATCTCTTCGCCGCGCTGGCGCCGCTGCGCCTTCATGTGCGGGTCGCCTTCGGATTGCTTGAATTCATCGATCAGGTCCTGGTGCGACATGCGGTTGCGGTGCATGAATTGCGCGCGCTGCCACAGCAGGTCGATCACCCCGGTCACGGCCGCAATCAGCAGCACGAGGCACAGGAAGGAAACGGACAGGTCCATCAGTTGCGTGGTGGACAGCGCAGGCGAAAGATCTGCCGCATGCACAATCTCTGGCAGGCGTGATGTCAGGAACATGCCAAGCACCACCGACACGATGGTCAGCTTGACCGTGCTCTTGGCGAATTCAAACAGCCCCTCCCGCCCGAACTTGTGGCCCAGGGTCGCCAGCGGGTTCAGCCGTGACAGCTTCGGCTCCAGTTTCTGCGGGGCAAAGGTCAGCGCGTTCTGCGCCAGCACCGCAAGCACGGCCGCGCCGCCCGGCAGCAGAACGAAGGGTGCCATTGCCCGGGCGGTGTCGGCGATCAGGGCGGCCAGCGGGGCCGCGCCGTTCCGGGTCATCGCGGTGCTCAGCCGGTCAGCCTCGCCCAGAACCGAAGCACCGATCTGCGCCACCTCCTTCACCGCATCAGGCCCTGCCGAAAGACAGGCAAGCAGGAAGCCCCCGTAGGTCGCCGCTGTGATCATGTCCTGTGACTGCGGCACCTCGCCGCGCTCGCGCGCGTCCGACAGCCGCTTTGGCGTGGGGTCGTGGATTTTCTCGCCACTGTCCTCGTCCTCTGACATCAGGGCACCGCGAAAGGTGCGGCAAAAAACCCGTTCAGCGCGGCCAGCCAGACAGCCAGCGCCAGCGGCGCGCTCAGCGCCAGCAGCACCAGCCCCCCCGCCGTCAGCGCCGGTGCCCCGACAAAGGCCACCATCAGCTGCGGCATGGCCCGGTTGATGACGCCAAGCGCCAGGTTGTACAGGAAGGACGCAATCACGAAAGGTGCGGCCAGCGAAAAGCCTGTCGCAAATGCGCGGGTGACCTGCGCAAGGCCCCAGTCCGCCATGTCAGCGGCGTCGGGCAGCCTGCCCACCGGCAGGATGTCATAGCTCAGGATGAAGTATTCGGCACAGCTGACATGCAGATCGGCAGCCATGGCAAGGGCCAGCCCCGAAATGGTCAGCAGATGGCCGATGGCCGGCTGCGGCTCGGCCCCGGCACCGGCCAGAAGCTGGGCCAGCGACGTGGCCTGGGCCGCGATGGCCCCGGCAATCTGCAAGGCATGGACAAAAAGGCGCAAGGCCGCGCCCAGCGCCAGCCCTGTGGCCGTTTCTGTCAGGAACACCGCCCAGAACCCCTGATCCATCGGCGGAATGTCAGCAGCGACAGCGGGAAAGATGACGGCGGTAAAGGCCAGCGCCAGCACCAGCCGGATGCGCTGGGGTACCACAAGCTCTCCGAACGCGGGCAAAAGCGCCATGGCGGCCCCGACGCGCAGCAGCACGACAAAGCCCGTCCACAGCAGGGTTTCCCCGATGCCCGCAAGCTGGGCAAGCGTTCCGATCATCTCTGTCATGGCGCGACCAGACCGACCATGGCGGGCCGCGCCTCCATCCCGATTTCCTCGTAAGACAGGACCGGGGCGGTCAGCCCCTTGGCCAGCAACACGGTGCGCAGGAAGCGCCGCCGCAGGGTCGATGTGACAAAGGCGGGCTGAACCCCCATTTCCGTGGCGCGGGCCAGTTTTTCGGACAGGGCATTGGCCAGCCGGTTGAACTGATCGGGGGGCAGGGCCACGTCCCGCAGGCCGCGTTCGCCTTCGATCTGGTATTGCCCGAAGGTGCGTTCCCATTCCGGTGCAAGCTGGATCAGCGGAATGGTGCCATCCGCCCGCTTCAGCTCGGCCACCATCTGAAAGCCAAGCCGGTGGCGGACATGTTCGCAGACGGCTTCCGGTGTGGCCAGGGCCCTTGCCTCGGCCACCGCTTCCAGGATCAGGGGCAGGTTGCGGATCGACACGCGTTCGTCCAGCAACAGCCGCATCACCGCCAGCAGAAGATCAACCGGCACCTTTTCCG
The DNA here is from genome assembly GCA_020250125.1 of Rhodobacter sp. GTDB lineage: Bacteria > Pseudomonadota > Alphaproteobacteria > Rhodobacterales > Rhodobacteraceae > Aliitabrizicola. The sequence continues at coordinate 36,412 of JADCEL010000054.1, forward strand.
GCACCAGTTCGTCCAGCAGCCGCCGGTTTGCCTCGGCGCGGGCCGTGTCGGACAGGTTGACGAATTCATCCAGCAGCCGGCGCAATCCGCGCAGGGAAAGCAGGCGGGCCATGTTGGCCTTCAGCACTTCCAGAAGATGGGTTGCCAGAACCTCGGCCGGGGTCACCACGGTCAGGCCGGAGATTGCCGCATCTTCCTGCCGGTCGGGCGGAATCCATCGCGCCGGCGCGCCATAGACCGGCTCGCGCACGTCCTGGCCTTCGGGGGCGTCCACACCTTCGGACAGAAGCACCAGCACGCGGTCAGGGACCAGCAGGTCGCGCACCCGTTCGACGCCCTGCAGCCGGATGCGGTAGCAGCCCGGCGGCAGCATCGGATCATCCGTCAGCCGGATTTCGGGCAGGATCAGACCGAAGGCGGTCGCGACATGCGTGCGCATGTTGGTGATGCGCGCATCGAGGCCCGTTGCCGGGTCCAGCACCATCGCGACCAGGGTGGGCGAGAATTCCACGTGGATCTCGTCGAAATCCAGCACATCGCCCAGGGGCCTGCGCCGGGGCGGGGTCTCTGCCGGCATGTCTTCCGGCGGCGGGGCGGCACCGCGCATATGGGCCAGTACCGCCAGCGCGCCCAGGGCGGCCGCACCCAGCATGAAGGGGATGAAGGGCATTCCCGGCACAAGGGCAAACAGCGCCATAAGCACCGCAACCGTGCCCAGCGCCCCCGGATACCGGCCCAGCTGGCGGAAGAAGGCAAGATCGGCCGCCCCTTTCGCCCCGCCGCGCGTCAGCAGAAGGGCGGTCGCCACGGAAATGATCACGGCGGGTATCTGGCTGACCAGCCCGTCGCCCACGGTCAGGATCGCATAGGTTTCAAAGGCCGTGCCTGTGGGCATGTCATGCACGAAGATGCCCATGATCAGGCCCATCACGATGTTCAGCGCGGTGATCAGCAGGCCCGCAACCGCATCGCCCTTGACGAATTTCGACGCCCCGTCGAGCGAGCCGAAAAAGTTCGTCTCAGCCAGTTCCTGTTCGCGCCGCGCCTTGGCCTCGGCATGATTGATCGCGCCTGCGGACATGTCGCTGTCGATGGCAAGCTGGCGGCCCGGCATGCCGTCCAGTGCAAAGCGCGCGCCGACCTCGGCCATGCGGCCTGCGCCCTTGGTGATGACGATGAAGTTCACGATCATCAGCACGCAGAAAATCACCACGCCCAGCAGCAGGCTGCCGTCCATGATGAAGTTGGCGAAGCCTTCGATCACATGCCCGGCGGCATCGGTGCCGGTATGGCCCTGCCCGATGATCAGCTTGGTTGACGAGACGTTCAGCGAAAGGCGCAGCAGCAGGCTGGCCAGCAGAATGGTCGGAAAGGCCGAAAAATCCAGCGGCCGTTCAATGAACAGCGCCACCGTCAGCATCAGGATCGCCAGCGCAAAGGACAGGGCAAGCCCGATGTCCAGCATCCAGGCCGGCACCGGCAGCACCATCATGGCGATCACCGCCATCAGCGCCAGCGCCAGCAGGATGGTGGGCTGGAACACCTCGCGCATGGTCACGGCAGGAAAGATCACGGCGCGGCTCCGATCAGGGCGAACCCGCCTTCGACCTGTGGCACCAGTGACCCAAGGCTGCCCGTGGCACCGGCCTGCAACAGCGGAAAGCGGTTTTCGCGCGTCGCACCGGCCAGCAGCGGCATCTGCCCCCCTGTGTCCAGCCCGTCATGCAGCTGATTGAAGCGGGCACGGTAGCGGTCGGCATTTTCCGGCGTGCGCGAATGATAGGCTGCGGCGGCATCCGGCCAGCTTCCGGTTTCGGCGAACAGGCCCAGCAGGAATTGCGCCGCGTAACGTGCATTCGCCGTGGGGTCGAACATCGCGGCCACGTCGGGAAAGGCCCCGGCGTGCCAGCGGTGGTTGATCTGAAAACAGCCGATGTCGAAATTCGTGCCGCCCTCTGCCTGATACGCGGCCACGGCGCGCCTGGCTTCGCTGCTGCTGTCGTACCAGGCGCCGTCGCCGCCGAAATTCACCGTCCACGGCCAGGGGCGCTGATGCCCCCCCCGGTTGCGGCCACTTTCCGCCAGGGCGATTGCCTGCAGAACGGACAGCGGCACGCCTGTCTCTTCGGCGGCCAGCACCGTGGCGCGTTCGCACAGGGCTGCCGGGTCGGTCGCGCCCTGCGCCATTGCGCCGCAAAGACCGCAGGCGGCGGCCAGGGCGCCTGCAATCCGCAAACGGTGCCAGAAATGCGCGTGACTCATGGGTTTCACCCTGTTCGGCCCTGAAGGCGTTCGGCGTGGCCAAGCTGGCGGAAATGTCTTTCGATTCGGTAAGCCGGTCAGGGTTGCGGCTGCTCGGGCGCAGGGGTTGCCTCCAGCAGCGACAGGATGGCGTCGCGGGTCTTGGCGCTGTCTTCCAGCAGGGCGCGTCCCTGGGCCAGGGGGGCGTTCCCGTCCGGCGGCAGGACCGGTCGATCAGGGGACAGCTGTTGCAGCGCCGCGCGCACGGCGTCGCTGCCCAGGTCGGCGCTGGCCGCCCAGTCCTGCGCGCGCCACAGGGCTGCGGCCTCTGCCGCCGGATCGCCCGCTTCGGCAAAGGCGCGCGCCGCTGCGGCTTGGTCGCCCAGTTTCTCCAGCGCTTCTGCCCGCAGCCGGCTGATTTCCGGGCCATCAAGGCCCGCTATGCCGCGCAGCGCCGTTCGGGCGTCGCCGCGCCGCAGTTCGGCCCGTGCCAGGCTTTCCGCAGTTGACGCATCGGTGGCATCGGGCAGCCAGCGCAGGGCCTCATCGGCGAAGCCAAGGCCAAGCAGCCGGTCGGCGATGCTTTTGCGCAGGGCGTTGTCCAGCGGGGGCACCGGGCTGTCCTGGGGCAGAACCGCATGGGTCAGAAGCGCGGAATCCTGCCCCTTTCCGGCCAGCATCGCCCAAAGCCCTTCCACATCGGCTGCGTCGGCCCGGGGACTCCGGCTGAAGGCCGCGTCAAAATCGCCGGTCGAGGCCAGGGCCAGCATTTCGGCCCGGATGAGCGGCGCTTGCAGTTCCGTGCCCTGGCTTTCATGCAGGTGCGCGCCCAGTTCCACGATGGTCGCCTCGTCCACGGACTGCCCCAACTCAAGCTGCGTGTCCACAAGGTCAAGCAGGGCAAGGCGGGCGCCCGGGCCACCTGACTCGCGCAAGGTGCCCAGTCTTTCCGCCGCATCCTGCAGGTTGCCGCGTTCGCGGTCGAGCTGGGCCTGCAGGATTTCGGCGGCGGGGCCCGCCGCACCGGGCGCGCGCCAGATGGCATCGCGAATCATCTGCGCCGTCGAGATATCGCCGATAGAGAGCATCTTTTCGGCCAAAGGTGCCCCGAGATGCCGGCGCAGGTGCAAGGGAAGCGACGAAAAGGCCAGGGCCACGCTTTTGGCATCGGGGCCTTGACCCGGTTTCAGGAGAGGCTCGGCCAGTGTTGCCCACAGCGCGACAGAACCGGTGCAGTCAATCTGACCCGCAAAGGGGCTTCCCGAAGGGGCCGCCTGATCATCCAGAATATGCGCCATTGCCGTCCACAGGGGTGCCTCGGGAAAGTCGGTGCCAAAGCCGGCCAGAACATTGCGCGCTTCCGCTCCGAAGCCGAAAAACAGGTTCAGCCGGACAAGACGCGCCAGCGCCTCGGGGTCCGGCCGGTCGAATTCGCCGACAAGGGTGTTCCGCGCCTCGGTCATCTGCACCACAAAGGGGCGGTCATCGCCCCAGGCCGCTATGTCGAGGTCAGAATCCGGCAGGCACGCGCCGCCGTCCGGTGTCAGGGCGGGGTCCCCGGTGTTGACAGGGGCGGCCTCTATCCCCGGAATGCCTTCGATGGCCATATGTGCCGTGGCTTCGGTGTCGGGCCCGATCATCCGCGATCCGGGCCGGTTCGCAGGAAACGACGGATCATCCACATCGATCACACCGGCGGTCGCCGCGCGCCCCAGTTCCTGCAAAAGCCCAAGGCGCAGGCCCTGCACGCCGGGGGGCGGTGTTTCTTCCCGGCTCAGACCGAAGGGCACGGCAGGCGCCGAATTCTGCACCTGCGGCACCATCCCCGGCGGGAACGGGGCCGGGGCCATGCCCGCTTCGGCGGTTGCGCCGTCGTCCGGCGTCGCCTGCCGGGGGGTGGGGCGGATGGTGGCGGGCAGGATTGCACCATCGCCCGGCGGGTCCGGGCGATCAGGTGCCGGGCGCGGGCGCAGGGGCGGAACGACCCGGGCGGTCAGCATGGGCTGGGGGCGCCCGTCCAGACCAAGCTCGAACGGCGGGTCGCCCTCGGGCGGGCCATCGCGCAGATCGATCACGATGATGTCCGGCCGGAAGGCAAAGGGAACGGCATGACAGGCACAGGCGACGCCGATCTGCAGGTTGCCCGTCTCGGGATCGGCCCAGACCGATGAAAGCCGGTCCTTGGTGATGACGCGGAAGACCTTTGTCAGATCATAGGGCACCGCCCCCCCCGCCAGCCGAAGCTCGTATCCGCCCGGTGTGCGGCCAAGCTGCCAGTCGGCCCTGTCGGGAAGATCGACAACCAGCCGGGTAAATCCGGGGTGATCCCCCGCCTTCACGCGTGCCGTCTGCGCAGACGCAAAGCCGGGGATGACAAGGGCTGCAAGGATCAGCAAGGCCTTCATGCGGCTTCTTTCTTCAGGGCGCGCAGGGCCTCTTCCAGATCGCCGAAACTGGGGCGGACATCATGGGGCGTGTTCTGACGCCCGACCTCGATGCAGATATTGGCGGGGTGGTTGTGCAGGTTGGCCACCAGAACCTCACGGATCAGCTGGTAGAAATGCGCATCCGCCTCGACCACGCTTTTCACCCGCACCGAGAAGGGTCCGACCAGGCCATAGGCCAGGAAGACGCCCAGAAAGGTGCCGACAAGCGCCCCCCCGATCATCTTTCCCAGAATCTCGGGGGGCTGGTCGATCGATCCCATGGTCTTGATCACGCCCAGAACGGCGGCCACGATGCCGAGGGCGGGCAAGCCGTCTGCAACGGTCTGAAGCGCGTGGCTGGAATGCAGGGCGTGATGCATCTGCGTTTCCATGCGCTTGTCCAGAACCTCTTCCACCTGATGCGGATCGTCATAGTTCATCGAGGCGGCGCGCAGCGTGTCGCAGATCAGATCGACGGCGTCATGATCGGCCTGGATGCGCGGGTAGCGTCCGAAGACCGAAGAGCTTCCGGGTTGCTCGATATGTTCTTCCAGCGCCACGGGGTTGGACTTTGCGATCCGGATCAGTTCGAAAAGAAGGCACAGCAGATCGCGGTAGTCGGACGTCTGCCAGCGCGGTCCCTTGAAGACCTTGCCCAGGTCGCGCAGCGTTCCCTTGATCGAGGCCGTGTCATTGGACAGAAGAAAGGCCCCAACAGCGGCACCGCCGATCATGATCATCTCGAAGGGCAGGGCTTTGAGGATGATGCCCATCTTGCCCCCGGCCAGCATGTAGCCGCCGAAGACCATGATGAAGATCACCAGGATTCCGATTGCGCCGATCATGCCCCACTCCCGCTGCGTGCCGGCACGCTGCCAGACCCCGGTTAAGAAACCGTCTCACTCACTCTGTCGGGGCACCGGCGTTGCGGCTGGCCAGCAGGATGGTCACGGCATAGGCCTTGTTCGCGGTCATCCCGCCCAGGATGGCCGCCGCCGCATCGGGTTTCATCCGGCCGAGGAAACCGGCCGCAAATTCCGGGGCCATCTGCTCGAACAGGGGGGCCGCATCCTTTGGCTTCATCGCCTCGTAGACGGTGGTCAGTCTGGCCAGATCCGATTCGGCGGCTCCGTCGGCCATGGTCAGGGTCGCGGACAGCTTTGCTTCGGTTTCGGTCAGCGCGACGAGCCGCGCCTCGATGGCCTGCCCGGCCAGGGCAAGGGCGGAAAGCCGGTCATTCAGGGCGTTTTCCTGCGCTGCCACGCGCTGCTCGCGCCTGGTCAGGGCTTCTGCCAGGGCCACGGGGGGCTGCGGACAGACCAGAGGCTCGGATGATGTTGCAGGCGCATTGGCAACCGCCTCGTTCACGCCCAGCCCAAGACGGATCGCGCCAGAGGCCACAAGGGTCAGCATCAGAAGACCCAGAATGCCCCGGCCCGGCTGCCTGCGTGTCCGCTTCATTCCGCAGCCTCGACCGAACGTTCCGTGCGCCTGCGGACGAAGCGAAGCCGTTCGTCACGCTCGACCCGATGGGGTTTCGGATCCGGCAGGTCGTGCATTGACGCCATCAGCAGTTCCATCCGGGCCGCGGCCTGTTCGGCCCGGGCCGTCAGCGCTTCCAGAGAGGTGGCCGAGGCCGAGGCCGACCCCCGTGCCTTGTCCAGCGCGCGCGTCATGTCATCGACCTGCGCGGACAGGACGGCAATCGCCCCGCCCATTCCGTTTTCCAGCGTGGTGAACCGCTTCAGCCGCCCGGCAAGGATGTAACAGTAGGCCGCCGCCCCGAATGCACCGACGGCAAGCAGGATATCCGCAATCAAGGTCATTTCGCCTCTTCCCTCAGTTCATGACGAATTCTGTCACCAGCAGATCGCGCACGCGGCCTTCGCCGGTCACGATCTGGATGCGGCGGAGCATTTGCGCGCGCAGGCGCACCAGCGCTGCGGGGTCTTCCAGTTCTGCCGGGTCAACCGCACGCAGATATCCGTTCAGCACATCAAGGATGCGCGGCTTCAGCATCGCCACCTCTCCGGCATGGGCCGAAGGCACCTCCACCTGGGCGGTGAACCGAAGGTACCGCCCTTCGGCCGCAGACCCCAGTGACAGCACCATCTGTTCGATCGGCACAAAGGCGATGTCGGGCAGGGCCCCCGCTTCGGCTTTTTCCGCGTCATGCGTCGCGCCGCCGCCAAGCAGCAGACCGGAATAGGTCGCATAGAATGCACCACCCCCCAGAAGAAGGGCGGCAACGGCCCCGAAGATCAGCGGCTTCTTCGACCGCGTCTTCGGTTCCTGGTCCAGCGTCACGTTGGCATCGGCCATTCGGGCTCTCCTGCGTTGTGCGACCCGATATAGGCAAAAGGTCATAACCGATTCTTAAGTCCGATCCGCCAAAGGTGGGCCGCACCGGGCAGAAGCCCCCTGGTTGGAGAATCCTGTGCAGAACCTCGTGTCGGTCTGGTCCACGCTTGATCTTCGCCGCCGTGTCGTGATCGTTCTGGCCACTGTGGCCATGTTCGCGGCAGTGATCGGCGTATCCCGCATGGCGACGGCACCGCAGATGTCCTTGCTGTATTCGGGCCTTGATCCCGCTGCGGCGGGCGAGGTTGTGGCGGCCCTGGAACAGCGCGGCGCCCCCTATGAGGTGCGCGGCGGCGCGATCTATGTCGACGGCGGGTTGCGCGATGAGCTGCGCCTGACCCTGGCTTCGGAAGGCCTGCCTGCGGCAGGGGCCGCAGGGTACGAGCTGCTTGATTCGCTGTCCGGCTTCGGCACCACATCGCAGATGTTCGATGCCGCCTACTGGCGCGCCAAGGAAGGCGAACTGGCCCGCACGATCCTGGCCCTGCCACAGATCAAGGCGGCGCGCGTACATATCTCGCGCAGTGACGCGCAGCCCTTCCGCCAGCCTGAACGCCAGACGGCCAGCGTCACCGTCACGACCGCGGCGGGCACCCTTCCGGTGGCGCAGGCCAAGGCGCTGAAACACCTTGTTGCGTCCGCCGTGGCCGGAATGTCCCCCGACGACGTCTCGGTCATCGACAGTGCCGGGGGGCTGATCGATGACGCGTCCGGCGACGATCCTGCCATCGCCGGTCACGACCGCGCGGCAGAGATGAAGCGGAATGTCGAACGCCTGCTGGAAGCCCGCGTCGGGCCGGGCAATGCGGTTGTCGAAGTGGCCGTCGATGTTGTGACCGAGCGCGAATCGATCACCGAACGGCGGATCGATCCGGAAGGCCGCGTTGCCATCTCGACCGACACCGAAGAGAAATCGGAAAACTCCACAACGCCGGGCGGTGATGTGACGGTTGCCTCCAACCTTCCCGAAGGCGATGTCGGCAACGGCGCAAACGGCCAGAGCAGCGCCGCTGAAACGCGCGAGCGGGTGAACTTCGAGGTTTCGGAAACCCAGAGAGAGGTTCTGCGCAGCCCCGGGGCCCTGCGCAAGCTGAGCGTGGCCGTGCTTGTCAACACCCTGACCGTTACGGCCGATGACGGCACCACAACCTCGGAACCGCGCCCGCAGGAAGAACTTGATGTCTTGCGCGATCTTGTTGCCTCGGCCGTCGGCCTTGACGAGGCGCGGGGCGATACGCTGACGCTGCGGTCGCTTGCCTTCGAGCCGCTGCCCCAGGACGGCACACTTGTTGAAGCGGGCATGCTGGACGGACTTGACCTGATGTCACTGATCCGGCTTGCGGTGCTTGCGCTGGTCGCGCTGGTGATCGGATTGTTCGTTCTGCGCCCGATGCTGACGGCCAAACGCGGCGCGGCAGACCTTCCGCCGGCGGCCCCGCCGCTGTCGCTGCCGGATATGAACGGGCTGGAACCCCTGCCGGATCTGCCGCGCTTCCTCGATGGGGAAATCGACATGGGCGGCGATCTGCCGTCGATGCAGGTGATCTCGCACGCAGAGTCCGACGCCCTGCAGGCGGACCCGGTGGCGCGGCTGCGCCAGCTGATCGAAGCCCGGCAGGCCGAATCCGTTGAAATCCTGCGCGGCTGGATGGACGAGCGCGAGGAAAAGGTCTGATGCCGCCGCTGAAGCTGGAAGTGTTCACGCTTGACCATCCCGGCGGGGCCACCGAATCGGCCGAGGCCGCCGCCCGGGAAGAGATGCGTCTTGCCGCCTATGATCAGGGCTATGGTGCCGGCTGGGATGATTCCACGGCCGCACAGGATGACGAGCAGCGCCGTCTGCAGGCAGAACTGGCCCGCAACCTTCAGGCGCTGTCCTTTACCTATCACGAGGCGCGCGGCCATCTGATCCGCGCCATTGCCCCCCTGCTGGAAGAGATATGCACCCGCCTTCTGCCGGACCTTGCCCGCGAGGCCATAGCACCGGTGGTTCTTGACGCCCTGATGCCGCTGACCGAAGAACTGGCCGACGCGCCCGTCTGCATTGTCATCAACCCTGCGGCGCGCCAGGCCGCCGAAATGCTGCTGGGCAAGGCCACCGGTCTGCCGGTGACGCTGCTGGACGAACCGACGCTTGGCGAAGGTCAGGCCTATCTCCGGCTGGGTGAAACCGAAACGCGCGTGGACCTTGACCGGGCCATTGCACAGATCGTCGCCGCCGTGCGCGGTTTCTTCGACCTCACTGAAAAGGACCGCAAATATGGATGACCCCATCGAACCCACCCCTTTCGCGCAGGTCCCCATCGAGATCATGATCTCGGTCGGCAAGGCGCGACCGCAGATCCGCGATCTGCTGCGCCTGCAACGGGACGCCGTTCTGGCGCTGGACCGCCGTGTCGATGATCCGGTCGAGCTTTACGTCGGCGACCGTCTGATTGCCCGTGGCGAACTGCAGGAACTGGACGGCGACCAGGCCGGCCAGCTTGCCGTCCGCCTGACCGAAGTGGCCAACCTGCGCGGCGGGCTTTGATGCGCGCAATTGCGCTTGCCCTGCTGGTGGCCGTGCTTGCCGGCCCGGTGGCGGCACAGGATATTGCGGTGAATTTCGGTGGCGATGCCAATCTGGCGACGCGCAGCATTCAGCTGATCGCACTGATCACCCTGCTCAGCCTGGTTCCGGGGCTGGCGGTCATGGTCACCTGTTTTCCCTTCATCGTCACCGTGCTGTCCATTCTGCGTCAGGCGATCGGGTTGCAGCAGGCCCCCCCGAACATGCTGATCGTCACTCTGGCCCTGTTTCTGACCTGGTATGTCATGGACCCGGTGTTTACCGAGGCCTGGGTCAACGGGCTGGAACCGTTCACAACCGGCCAGAGCGATCTGGAGGCGGCCCTGCCTGCCACCGTCGCCCCGTTCCGGGTCTTCATGGCGGCCCGGCTGGACCCCGAAACCTTCGCCGCGCTGCAGGCGCTGCGTCCGGGTCCGGCACCCGGCGCGATGGTGGATGCGCCGCTGTCGGTTCTGGTGCCGTCCTTTCTGCTCAGCGAGATACAGCGGGCGTTCGAGATCGGCTTCCTGATTTTCCTGCCCTTTCTCATCATCGATCTGGTCGTCGCTGCCGTGCTGATGTCGATGGGCATGATGATGGTGCCGCCGGCCATCGTCTCGATGCCGTTCAAGCTTGCCTTCTTCGTTGTGGCAGATGGCTGGAGCCTGATCTCCGGGGCACTTGTCAGAAGCTATCTCTGACAAGGTTCCGGAAAGGCGCCAGCCGCATGGACCGCCGGCCGGAAAACAGGAAACGCTTCCGCCTGCGCACCTTGCGCGCGCCCGCCGCGGTCTGGCCGGGGCGATCGCCCCGGCCCTGCGCGGCGCGTGCAGCACGCCCGCCGGGGGCCTAAACCCCAGGCCAAGCGCCGACCCCGCCCCCGGCGGGCGCTGCGCCCGCGCTGACGAAAGCACCTTCACCGCTTCAATGGCAGGGGCCATCGCCCCTGCCACAGCGCCACGCCGGGATCAGGACCAGCCGGGGGCCAAAGCCCCCGGCCAGCGCCCGACCCGCCCCCGGCGGGCGCTTCCCGCCCGCCGGGTCGGGCGCTGGCCTTTCGTGGTGCCTGGACCCACCGGTCTGCAGGGCACCGTCGCGCACATGCGGGGGAAACGCGGGTCGCGTTTCCTTTTCCCGCCCGGAGGGGCGTTCTCCGGGACCCGGTCTCTCTGGCAGGGGCCATCGCCCCTGCCACAGCGCCACGCTGCCCCTTGCCCGCCGGGGACCAAAGCCCCCGGCCAGCGCCCGGCCAGCCCTTGGCGGGCGCTGGCCTGCGTTGCGCTTGGGGGAACGGTCCTCATGCGACCGTGGTCTGTCACCGGGCGGGGAAACGCGGTGCGTTTCCTGATCCGCCCGCAACGGCAAGCCGCTTTTCCGGCAGATCAGGAAATTCTTCCCGTCCGGAAAGCGGCGGGGAGGCTTTCTCAACACCCTGCCGGGGTCTTGACGCCGTGCTGCCCCGGCGGCGGTGCAGGATGGCAAAGGATCAGCGCAGGCGCAGGCCGCTGTCGGAAAAGAACAAGGCGTCCTTCGGATCAAACCGGATTCCGGTCATGCCGCCCATCTTCACATCGGGGTTGCTGTGCGATTCCACCACCAGCTTTTCGCCGGTCGGCGCCGTCAGATGGATATAGGACACCCCGCCCAGCGCCTCGGTCATTTCCACCCGGTGTGTCTTGCCGGTTGCGTCCAGTGCAAGATGCTGCGGGCGCAGGCCAAGCGAGACCTTGGCCCCGCTGCCGGGCAAGGCGACAGTGACGGGCACAGAACCCGACGCAAGCCCGGGTGCGCTGACCGCCCCCTTTTCAGTCACCGCCGCCACGAAATTCATCGACGGCGAGCCGATGAACCCGGCGACGAACCTGTTGTCGGGGTCATGGTACAGTTCCAGCGGGCGGCCCACCTGCTCTACCCGGCCCGCGCGCAGCACCACGATCTTGTCGGCCAGCGTCATCGCCTCGACCTGATCATGGGTGACATAGATCATCGTGGCCCCGATTTCGCGGTGCAGGCGCGCAATCTCGACGCGCATTTCCACGCGCAACTCGGCGTCCAGGTTGGACAGGGGTTCATCGAACAGGAACACCTCCGGCCCGCGCACGATGGCACGCCCGATCGCCACGCGCTGGCGCTGGCCCCCGGACAGCGCCTTGGGCTTGCGCGTCAGGTAATCGTCCAGCTTCAGGATGCGGCTGGCCTCCCTGACTTTGCGGGCGATCTGATCCTTCGGATGGCCGGTCATCTTCAGGCCGAATCCCATGTTTTCGGCGACCGTCATGTGCGGATAAAGCGCGTAGGTCTGAAACACCATCGCAACGCCGCGTTCCGACGGATCAGCACGGGTCACGTCGCGCGTGCCGATGCGGATCGTGCCTTCGCTGGTTTCTTCCAGCCCGGCGACCATCCGCAGCAGGGTCGATTTTCCGCAGCCGGACGGGCCGACGAAAACGCAGAACTCGCCGTCCCCGACCGTCAGATCAACGCCATGGATCACCTGCGCATCGCCGAAGCGCTTGATCACGCGCTGCAAAGTCACTTCCGACATGATCCCCCCTTGCCGGCCCGGTTCAGGCCCTGTTCTGTTCCGGAAAGCACCAGCTTTCCGCTTCGGCGGCAATCAGCGCCGCCGTTTCGCCGATTCTGGGCGCAAGTGCCGCCAGCGCGTCAAGCGTGCTGCGCGCCGTGGTTGACGTGACCGACAGTGCGCCCATCACCCGGCCGCCACGGGTCAGGATCGGCAAGGCGATGCAGATGATTCCCGGCTCGTGTTCTTCGCTGTCAAAGGCGAAGCCCCGGTCGCGAATCGCCTGCAGATCGGCCAGCAGCCTGGCCGGCGTGTCAAGCGTGCGGTCGGTAAAGCGGTGGAACGACTGGCGGTCCAGGGCGCGCGTCAGCTCGTCTTGCGACAGAAAGGCCAGCATCGCCTTGCCGACGCCGGTGCAATAGGCCGGGCCAACCTTGCCGGCCTGGCTGAACATTTCGACCGGCCTGCGGGCGTTGCGCTTGTCCACATACAGCACCTGGCCAAGGTCAAGCTGGGCCAGGTGTATGGTCTCGCCCACGTCGGCGGAAAGCCTGTCAATAAAGGGCCTTGCCAGCGGCGCGATGGAACTTTGCGCCCAGGCGGCATGGGCCAGCCGCACCAGCCGCACACCCAGGCCATAGGTCTGCCGGTCCGCATCATAGACCAGCATGCCCTGATGCGTCAGGGTCTGCAGAAAGCGATAAAGCGTGGCCTTGGGATAGGCACCGTCCGACAGAAGATCGGAAAAGCGCACCGGGCGGCCCGCCTGGGCCACCCTGTCCAGCACGTCAAGCGCCTTGCCCACTGTCCCGTCGCCGCCACCGTCCACGCCCGTCATCCCGTTCTGCCGTCCCTGTTGACAGCTTAGACGACACGCCGCATAGTTTTCAATATTCAAGACTGAGTTTCAAATAATGGAACCAAAAGGGAGGAAACCATGGTCCATTCAAAGACAGGCGCGCTTGCCGTCGTGGCGGCGCTGCTCATGTCCACCACTGCAATGGCACAAGACCAGCGCGTGCTGAAGTACAACGCCGATTATGACCCGATCCCGCTTGCCGCGATGGAGGCCCTGATCGCCGATTTCGAGGCGGCGAACCCCGATGTCGACGTGCAGCTGAACAACTTTGACCACGAAGGCTACAAGACCGCGATCCGCAACTTCCTGACCGCGGATTCGCCTGACCTTGCAAACTGGTACGCGGGCAACCGGATGGCGCCCTTCGTCAAGGCGGGCCAGTTCATGGATGTGTCCGACGTGTGGGAGGCGAACGGCCTGGGCGAAAGCCTTGCTTCGGCCAAAGCTTCGATGACCATTGATGGCAAGCAGTGGGGTGTTCCCTATACCTATTACCAGTGGGGCATCTACTATAACCGCGACGCCTACAAGGCGGCCGGTGTCGATCTGCCGGGACCGGACGGCATCACCTGGGATCAGTTCATCCAGAACTGTGAAAAGTTCAAGGCGGCCGGAATTGACTGCATGACCACGGGCAGCAAGGCGCTTTGGCCTGTGGCCGGCATCTTCGATTATCTGTCGCTGCGCACCAACGGCTACGAATGGCACATGGACCTGACTGCGGGCAAGGTGGAATGGACCGACCCCAAGGTCAGGGATGTATTCGCCCAGTTCGCCCGGCTTCAGCCCTATGTCACCGCGAACCATGCCGCCATCGACTGGCAGGATGCGGCGGCGCTGATGGTGCAGGGCAAGGCCGCAAACTATGTGATGGGCAACTTTGCCGTCGGCGTCTTCAGGGAAGGCGGCATGACGAACGACACGCTGGGCTTCATGGTGTTCCCCGAAATCACGCCCGGCATCCCGCGCGCCGAAGATGCGCCGACGGATACCATCCACATTCCCACCGGTGCGCAGAACGTCGCGGACGCGAAGAAATTCCTGGCCTTCGTCGCCTCGCCCGATGCGCAGACCAAGTGGAACGCGGCTGTCGGCCAACTGCCCACCAACAAGAACTCGACCGTCCCGCAGGACGATCCGTTCCTGGTTGCCGGGTTCGAGATGCTGTCAACGGCCCATGCCCTGGCGCAGTTCTTCGACCGGGATGCCCCGGCGGAAATGGCCAAGGCCGGGATGGAAGGGTTCCAGCAGTTCCTGGTGCAGCCCGACCAGCTTGACAACATCCTGGCCCGGCTGGAGCAGGTGCGTCAGCAGGTCTACAAGTGACCCCCGGTCAGGAGAGGCGGCACCCCGCCTCTCCTGACCGCATTGCCCGGTTGGCCAAAGGGCGCTGACACTGCGGCATGCCCCCTGGAGAACCCCGAAGATTTCCGCGTGACACAGGGCAACCGGAAGAAGGAAAGTGACCTCGATGCCCCACTTTCTAGGCAGGCCCCTTGCGCGCGTGCTGTTTCCCCTGGTGCTGGCTGCGCTTGTGGTCTGGATTGCCCGGTGGGTCCTGACCGCTGACCTTGCCCGGTCCGTGACCACAGGCGCAGTGGCGGGCGGATTTCTTTTCTGCGGGTGGGCGGTGCTTTCAGCGGCCTGGCGCAGGGTGTCAAACCAGCCCGGCCATCCCCTGTACCCGGCGGTCTGTGCCATCAGGGCATACTGGAAAGCAAACCAGCGGCGGCTGGCCCCCTGGCTTTTCCTTGCGCCCGGGTGTCTGATGTTTGCGGTCTATGTGATCATCCCGATCTTCCAAAGCATCTGGATCAGTTTTTATGACTGGGACGGTCTGGGCGAGGCGCAATGGATCGGCACCGCCAACTATGCGGAAATGGCCACCGACCCCAATATGGTCACATCCTTTCGCAACAATATCCTGTGGCTTGTGCTTTACATGCTGGCCCTGCCTGCGGGGCTGTTGATCGCCATTTTCCTGAACCAGACGATCCGGGGCATCCGGCTTTACAAATCACTGTTCTTTTTTCCCTTCGTCATCAGCCAGGTCGTGGTCGGCCTGATCTTTTCGTGGTTCTACGCCCCCGGCTTTGGCCTGCTTTACAAGGTGATCGAAGGCATCACGGGGCAAGGCATCGCGATTCTTGCGGACCCCGATCTTGTCACCTTCGGCATTATTGCGGCGGGTCTGTGGCCGCAGATCGCCTATGTCATGATCCTGTATCTGACCGGTTTGAACAACGTCGCCCCCGACCAGGTCGAGGCGGCGCGTCTGGACGGCGCAAAGGGCTGGCGGATGCTGTGGTACGTGATTCTGCCGCAGCTGCGCCCCGCCACCTTCATCGCGGTGGTCGTGACCGTCATCGGCGCGCTGCGCAGTTTCGATCTTGTGTCGATCATGACCTCGGGCGGGCCCTTTGGCTCGTCCCGGGTGCTGTCCTATTACATGTATGAACAGGCGCTGTCCGAATACGGATACCGCATGGGCTATGGCGCGGCCATCGCCGTGGTGCTGTTCGCCATCATGATGATCTTCATTTCGGGCTTCATCTGGAAGATGTGGCGCGACGAGACGGAGCGATAGGTCATGTTCCCCAGACCGATCCAGCAGGCATCGCCCGGCCTTCAATGGCTGTACCGCATAGCGCTGCCCATTGCGCTGCTTGTCTGGCTGTTCCCGCTGCTTGGGGTTGCCGTCACCTCGGTTCGGCCCGCCTCGGATCTGGCGCAGGGCAATTACTTTGGCATCCCGTCCTACCTTGCGTTCGAGAATTATGGCGATGTGTTCCGCAATACGCCGATGGGGCGCTACATCCTGAATTCCTTTGTCGTGACGATCCCCACCGTCATCGGTGCCGTCGCCCTTTCGCTGATGACAGGCTTTGCGCTGGCGATCTATCGATTCCGGTCGAACCTGTTCCTGTTCTTCCTGTTCGTCGCGGGCAATTTCGTGCCCTTCCAGATTCTGATGGTTCCGGTGCGCGACCTGACGCTGTCGTTCGGAATGTACAACACCTACTGGGGACTGATCCTGTTTCACATCGCCTTCCAGACCGGGTTCTGCACGCTGTTCATGCGCAACTTCATCAAGGCGCTTCCCTTCGAGCTGATCGAGGCCGCGCGGGTGGAAGGGGTCAGCGAAATGCGCATCTTCTGGTACATCGTTCTGCCGCTGATGCGCCCTGCCATTGCCGCCCTGTCGGTCCTGATCTTCACCTTCATCTGGAACGACTTCTTCTGGGCCACGGTCCTGACCACCAGCCCGCAAACACAACCGATCACCGCAGGGCTGTCTTCGCTGAACGGCCAATGGGTGGCGGCCTGGCATCTTGTTTCGGCCGGGTCGATCCTGGCAGCCCTGCCGCCGGTGGCGATGTTCTTCCTGATGCAGAAACACTTCATCGCGGGCCTGACGCTGGGAGCTGTGAAATGACGAAAATCGCCTTCATCGGCGCGGGATCGACCGTGTTCATGAAGAACATCGTGGGCGATGCGCTGCACCGGCCCGCCCTTTCCGGGGCGACCATCGCCCTGATGGACATTGACGCAAAGCGGCTGGAGGAAAGCGCGCTGGTGGCGCGAAAGATGGTCGCCTCGCTGGGGGCATCGGCCAGGGTGGAAACCTGCACCAGCCAGCGCGCGGCGCTGGACGGGGCGGATTTCGTGATCGCCGCCTTCCAGATCGGCGGGTACAGGCCCTGCACCGTCACCGATTTCGAGGTGCCAAAGGCCTACGGCCTGCGCCAGACCATTGCCGACACATTGGGGGTGGGGGGCATCATGCGCGGCCTGCGCACCGTGCCGCATCTGTGGAAAATCGCCGAAGACATGGCGGCGGTCTGCCCCGATGCGCTGCTGCTGCAATATGTCAACCCGATGGCGATCAACACCTGGGCGCTGTCGGCGCGCTACCCCGCCCTGAAACAGGTGGGCCTGTGCCATTCGGTCCAGGGCACCGCCGCCGAACTGGCCCGCGATCTGGACATTCCCGAAGGCGACCTGCGCTACCGCGCCGCCGGGATCAACCACATGGCGTTCTACCTGAATTTCGAGGCGCGCAATCCCGACGGCACCTTCCGCGACCTGTATCCGGCCCTGCGCGAGGGCTATCGCGCCGGGCGCATCCCGCTGGAGTCGTCGTGGAACCCGCGCTGCCCCAACCTGGTGCGGTATGAGGCGATGATGCACCTGGGCTGTTTCGTCACCGAAAGCTCCGAGCATTTCGCCGAATATGTGCCGTGGTTCATAAAAAAAGGCCGCCCCGATCTGATCGAACAGTTCCGCATCCCGCTGGATGAATACCCCAGGCGCTGCGAAGAACAGATCGCCCGCTGGGCCGCGCAGGCCGAAAGCTACCGCACGGCAGAGCGGATCGAGGTGGCGCAAAGCCACGAATATGCCGCCACGATCATGAATGCGGTCGTCACCGGCGAACCGGCGGTGATCTATGGCAATGTGGCCAACCGGGGCTTCATCCCCCAGCTTCCCGAAGGCGCGGCGGTCGAGGTGCCCTGCCTGGTCGACGCGAATGGCATCCAGCCCACGGTTGTCACCGGCATCCCGCCCCAGCTTGTGGCGCTGATGCGCACCAACCTGAATGTGCAGGAACTGACCGTGGCCGCGCTGATGGAAGAAAACCGCGAGCATGTCTATCACGCCGCCATGCTTGATCCGCATACGGCGGCAGAGCTTGACCTGCGCCAGATCCGCGCCCTTGTGGACGACCTGATTGCAGCGCATGACCAATGGTTGCCGGATTGGCTGCGCGCCCGCAAAGCCGCCTGACCGTCACATTTCCTGTTCACAAATATCCCCGCTGGAGGCGCCGACGCTTCCACCACACCGAAGGCCCGACATGACAGACCAAGCCATCTTCCCCGATCTGAAAGGCAAATCCGTGTTCATCACCGGCGGGGGATCGGGGATTGGCGCGGCACTGACCGAAGGTTTTCTGCGCCAGGGGGCGAATGTGGCCTTCGTACAGCGCTCTGACGCGCGCCCCTTTTGTGACGCGATGGAACAGCGCACCGGCAAGCGCCCGCTGTTTCTTGCCTGCGATGTCACGGATGTCGGGGCGATCCGCACTGCGGTCGCCGAAGCGGCGGCAGCGCAGGGGCCGATCACCGTCCTGGTCAACAACGCCGCCAACGACAAGCGGCATGACACCCTGGCGGTCACGGAAGAGTTCTGGGACTGGTCGATGGCCATCAACCTGAAAAGCTATTTCTTCACCGCACAGGCCGTTATCCCCGGCATGCAGGCCGCCGGCGGCGGGTCGATCATCAATTTCACCTCGATCAGCTACATGATGGGCAACGGCGGCTATCCCGCCTATACCTCGGCCAATTCCGGCATCAATGGTCTGACCCGCAGCCTGGCCCGCGATTTCGGGCCGGACCGCATCCGCGTCAATGCCATCGCCCCGGGATGGGTGCTGACGCAAAAGCAGAAGGACCTTTGGGTCACGCCGGAAGGCCTGCAGGCGCATCTCGACCGGCAGTGCCTGAAGGATACCCTGGAACCCGAAGACATTGTCGGCGGTGTGCTGTTTCTTGCCTCCGCTGCCTCGCGCATGATGACCGGGCAATCGCTGGTGATCGACGGCGGCGTGGTGGTGACGGGATGATCCCGGCCGGGTGGATCGCCGTCGACTGGGGCACCACGCATCTGCGCGCCTATGCGATGGGTCCGGGCGGCATCTGCGCCGAGGCGTCGTCGGACGACGGCATGGCAACACTGACGCGCGACGGCTATGAACCGGCACTGCTGCGGCTGGCCGGGGCATGGCTGGCACCGGGCCGGACCCTGCCGGTCTTTGCCTGCGGCATGGTCGGCAGCCGCCAGGGCTGGCAGGAAGCGCCCTATCGCACCGTGCCCTGCCCGCCGCTGGATGCCGCCCGGCTGGTCGCGGTTCCGACGCGGGACAGCCGGATTGCCGTCCGGCTGGTGCCGGGGCTGAAACAGGCGCAGCCCGCCGATGTCATGCGCGGCGAGGAAACCCAGATCGCGGGGGCGCTGGCGCTGATGCCCGGATTCGACGGAGTGCTCTGCCTGCCCGGCACCCATTCCAAATGGGTGCAGGTCAGCGCGGGCGAGGTGGTCAGCTTTCAGACCTTCATGACGGGAGAGTTGTTTGCGCTGCTTTCGGCCCAGTCGGTTCTGCGCCATGGCATGGCGGCCGAGGGCTGGGACGACGCCGCCTTCGCCGCCGGGCTGTCCGAGACGCTGTCGCGCCCCGAACGCATCGGGGCCGGGCTGTTTGCGCTGCGGGCCGAAGGCCTGATCGCGGGGCTGAGTGCGCCTGCGGCCAGGGCGCGCCTGTCAGGACTTCTCATCGGTCTGGAACTGGCCGGATCGCGGGCTTACTGGCTGGGCCAGCCGGTTGCCATCATCGGGGCAGACCGCTTGTCTGCCCTTTACGCACAGGCCCTGACGGCGCAGGGGGCATCGCCGCGCCTGCTGCCGGCACGCGATGCCGTCATCGCCGGGCTGACCGCCGTGCGGCGCGGTGCCATGGAGAACACCCGATGAGCCGCAACCTGATCGCCATCCTGCGCGGGATCACCCCGGATGACGCCGAAGCCGTGACAGCCGCGCTGATCGATGCCGGGATCACCCGCATCGAGGTGCCGCTGAATTCCCCCGACCCCTGCCGCAGCATCGGCCTGATGGCCCGCAGCTTCGGGGCGCAGGCGACCATCGGCGCAGGCACGGTGCTGACGCCCCGCCAGGTGGCCGAGGTAAAGGCGGCAGGCGGGACGCTGATCGTCTCGCCGAACTGCGATCCGCAGGTGATCGCCGCCACGAAGACGGCGGCGATGCACAGCTATCCCGGCGTCCTGACACCGACGGAATGCTTTGCGGCCCTGGCCGCCGGTGCCGACGGGCTGAAGATATTCCCCGCCTTTCTGATGGGGTTCGATGGATTGAAGGCGATCCGCGCGGTGTTGCCTGCCGGAACACGGGTCTTTGCCGTGGGCGGGGTGGGTGCTGCCAATTTTGCGGATTGGCGCAAGGCGGGCGCAGACGGCTTTGGCATTGGAACCGCGCTGTACACGCCCGGACTGTCGGCAACGGACGTGTCCCATCGGGCCCGCGATCTTGTCGCGGCCTATGACGGGGCCTTTGGATGACATCCGTTCCCGATGACCGCTGCCGCAAAGCGGCCGGGGGGCTGCCGTGGCGTTCGCGCCGCAACCGGCCCTTGCGGCCCAAAACGCCGGGCAAGGGTCTGCTGACGCGCTTCGACAGCGGCGCGCGGGTGCGGCATGTGCCGGGTGCCGCCGTCCGATCCTTCTGCCCTGTCGTTGGCAGGACTGGTCCTGCCACCCTGATTGCAGCCATCGCCCCGCAGGGCAGGGCCGCCGCCGCCCGGCGGGCCGCACCCCGCGCCGGCATTGCCTTTGTCATTTCCGGCGTGGCACCGGGCCAGGCTGAACATCGGGGGATCCTGTGACATTCAAACGAACCCTTGGCGTCTGCTACTATCCCGAACACTGGGACGAGGCACAATGGGCCGGTGACGCCGCCCGCATGGCGGCCGTGGGCCTGACCTGGGTGCGCATCGGCGAATTCGCCTGGAGCCGGATGGAACCCGAGCCGGGCCGGCTGGACCTGGGCTGGCTGGACCGGGCTATTGACACGCTGGGCAAGGCCGGGCTGAAGGTGGTGCTGGGCACGCCCACCGCGACGCCGCCGCGCTGGATGCTGGCGAAACACCCCGACATGCTGGCGCTGGACCGCGATGGCAGGCCGCGTGGCTTTGGCTCTCGCAGGCATTACTGCTTCAGCCATCGCGGCTACCGGGCGGACTGTGCGCGGATCGTCACGGTGCTGGCCGAACGCTATGGCCAAAATCCCCATATCGCCGCCTGGCAGACCGATAATGAATACGGCTGCCACGATACCGTGCTCAGCTTTTCCGCCGCCGCCCGCGATGCCTTCCGCGATTGGCTGGCGCAGAAGTATCAAAGCCCGCAGGCGCTGAACCGGGCCTGGGGCAACGTCTTCTGGTCGATGGAATATGCCGCTTTCGACGACATCGACCTGCCGAACCTGACCGTGACGGAACCGAACCCGGCCCATGTCATGGCTTACCGTCAGTTCGCCTCTGATGAGGTGGCCGCGTTCAACCGCCTGCAGACCGGGATCATCCGGCGGCACTCGCCCAGCCCCATCGCACACAACTACATGGGCAACGTGACCGAATTCGATCACTTCGCGGTCGGGGCCGATCTGGATATCGCCAGCTGGGACAGCTATCCGCTGGGGTTCCTGTCGGACCGTCTGGCGGTATCGCCCGAAGAAAAGCTGCGCCACCTGCGCCAGGGCGACCCCGACATGCAGGCGTTTCACCATGATCTGTACCGGGCCGTCGGCCGGGGCCGCTGGTGGATCATGGAACAGCAGCCCGGCCCGGTGAACTGGGCCCCCTGGAACGCCGATCCGCTTGCCGGCATGGCCCGGCTTTGGGCGTGGGAGGCCTTTGCCCACGGGGCAGAGGCGGTGTGCTATTTCCGCTGGCGCCAAGCCCCCTTTGCGCAGGAACAGATGCATGCGGGTCTGCTGCGCCCGGATTCCGTCGCGGCCCCCGCCCATGACGAAGCCGCACAGGTGGCCCGCGAACTGGCGGCCCTGCCCGATGTCGCCACCGGGCCTGCCCCGGTTGCCCTGGTGTTCGATTACAAAAGCGCCTGGGCCTGGGACACGCAGCCCCAGGGGCGCGACTTCAGCTATTTCCGTCTGATGCTGGAGATGTACAAGGGCCTGCGCCGCCTTGGCCTGTCCATCGATATCCTGCCGCCGGACACGGCGGATCTTTCGCCCTATGGGCTGGTCCTGGTTCCGGGCATGATGACCCTGCCCGACAGCCTGCTGGCAGCCTTGGCCCGGCATAGGGGCGTGGCGATGGTCGGCCCGCGCAGCAATTCGCGCACGCCGGATTTTGCCATTCCGGTGCCCCTGCCCCCCAACCTGCCGGGGCTGGACTGCACGGTTGCGCGGGTGGAAAGCCTGCCGCCCGACGCTTGCGTTCCTCTGCAGGGGGGTGGCGCGTTCCGCCACTGGCGCGAAAAGCTGGAAGGTACGGCCACGGTGCTGGACCGCGCCGAAGATGGCGTACCCGCCCTGATGGATGCGGGCGGTCTGCGCTATCTGGGCGGATGGCCCGATGCCGTGGCGCTGGACCGCTACCTGCGCGATGCCTGTGACCGGGCCGGGATTGCAACCGAACCGATGCCCGGCAGCCTGCGCTGCCGCGACAGCGGCGGGCGGCGGTTCTACTTCAACTACGGGCCCGTGCCGGTGACGCACCGCGGCACAACGCTTGGCCCCGCAGGCGTTCACTGGACGGAACTGTAGGTCAGGAAAGATTTATTGACCGGTTTCTGTCACCAAAGCCTTGTCAGGGCCTGATACCCTGATGCCTGCCGCTTTGGGGGATACATGCCATGCCGTTTCTGTCCTTGCCCTTTCGCCTGCGCTATGTCCCGCTGACCCTGGCCCTTGCAGGTGTCCTGGGCTTTGGTGCCCTGTGCCTTGCCTTTCCGGGCTGGGGCCTGTTCTACGCGCTTTTGTCGCTGGCCTGCCTGTTTCTGGCGGGTGTGGGCGTGCATGACCTGGTCCAGACGCAGCACGCGGTTCTGCGCAACTATCCCATCGCCGGGCATCTGCGCTTTCTGCTGGAAGGGGTGCGCCCGGAAATCCGCCAGTATTTCTTTGAAGGTGACAAGGATGGTGCGCCCTTTTCGCGCGACAAGCGGGCGCTTGTCTATCAGCGGGCAAAGCGCGCCCTGGACAAGCGGCCCTTCGGCACGCAGTACGATGTTTACGGTGATCAGTATGAATGGCTGCACCATTCCATCGCGCCCCGCCCGGTCAGTCCCGACCCCCACCGCGTGATCATCGGGCACAGCGGCCCCTGCACACAGCCCTATTCGGCATCGGTCCTGAACATATCCGCGATGAGCTATGGTGCCCTGTCGGCCAATGCGGTGCGCGCGCTGAACCGGGGGCAAAGCTGGGCGGTTTTGCCCATGACACCGGCGAGGGCGGTGTTTCCCCCTGTCACCGCGAGGCGGGGGGCGATCTGATCTGGGAAATCGGATCGGGCTATTTCGGCTGCCGCAGGCCCGACGGCAGCTTCGACCCCGATCAGTTCGCCAAAGCCGCGTCGGACCCCCAGATCAAGATGGTGGAGTTGAAGCTGAGCCAGGGCGCAAAACCGGGCCACGGCGGCGTCCTGCCGGCGGCCAAGGTCACGGCGGAAATCGCGGCGATCCGGGGGGTGCCGATGGGCGAAGACTGTATATCCCCCGCCGCGCATTCCGCCTTTTCGACCCCGGTCGAACTGATGCAGTTCATCGCCCTGATGCGCGGGCTTTCGGGCGGCAAACCCGCCGGGTTCAAGCTGTGCGTCGGCCACCCTTGGGAGGTGATGGCGCTGTGCAAGGCGATGCTGGACACAGGGATTACCCCCGATTTCATCGTGGTGGACGGCAAGGAAGGCGGCACTGGTGCCGCCCCGCTGGAATTCATGGATCACATGGGCATGCCGCTGCGCGATGGCCTGAGCTTTGTCCACAATGCTCTGGTGGGTTGCGGGCTGCGCAATCGCCTGCGGCTGGGCGCATCCGGCAAGATTGTCAGTGCCTTTGACATGGCGCGCGTCATGGCCCTTGGCGCAGACTGGTGCAACGCGGCCCGCGGGTTCATGTTCGCGGTGGGCTGCATCCAGGCGCAGACCTGCCACACCGGCCTGTGCCCCACCGGCGTCACCGCGCAGGACCCGTACCGGCAGCGGGCCATCGTGGTGCCCGACAAGGCGGAACGCGTGTTCAACTTCCACCGCAACACGGTGCAGGCGCTGGCCGAACTGGTGGCGGCGGCGGGGCTTGACCATCCGGGCCAGCTTGGCCCGCAGCATTTTCTGCGCCGGGGCGCCGCAGACCGGGTGGTCAGCTACGCCCAACAGTACGAAACGCTGGAACCCGGCCAGCTTCTTGCCGATCCCGGCAGTGCCGGACGCTTTGGCCAGGCATGGTCCCTTGCCCGGTCCCACAGCTTCGCAAGAGGCGATGGCGATGCCGGCCTGCGGGCCGGTCGCGTGCAGCCTGTCAGGGAACGATAACCGGGGGCCGCGCCTTGATCCGCAGGGGGTGCCCCTGCGGCCGGTCCCGGAAAGGGTCTGACCCTTCGGCATCCGGGGATTCCGGGCGATGCCGGGGTAAAGGCCCTTTCGGACCTTCAGACAGGACGAAAGCTT
This sequence comes from Rhodobacter sp., assembly GCA_020250125.1. Classification (GTDB taxonomy): domain Bacteria; phylum Pseudomonadota; class Alphaproteobacteria; order Rhodobacterales; family Rhodobacteraceae; genus Aliitabrizicola. Next base: position 60,637 of record JADCEL010000054.1, read on the forward strand.
GTCTCGCAGGGGCGGACCTGATGTTTCAGGGTCAGACCGATCAGCCGTCCTGTGTTCTTTCGGGTGGCTGGCGTTTGCTTGCGGCACTTGACGGCCCCGGTCTTGTCGCCGAAGCAGACCGCGCCGCAGGACCATGGCCCGGCGATGCGCGGGGGCCGGGGACACCGGCCCCCCGGGCGTCAGTTGAGCGTGCGAAAGCCGGATTCCCTGAACCGCGCGGCGGCATTGTCCGATGACAGGGCCTGGAAGAATGCCCGGTCGGCCGCGTCGGAGGCACCGCGCAGCAATGCGGCCGGGTAGATGATTGGCGCATGGCTGTCTTCGGGAAAGGTGCCCACCACGGTCACATTGTCATCTGCCGCCGCATCGGTCGCATAGACGATGCCGAAAGGGGCCTCGCCCGCCGACACCAGGGCCAGGGCCGCGCGGGTGTTTTCGGATTGCGCCACGGCCCCTTCGACCGTCTTCCATACACCCAGGGCTTCCAGCGCGGCCTTGCCGTACTGGCCGGCGGGAACGGCATCCACCATCGCCATGGAAAGCTTTCCATCCCCCAGCAGCCCCGCAAGGTCAAATCCCGGCGTGATCGCAACGGCAGGCGCATCCTTGCCGCTGGCGATCAGCACCAGACTGTTTCCCAGCAGATCGCGGCGCGCCAGAACCAATCCGCCCTTTTCGACCTCGTCCATCCAGTTGACGGCAGCCGAGATAAAGACATCGGCCGGTGCCCCTTGCAGGATCTGCCTGGCAAGCGCGTTCGAGCCGGCATAGCTGACCGTCACCTGATGGCCGGTGTCCGCCTGAAAGTCGGCGGCAACCGCATCCAGCGCGTTCTTCAGCGACGCGGCGGCAAACACGACCACCTCTTCAGCGGCGGCAGGTCTGGTCACAAGCAGCGCAATCAGCGCCACCATGGCAATACGGCGGGACATGGACACTCCCTTGAATATGTTTCAGCCAGAACTTTCGGGACAGGGCACGTTCCGGCAGGACCGTCTTCCGGGGTGCCCGGCACCGGACCTGACGGTTGATGCCGTCGGGTCCGGACCCCATCCCTCAGGCCAGATGATCGACCCGCGCCATGTATTGCGCAAGGGTTTTCACCTGGCCCAGCCAGCGCGTCAGAAGTTCCGGGTCATGCGGTGCCGCGTGAACGCCCGGCGGAATTTCCCGCGCCATCACCGCCTCGACCGCCAGCGACACGGGCACGGACACCAGACGCCCCATCGCCGTGCCGCGCGCGTCGCCCCAGGCATCCATCGCCCAGGTCTGGTGGAACACCGCGCGCCCGTCCCGTTCCGCCTTTAACGAGACGAACAGGATCACCCGGTCAGGTTCATCGGGGCCATAGGAATTGTCGCGCCAGAAGGCCGCCGCCATCTCTGCCAGCCGCGCATCGCCCGCCGGGCCTTGCAGCGTTTCAATCTCGGCAAAGACCGGGGCCCAGGCCTGCGACCAGCCGTTCAGGCGGATGGTGCCGCGCACGAAATCCTTCACCTTCCACGCCGGGTCAAAGCGGTAGTCGGCAAGAAAAGGCAGCGAATCGCGGTTCGGATAAACCTCGAAGCTTTCCGGCACCGGCAGCGGCGCGTCATAGGCGCTGATCGCATCCCAGGGCCGGTCCACCCGCAGTTCGGTGAAATCGCGCAGGCTGCGCGAGGGCGACCGCAGCGCCTTCAGCACACCCAGCGGCGACCAGCTGAATTTGTAGCGGAACGGGTTGGCCACCTTCGGCACCCCGCCGCAATAGGAGGTGAAGGACAGCACATTCGCCGGGTCACAGGCCGCCGAAGCGCGGTAGCGCGCCACCAGATCATGCGCCATCAGATGGTCAATGCCGGGGTCCAGACCCACCTCGTTCACGCTGACCAGCCCCGCTGCCCTGAACGCCGTATCCAGGTCACGCATGTCCGGTGCGATGTAGCTGGACGACACGAAATGCGCGCCTTTCGCAAGGCAGGCCCTGGCGATGGCGACATGCTGATCGGCGGGCAGCATCGAAACGGCCAGGTCGCCCGGTTGCAGCGCGTCGGTCAGCGCCGCAAGCGAATAGGCGCGGATATCCTGCGTCAGGTCGCCCACCGCATCGCGGGCCTTGTCAACCGTGCGGTTCCACACCGTCACCGGTTTCCCTGCCCCGATCAGCCGCCGCAGACCCGGAACGGAAGACAGGCCCGTGCCGCACCAATGGATTGTCATGTTCGGTTACCCCCCCCTCAAAGACCTGTCGTGTGGCGCTGGAATTCATCCTTTGCCCGGCCCCAGACGCCGGTTTCCAGGCTGCCCAGCGTCAAGAGCGATGGCAAAAGCTGTGCCGCATAATCCTGGCTGCTTTCCACCGGCAGCAGCGACGGCAGATTGTCGATCGCCGTCACATCGAGCGGCGGCGCATCATGCACGCGCAAGGCAGGCACATCCCAGTCCGTCGCCCGGTCATAGACCTTGACCGGCGAGAAATCCGACGTCGGATCACAGGCGATGTCGCCGATCACCGTCAGGGCGCGCGGGGCAGTCACCGCACCGGCGGGCACGAAGACCGGGCATCCGGGCCGGGCCAGAATGCAGTTCAGGAAAATCTCATGTTCCAGCACCTGCGGAAACGGCCCGCCACGGGCGGTTTCCGCCATGTCCCATTTCGTGACCGGCACGCCCGTTGCCGCGCACAGGTCCGCCGCCCCGCTGCCCACCCGGCCCAGCGCGCCGATGATGATGGCGCGCGGGCGCTGCGGGCCGACGGCGGCCAGTTCGCGGCCCAGATCGGCCAGCAAGGCCGTCTTGCCGGGATATTTGCGGACCGGCCCGGCAATGGCGCCCCGCTGCTGCGCCGCCCAGCATTTCAGCGCCACCGCCGCCCCGGCATACCCCGCCCAATAGCCGAACGCGGCCACGCGCCGCCCGGTTTCATCCACCAGATATTCAAGATCATAAAGCGTGCCGCCCCCGGCCCTGAAGCGGTCCAGCAGAACGCGCCCGGCAGGCTGCCCCTTATAGGCATGACCGAACATGATATGGCGATGCGTCAGGGGTGTTCCGTCTTCGGGCAGTTCCTTCAGCCCGAAGATGATCGCATCTGCCGGGGCCTTGGGCCACAGGTTTTCCGCCACGATTGCGCAGCCTGCGGCACGGTACCCGTCGATGGGAATGGCGCGGACCTGGCTTTCCTCGACACTCACGCGGATGCCGGCAGCCACCAGGGCAGCCGCACCCTCGGGTGTCAGACCGACCCGTTCCTCATTCGGCCGCTGTTCCGCCCTGACCCAAAGATGTGTCATGCCCCGTTCCCCCGCGTTGCGGCGCAGCGATAGCAGATTTCACGCCGGGCAACAGGGGCCGCGCTCACTCCCCGCCAAGGTGCTGTGGCAGGCCGTCCTCCAGCGTGTAATAGTCGCCCCTGTCAGCGACAAAGATATGCCCGGTCAGGGTGCTGCCTGACGGCCCGTCCACCACCCCCGCCTCGACCGAAAACGCCCCGTCCACGTCGCGGAAATACAGGCTTGACCCGCAGCCGGTGCAAAACCCCCGCTGCGCATCGGCCGGGGTCGCGACTTCGGCAAGGGTTGCACGTTCGGCAAACCGCACCTCTGCCTCCTCTGCATCGAAACTGGCGGCGTAGTGCCCAGAAAGCTTGCGGCACTGGGTACAGTGGCAGGCCGTGATGCCGCCCCCGGGACGGGGAACCGAAAACCGGACCCCGCCGCACAGGCAGGACGCCTGCAACACGGGCGGTGCCGGTGACGCGACCGGCGGCGGGCCTGCGGGCGCATAATAGTCGCCCGCATCGCCGGTAAAGATATGCTCTGCCACCGTCAGCCCGGTGGGGCCATCCAGCGCGCCCGGCGAAAAGCTCATCCGGTCTTCGCCATCAGGCTTCCAGAACAGGGTGGCCCCGCACCGGCGGCAGAAACCGCGCGTCGCGGCGGGCGATGACCGGTACCAGGCAAGCCCCCCATCCCGGATCAGCCGGAACCCCGTCATCGCAACCGAAGCGGCGGCCCAGTAATGCCCCGACACCTTGCGGCATTGCGTGCAATGGCAGGCCACCGCATCGCGCAAGGGCGGCGTCACCGCGAACACGACCTCACCGCACAGGCATGATCCCTGCATCCTCAGCCCCCCGCCGGCGGATGGCCGCCGGTCTGTGCAACCGCATCCCGGAACGTCTCGGCCAGAATTTCGGCCAGCCGGTCTGCATCCTCTTGCGTGAAGGCCGCCTTTGTGTCGCTGTCCAGATCCAGCACGCCCAAGAGCCGCCCTTGCCCGTTCCAGACCGGCAGCACCAGTTCCGACCGGGTGGATGCCGCGCAGGCGATATGCCCCGGAAAGGCATCGACATCCGGCACAAGCTGCACCTGCCCGCTGCGCGCCGCCGCCCCGCAGACCCCGCGCGAAAACGGAATGACAAGGCAGCCATGGCCACCCTGATAGGGACCGATCTTCAACACCTCTGGCCCGGTGACCCGGTAAAAGCCGGTCCAGTCCGCCAGCGGATGGGCATGATGCACCTCGCAGGCGACCGTGGCCATCAGCGCCACCGCATCGGTTTCGCCCCGGCACAGCGCCCGCAGCAAGCTGGCCAGACTGTCGTAATCCATCGCGTGATCTCCGCATCCGGTGCCATGTTATGCGACAGGGGGGCGAAGGAAAAGCCAGGTCAGTCCCCGGTTACGAAATGATAAGCCTTGCAGCCTAGGCTTTTCACCGGGACCAGTGGAGTGGGACGGGATGCAGCTTTTTGCGGAACCGCGCGACGACATTCTGATCGTGCGCGCAATGGACAGCCGGATCGACGCCGCAGTGGCGATCCAGTTCAAGGAACAGATGCGCGATCTGGTCAAGGCCGCGCCGCCCCGCGTGATGCTGGACCTGTCTGGCGTTACCTTTCTTGACTCAAGCGGTCTGGGGGCCCTGGTCGCGGTGATGAAACTGCTGGGCCCGGACCGCAGGCTGGAACTGTCCGGTCTGACGCCCGCAGTCGAAAGGGTGTTCCGCCTGACCCGGATGGATACGGTCTTCACCATTCACCGCACTGTCCCCGCCGACCTGCGCGATGCCGTCTGATGCCGGATTGCGCCAGGTCCGGCTTGCCCTGCAAAGCACCCCTCTGGCGGTGCGCCGCGCCCTGTCCGGCCTGTTCCGGGATGACCGCCTTGGAAACCTGCCGGACGATCAGCGCGGCACGGCCGAACTTCTTCTTGCCGAAGTCCTGAACAACGTGGTCGAACATGCCTATGCCGGCGGTGTCGGCGAGATCGAAGTGACAGTTGCACGCTGCGGCAGGTCGCTGATGTTCCAAATCACCGACCACGGCGCAGGAATGCCGGGTCAGGTTTTGCCCGCCGGTATTCTTGCGGATTGCCGCGCAGGTCAGGACCTGCCCGAGGGCGGCTTTGGGTGGCACATGATCCGGGCGCTGGCCAAGGATGTGGATTACCGCCGCCGCGATAGCCGCAACGAACTTTCATTCCGCCTGGAACTGACCTGACCGCCCGGTGCGATATGCCAAAAGGTCGGCACTGCCGTGCGGCACTGGGGACCGCTGGACGGTCGCCAGGTTGCCGCCATTGATCACACCGGCCATTGATCAAACTGCTTGACACCAGTTATGTGACCATATAGTAACATTTTGTGCGCGATGACGACGATCTCTTGTGGAAAGCGCTGTCCGACCCAAACAGGCGCGGCATTCTTGACCTCTTGCGGAGCGGTCCGCAGCGAACGGGGGAGATTTGCGCGAGGTTCAGTCAGTCGCGTTTTGGCGTGATGAAGCATTTGGCAATTCTGGAGCAGAGCCACCTCATCACGGTCGAACGGCAAGGGCGCGAGCGATGGAACTATCTGAACGGTGCTACCCTAGGCCAGGCGATGGACCGCTGGCTGGACAGGTTTCAGTTGGTCTGGGCGGGCCGCCTTGCAGCCCTGAACAGGTTCGTTGATGGAGAAACCCCGGTGAACTGGCCGCATCTTGGTATAGACTTGCAGCAGACAACCCGCTTAAGAGCCTCGCAGCTTCAGGTTTTTACGGCGCTGACAGAGCATATCGATGCGTGGTGGGGGCAAACTTACCGCCAGACCGGTGCGGGAAGCACATTGTCGCTGGAGCCGTATATCGGCGCTGCGCTGGTGGAAACGGCCAGCGATGGGCATGCCGTGATCTGGGGGCGGATCGAGGAACTGCACGCGCCATCCCGCCTGTCGCTGTCGGGCCGCTTCGCAGTCGGAGGGGCAGTTGCTGGCCGGGTTGACTTTGCACTGGAACCCTGCGCCGAAGGCTGCAACCTTTCGGTGACCCACCGGGCTGTCGGGGCGATACCCGATGTGATGCGCGAAAGATTTGTGGCGGGCTGGAAGGATCTGTTGGACGTGCGCTTGCGCGGCTTTTTGGGAGAGTGATTCTTCTTGACCAATCCTGCGGCACCGGTTCACGACATGGCGCTGTTCGCAGCGCTGCTGCGCATGGCGCGCACCGACTTTCCGGCGGTGCGGGAGGGCAGAATGTTCGGCAGCCCCGCAATCTATTCCGGCAACAAAATGGCCTTGTGCGTTTTCGGTTCAAGAATCGGGCTGAAGATTCCCGAAGCGCTCACACGGGAATGTCTGGCGCAGTGCGATGTACAGCCGTTCCGCCCCTATGGTAAACCGGCGATGCGGGAATGGGTTGAGATATCCTGCCCCGCCGAGGCCCTGGACCAACAGGAAGAGCTCATTTTCGCCGCCCTGCGCTATGCGGAGAAGCCTGATGGTGGTGCCAGTGAAAAGCCTTGCTGAAGTGGAATTCGGGCTGGAAGCGGGCGATTACCCGTTTGAAAGCCGCTTCTTCGAATGCAACGCCCACAGGCTGCACTACATCGACGAGGGAACCGGGTCGGCCATCTTCTTTCTGCACGGAAATCCCAGTTGGTCCTACATGTACCGCAATGTCATCCTTGGCCTGCGGCGGGATTTTCGCTGCATCGCTGTTGATCTTTCCGGCTTTGGTTTGTCGGTTCCCGCTCCCGGCTTCACCTTTCTGCCGTCTGGGCAGGCCCGGCTGATCGCGGGCTTGCTGGACCATCTTGACCTGCACGAGGCCACGCTGGTCGCGCATGACTGGGGTGGCCCGATCGGGATTGCTGCGATGTTCGGCACCCCGGGCAGGATTACCCGGCTGGTGTTAGGCAATACGTGGGCCTGGGATGTAAGCGGCGACTGGCATTTTGAATGGTTCTCGCGGCTGATGGGGGGCGCTATAGGGCGTTGGGCAGCAAACCGATTCGCCATATTCGTAAATGTTGTCATGCCCACCGCCATGAAGCGGCGAAAACTTACGGCGGTGGACATGGCGGCCTACCGCGCGCCCTTTCAGCGCCATGAGGCGCGGCGTCCGATGCACATCCTGCCGCATGAAATCATTGCTTCCGGTCCATGGCTCCGGGGTCTGGAAGACCAACTGCGGGGTTTCAAGGGCGAAGCCTTTTTCATCTGGCCTGACAGTGACATCGCCTTTCGCGCCAAGGAATTGGCGCGATGGCAGACGCTTTTGCCACAGGCACAGGTACGGATCATTCAGCAATGCGGCCATTTCCTGTGGGAAGATGCGCCCGGCGAATGCATAGGCCTGATCCGCGAGGCGATGGGTCTTTTTGCCGATCCGGCGGGTCACCAGAACGGACAGGCGGCCAAAGCCCCGGCAGCATAAATCCGCTTGCCTGTTCGGCAGGGGCAACAAGCCGGTTCAGGCCCGCAGCATTTCGCAGTGTCCGACCGATCCTGCAGGCGCGCCCTTGCCGATCTGCGATTCACTTCCGCGGCAATCCGCCTTAGGCTGCCCCACAAACCAAAGGGGGCAAAGCGTTGCGCGATTTCCAGTTACCCGGCCGTTCGGCCGTTTTTGCCGTGAACGGCCTTTGCGCCACCTCGCATCCGCTGGCTGCGAAAGCAGCAATCGACATGCTTCAGGCGGGCGGCAATGCGGTGGATGCGGCCATTGCCGGTGCGGTGCTGCTGGGCTTTTGCGAACCGCAGATGACCGGCCTTGGGGGTGATTGCTTTGCCCTGCTGAAACCGGCGGGGGAAGAGCGGATTATCGCCCTGAACGGTTCGGGCCGGGCGCCGCAGGGGCTGTCTGCCGCCGATATGCGCGCCAAAGGCCTGTCCACCGTGCCGCCGTATGGGCCGGAAGCGGTGACAGTGCCCGGTGCGGTCGATGCCTTCTGCCGGCTTTCGGCGGATTGGGGTACCTTGCCCCTTGCACAGGTGCTTGCCCCGGCGATCCGCTATGCCGAAGACGGCGTGCCGGTCGCACCGCGCACCGCCCGCGACTGGGCGGAAGCCGCCCATCATCTGCAGGGCGACGCAAGGCGCCATTACCTGCTTCAGGGTGCGGCACCGCGCATCGGGCAGGTCTTCCGTGCCCCGGGGCAGGCCGATGTCCTGCGCCGCATCGCCGCCGAAGGCCGCAGCGGATTCTATGAAGGGGAAGTGGCCGAAGATATGGTGGCATCGCTTCGCGCGGCGGGCGGCTGCCATACGCTGGCCGATTTTGCCGCCACGGCCTGCACCTGGGAAGACCCCATTTCCGGCCGCTACAGGGGGGTTGAACTGGTTGAACATCCGCCGAACGGGCAGGGGGCCACGGCCATCCTGATGCTTGGCATCCTGTCGCACTTCGATCTGTCCCCGCTGGACCCCTTTGGCGCAGAGCGCGCGCATCTGGAAGCCGAGGCGGCAAAGCTGGCCTATGATGCCCGCAACCGCTTTATCGCCGACAGCCGCCATGTCACCCGGCTTGACCATATGCTGTCGCCGGAAACGGCCCGCCGCCTTGCCGCGCTGATCGATCCGCGCCGGGCCATGCCGGCCGCCGCCCCGCTGGCCGGGGCGGTCCACCGCGAAACGGTTTACCTTGCGGTCGTGGACAGAAACCGGATGGCCGTCTCGCTGATCTACTCGGTCTTTCACAGTTTCGGTTCGGGGCTGGCGTCCGCCAGATACGGGATCAACTTTCAGAACCGGGGGGCGGGATTCGTTCTGACGCAAGGCCATCCGAACGAGGCCGGCGGCGGCAAGCGGCCGATGCACACGATCATTCCCGCGATGCTGAAAAAGGACGGGCGCGTGATGATGCCCTTCGGGGTCATGGGCGGGGCCTATCAGCCGAACGGACATGCCCGCTTTGTGACCAACATGATCGATTTCGGCATGGACCCGCAAAGCGCCATTGACGGACCCCGCTGTTTTTCCGGTGAGGACGGGTTCGAGATCGAGACCGGCTATCGGCCAGAGGTGCGGGCAGCCCTGGCCGGAATGGGCCACACCATGATCGATGCCGACGGTCCCCTGGGGGGTGCCCAGGCCATCCTGATGGATGACAGCGGCGTGCTTCAGGGGGCATCTGACCCGCGAAAAGACGGCTGTGCCCTGGGATATTGACGGCATCCGCCGAACGGCGGCCCCGACGGGCGCGCATATGGCACCCGCTCAGTTCAGCTGGAACTGCAACGGGTAGCGCCCGTCTTCGAAGTCGCCGAACAGGTCGTGCAGGTCCGGGTGATCCACCGGTTCCCCGGTTTCGTCAGGAACCAGGTTCTGCTCGGAGACGTAAGCCACATAATAGCTTTGGTCGTTTTCAGCCAGAAGATGGTAAAAGGGCTGGTCGCGCCGGGGACGGCTGTCTTCCGGAATGGCGTCATACCATTCCTCGGTGTTGGAAAACATCGCATCGACATCGAAGACGACCCCCCGAAAGGGGTGCTTCCTGTGGCGCAGCACCTGCCCCAGATGATATTTTGCCTGTGTCTTCAACATGCCCATGCCCCCGGTCAGGAAAGTAATCCCTGAAGACGCGCCTTGTCCACCGTCGCGACCGGTTACCGAAGAAACAGTCTGCGGTCGAGTACCCTTCAGTGCCGCATCCCGCGTTCGGCCCGGCCGGCAGCACCCCGCCATCTGCCCTGCCGTCTGCGGCCCCTGTCTGCGGCAATCTTCTGTGGTGAGACTGTCGAAATCGTTACCGGAAAAGCGCACACCGCGCGGATTTATGATCGAAACCCTGCCGGCACCCCATTTCCCGAAGACCGGAATTGCCCTATTCTGCCGCGAAAAGAAAAGTGCGAGGGGCAGATGAGCAGACTTCTTCGCGCGTCGATCCTGTTGCTTTTGCTTGCCTCTTGTGGCGGCAGCGGCAATTATTCGGCGCCCCGAAATCTGGACAATGCGTGCAGCATCATCCGGGAACGGCCGCGCTATCTCAGCGCGATGGAATCGACGGAACGAAAATGGGGTGTCCCCGTTTACGTGCAGATGGCGACGATCCATCAGGAATCCAAGTTCATCGGCAATGCCCGCACACCGCATCAATACACGCTGGGGATCATTCCGATGGGCCGCCAAAGCTCTGCCTATGGCTACAGCCAGGCGCTGGACGGGACCTGGGAAGAATACCAGGATGATCAGGGGCGGCGCGGGGCCAAGCGGGACCGTATCCGGGACGCGACAGACTTCATGGGCTGGTATATGAACGCGACCCATGAATCGCTTGGCATCTCGAAATCAGATGCCCGCAACCAGTATCTGGCCTACCACGAGGGCCGCAGGGGCTATGCGCGCGGCAGCTACAATAGCAAGCCCTGGCTTCTTGACGTGGCCGACAGCGTCGGCAACCGGGCCGAGAGATACCGCAAACAGCTTCAGACCTGCAGCTGACGCAGCGCTCAGCGGTTCTGCCGGGCGCGTTCGGCGGTGATGTCGAACAGAAAGCCGGACAGGTCCACGCCGGTTTCCAGATCGGCAAGCTCGACACGGGTCTGGCTGCCCAGGTCGTCCGTGATGATCCACTGGCGCAGGGCAGTCGGATTTGCCGTGAAGACCAGTTCGATCGTGCCGTATTCGGGGTTCCCGGGATCCTGTGCGATGACCCGTGTGGTGTCGCCCACTTCCTGATGACCGACGACCGTCTCGGCCTGCGAAAGATCCACCTGCGGGGCAAGGATCAGGTTCAGCGGCGTGCGGCGCAGCGGGTATTGTTCGGGCGGCTGGTTCGATTTCGAATCAAAGATCGCCACCTGCCCGCCCCCCACCATCACCAGGCTGCGTTCCGGCGGCGCATATTCAAACCGCGCCCGTCCGGGCCGCTTGATGTAGAGCATGCCCCTGGCCTGCGATCCGTCCGCATTGGTCTGCGTAAAGGCGGCCTGCGCCGTGGTCAGGCTGTTCAGATAGCGCGACAGTTCTGCAAGCGGCAGCTTTTCAGCGGCTGCGGGGACTGGCATCAGGAGCGCTGCCAAGGCGACGGCCAAGATTTTTTCTCTCATGACCTCATTGTAACTTCTTCCGTAGCCAGTCGCACCCCCTTGTTGCTTCACAATCGGGCGATTCTTCCGGGCACCCCGAGTCCGCATCCTTTGGGCCGGACCGCCGCGCAAGGAACCTTTGCACGCAGTGCGGTCCGGTCAACCCGTTCATGATTTTCGGTATGGCAGCAGAACATGAATGGCGAAGGCTCTGCGATCCCTTGCAGGTGCAATGTCAATCGCCGCAACCGCAGAACGTGCAAGGCCGACAATGAACGCTGCCTCCTTCTTGGTAAAGTTTTGATCTGGGTTGTCATCTGCGCGATGCCGATGCTCCTGCAAGCTAGAGCGTGTTGCGCTCATTCGGTTTCATATCCTGCGGCTTTGAAGAAGTTGTAGCATTCTTCTTCGGTGAAGAGGTCGCAGACCTGGCCGACCGCCTTCCAGAGCTGGTCGTAGGTTCGGGCAGCGGCC
>JADCEL010000055.1 GCA_020250125.1 Rhodobacter sp.
CCCCCGGCGGGCGCTTCTCGCCCGCCGGGTCGGGCGCTGGCCTTCTGCTGGTCCCGGACCTGCCGGTCTGCGGGGCACCGTCCCGCGCGGGCGGGGGAAACGCGGGTCGCGTTTCCTGTTCCCGCCCGAAGGGGCGGTTCCTTTCCCCGGATCGTGAAAAGTTCCCCGGCAGGCAGGCGGCCGGATTTCTTTTCCGGCACCCTGCTGATGCGCCGGCGGTCAGATGCCGGGTGCTGATCCCGCTTTTGGCCCCTTGACCCATTCGCGCAGCGACTGGAACACCACGTAAAGCGCAGGCACCACGAAAATGCCCACCAGTGCGGCCGCCAGCATGCCCCCCGCCACGCCGGTGCCCACCGCCCGGCGCGAAAACATCGACGGCCCGACGGCAATCACCAGCGGGATCAGCCCGGCGATGAAGGCAAAGCTTGTCATCATCACCGCCCGGAAGCGCGACCGCGCCCCGTCAATCGCGGCCTCGACAATGGGCACCCCGGCCTCGCGCCGCGCCTTGGCGAATTCCACGATCAGGATCGCGTTCTTCGCCGCCAGCGCAATCAGCACCACCAGCCCGATCTGGGCATAGATATTGAAGGGCAGCCCTGCCAGCAGCAGCGATGCCATTGCACCGGCCACCCCGAACACCACCGAAATCAGCACCGGCACCGGAATGGTCCAGCTTTCATAAAGCGCCACCAGGAACAGATAGGCAAAGAGCAGCGCCAGCGCCAGAATGACGGTGGTCTGCCCCGCCGCCTTCTTTTCCTCCAGCGCGGTGCCGGTCCATTCAAAGGTATAGCCGTCGGGCAGGACCCGGGCCGAAACCGCCTCCATCGCCGCAAGCGCCTGCCCGGTCGAGGCACCGGCCGAAGGCGTGCCGCTGATCGTGGCCGAGCGCACGTTGTTGTAGCGTTGCAGCGACAGCGGCCCCACGGCGTATTCCGCCCTGGCCACCGCCCCCACCGCAACCATCTGCCCGGTGTTGGAGCGCACGTGAATCCTTGCAATATCATCGACCGTGGCGCGGTCACTTTCCCGCGCGGTGAGCAGAACCTGCCAGGCCCGTCCGAACAGGTTGAAATCGTTGACGTAAACCGTGCCAAGCGTGGACTGGAGCGCATTGAACACATCCGACAGCGACACACCCAGCGCATAAAGACGGTCGCGGTCGATATCCAGATACACCTGCGGACTGTCTGCCGAGAACGTGGTGTAGACCCCCGACAGATCCGGGTGCTGGTTGGCCGCCAGCGCCAGCCCGCGCGCGGTTTCCGCAAGCTCGGTCGCCGGTCTGCCTTGTGTATCGATCAGCTGAAACTCAAAGCCCGACCCTGTCCCAAGGCCGGGGATGGGGGGCATGTTGAACGGGATCACCTGCGCCTCGCGCAGTTTTGCACCTTCCATGTAGACGCTGCGGATCGCGTGGAAGACGGATGTCTCGCGGGTCTTGCGGTCCCCGAAATGGTCCATCGACACCATCGCAAAGGCCGCGTTCGATTTCGCCAGCCCGTCCAGCATCGAATAGCCCGTGACGGAGGTCACGCTTCTGACCCCTTCCAGCCCGGCCAGCATGGTTGCGACACTGGCCTGCACCTCTTGGGTGCGGTTCACCGAAGCGGCGTCGGGAAGACGGGTTTCCACCATGAAATATCCCTGGTCCTCGGCGGGAAGGAAGCCAGACGGGACCGTCTTGAACAGAAAACCCGTCAGCAGGAACGCCGCCGCCACCAGCACGACACCGATGACCACGCGCCGGGCAATCGCCCCGGCAATATAGGCATAGCCATCGCGCGCGCTGTCGATGCGCCGGGAAATCCAGCCCAGAACACCCTTCTTCGGCCCGTGATGCGGCGACAGGATGATCGCGCACAGCGCCGGGGCCAGGGTCAGCGCGTTGATCGCCGAAATCACCATCGCGACCGAAACCGTGACGGCAAACTGCTGGAACAACTGGCCGGAAATGCCGGGAATGAAGGCAACCGGCACGAAGACCGACAGCAACACCAGCGTGATCGCCAGGATCGCCCCGGTGATTTCGCCCATGGCGGCGCTTGCCGCCCCGGCAGGTGACAGGCCGGGGTTCGCCGCCATCTTTGCTTCGACCGCCTCGACCACGACGATGGCATCATCCACCACGATCCCGATCGCCAGCACCATCGCCAGCAGCGACACCGTGTTGATGGTAAACCCCAGTGCGAACATCACCGCAAAGGTCCCCACCAGCGCCACCGGCACGGCAATCAGCGGAATGATCGTGGCCCGCAGGCTGCCAAGGAAGATGAACACCACCAGAACGACCAGCACAAAGGCCTCGATCAGCGTGTGTTCGACCGACCTGATGCTTTCCTTCACAAAGACAGAACTGTCTGCGACAATCTCGTATTCGATCCCGGTTGGAAACGCCGCCGACAGCCGCGCCAGCGCGGATTTCACCCCGTCGGCGGCCGCCAGCGAATTTGCCCCCGGCGCAAGATAGATGCCCACCAGGGTCGCCGGTGCGCCGTTGAAGAAGCTGCTGATGTCCGCGTTGCGCGACCCAAGCTCGACCTTGGCGATATCGGCAACCCTGACAGTGCTGCCATCGGCATTTGATCGCACGATGATCCGTCCGAACTCGTCGGGGTCCGTCAGGCGGCCCTGGGTCTGCACGTTCAGCTGCAAGCCGGGGTCTTCGGTCATCGGCTGGCCGCCGACCCGCCCGATGGCGGCCTGAACGTTCTGGCTGCGCAGCGCTGCCGTCACATCGGCCGGTGTCAGGTTCATTGCCGTCAGCCTGTCAACGTCCAGGATGATCCGCATGGCGAATTCATCGCCTGCGAAGACCGTGGCATCCCCGACACCCCGCACCCGCTTGAGCGAATCGACAATGTTGATCCGGGCATAGTTGGTCAGCGTCGGCCCGGTGATCGCGGCATCAGAGGAATGCAGCACCACACCCAGCAGCAGCGAGGCGGATTTCTTGGCAACCTTGACCCCGGTCTGCCTGACCTCTGACGGCAGAAGCGGCTCGGCCAGGGCCACGCGGTTCTGGACCAGAACCGTGGCAATATCGGGATCGGTGCCGACCTCGAACGAGATGTTGAGCGTATAGCTGCCATCCGCCCCGGAGGTTGATTTCATGTAGATCATGTTGTCGACGCCGATGACCTTGTCTTCGATCACCTGGGCCACGGTCGCTTCGGTCACTTCCGCCCCGGCACCGGGATAGCTTGCGGTGACGCTGACCTGCGGCGGCGCGATGTTGGGGAACTGCTCGACCGGCATCCGCGTCATCGCGATCAGACCGGCAAGGAACAGCACGATCGAAATCACCCCGGCAAGCCGGGGGCGGGAAATGAAGGTATCGGCGATCATGTCAGCCTTCCCCGGCCAGCGCGGCATTCACCGTGGCACCGGGACGGGCCTTGTTGATCCCTTCGGTGATCACACGTTCACCGGCTGCAAGGCCGCCGGCGACAACCGCATGGCCTGCGGTGACCCGGGTCAGGTCGATGCGGCGCTGTTCCACCACGCCGGCGCTGTCCACCACCAGCACATAGGGGCCGGTCAGGTCGCGCTGCACCGCCTGCTGGGGAACGGTCAGCACCGGGTCCGGCGTGCCGCCTGTCAGTTCCACCGACACCAGCGACCCGTCGCGCAACAGCCCGTCCGGGTTCGCGAAGACCGCGCGGATCAGCACCGTATCCGTACCGACATCGACCGTGACATCCGAAAAGTCCACCGTCCCGGTCAGCGCATAGGCCGACCCGTCTGCCAGATACAGCTGCACCGGCCCGACATCGTCCGTCGACCCGCCCCCTGTTGCGGCCCGGTAGGCCAGCAGATCACGTTCGGTCACAGGGAATTCCACGGTCATCGGATCGGTCCGCACCAGCGTCACCAGCGGCCCCGAATCGGGGCCGATCAGCGCGCCCACATCAAAGGACGACAGGCCCACCCTGCCCGCGAAAGGGGCCTTCACCTTGGTATAGGACAGGTTCAGCGCCGCCACATCGCGCTGCGCCATGATGCCCCGCACCTCGGCCGATGCACGGGCCGCTTCGGCCTGGGCCTTGTCCAGCAGCGACTGTGCCACGGCCCCCTTGGCCACCAGTTCCGTCTGCCGGGCCAGTTCCAGATTGGCCAGCGTCTCTGACGCCTTCGCAGCGGCCAGGGATGCCTCGACCTGTGCCAGCGTCGCCTTGTATTCTTCCGGTTCAATCCGGAACAGGACATCGCCTTCGGCCACCAGCCCGCCTTCGGCAAAGCCGCGCCCGTCAACAAAGCCGCTGACCCGCGCGCGAAGGTCAACCTTCTGCACCGCCACGGCCCGGCCCACAAAACGGGCCGATTGTGTCAGCTGCATCTCTTCTGCCGCCGCCACGACCACCGCCGGAACCGGTGCGCCCGCCTGCGTGGTCTGCGCAAATCCGCAGCCCGCCCCCAGCGTGACCGCTGCGGCAAATCCAAGACTTCTGGCAAGACGGAAAGACCTGCCATGCGAAACACCACAAAAGAAACCGTCCATGATCCGCAGCCCCTGTTGACGCTGCGCGGACAGTAGGCAGCTTTTGGCGCACTGTCACCCCCGGGCGGGCCACCTGTCAGGAATGCCTGCGGCAGGCCCGCTGCGCTATTTCCTTGCGATTGCCTTGGGGTTACGCGAGACTTGTGATAAATCCAACCGAATGGGACCGCTTTCATGAAACACTGGTTCATTCTTCTTCTTGCCGGACTCGTCGCCATTCTGGGCGGCCTGTTCGCCCTGTTCAATCCGATCGGGGCGACTTTTGCCGCGACCCGGATCGTGGCCTTTATCTTCATCTTCATGGGGGTCCTGCAGATTGTCGCGGCCTTTGGCGATCTTGGCCTTGGTGCCCGGATCTGGACAGCGGCCCTGGGCGCGCTGGCCATCGTGATCGGCGTCTGGATCATCGGCAATCCGATCGAAGGGACGATGGTGCTGACCTGGACCATCGGCCTGCTGTTTCTGGTGGAAGGCATCGTCAAGATCGTGCTGGCCTTCGCGGCACGCGGAACCGGGTACTTCTGGATGCTGCTGCTGACCGGGGCCGTCTCGGTTCTGCTGGCGGGCATGATCCTGTCGCGCTTCCCGGCATCGGCCCTGACGATACCGGGCATCCTGCTGGCGGTTGACCTGATCTCGACCGGTGTGGCGATGGCGGCGCTGGCGCTGCACTTCAGATCACGCCGGATCGCCTGACGGAACAGGGGGCGGGTTTCATGGCCAACGCGCCCCTTCTCAACCTTGTTCTGGCTGTTGCGCTGGTCGGCATGACCGGCTGGCTTCTGGTGATCGGTCAGGCCATCATTCTGCCTGTGGTCATGGCGATCATTGCCGTCTATGTCGTGACCACGGCGGCCGAGGCCCTGGAACGGGTGCCGCTGATCGGGCGGCTGCCGGGGATGGCGCGGCGCGGTCTGGTGCTGCTGGGTTTCACGCTGGCGGTGGTGGCGCTGGCGCTGGTGGTAACGCTGACGCTGGATCAACTCACCGCCGTCATCCCGCGTTACCAGACCAACCTTGAAACCCTGATCGCCCGCGCGGCGGATATCGGCGGGATCGAGCATCCGACCTGGGATGATATTGTCGAGGCAACCCTGGGCAAGATGAACCTTCAGGCAATCCTGCTGCGCACGCTGGGCGGGCTGACCAGCCTGGGTCTGACGGTGTTCCTGGTGGTGATCTACGCCGCCTTCCTGATGGGGGAACGCGGCTTGCTGGCCCCCAAGCTGGCCGCTGCCTTTCCGCGTGGCGATCAGGCGGAACTGACCGAGCGCATCCTGCGCGACATCAACCGCAGGATTGGCGATTACCTGGCCATCAAGACGCTGATCAACATGATCCTCGCCTCGGTGTCCTTCGTGATTCTCTGGGGGATGGGGGTGGATTTCGCGCTGTTCTGGGCGGTGGTGATCGGCCTGTTCAACTACATCCCCTATGTCGGGTCGATCGTCGGGGTGGCGCTGCCGGTCGTGCTGTCGCTGGCGCAGTTCGGATCCTTTGGAACCACGGCGGCGCTGGCGGCGCTGCTGATGACGGCACAGGCCTGGGTCGGCAATATTCTTGAACCGCGGATGATCGGGCGGCAGTTGAACCTGAGCCCCTTCGTGGTGCTGGTCGCCCTGTCGGTCTGGTCATCGCTGTGGGGCCTGCCGGGGGCCATCCTGGCGATTCCGATGACCTCGATGCTGGTCATCATCTGCGCGGCCTTCGGGCCGACGCGCTTTGTGGCGGTGCTGCTGGCCGGGGCGGTGAAGACCAGCTGATCGCGGCACAGCGCGCCCCTGCGCCCGTGAACGGCACCGCAGCGGCGGCACGGCACGGGGCACCTGGCAGCACCTGACAGGGTTCTGAAGCGGTGCCGGTCGCAGGGGCTGTCTGACCGCAAAGCGGCAAGCACGTGCGTCTGCGCGCCTTGCGACTCATGGCAGGGGCCGTCGCCCCGGCCACAGCGCAACGCCGGCATAAGGACCGGCCGGGGGCCAAAGCCCCCGGCCAGCGCCCGGCGGGCGCTGGCCTGCTGCGGGTCCCGGACCTGCCGGTCAACGGCGCACCGTCGCGCACGGGCGGGGGAAACGCGGGTCGCGTTTCCTGACCCCGCCCGGAGGGACGAAAGAACTGCCCCTGCCACAGCACAACGCCGGGATCAGGACCAGCCGGGGGCCAAAGCCCCCGGCCAGCGCCCGACCCGCCCCCGGCGGGCGCTTCGCACCCGCCGGGTCGGGCGCTGGCCTTTCGGCGTTCCCGGACCCGCCGGTCTAAAGGGCACCGTCCCGCGCGGTCGGGGGAAACGCGGGTCGCGTTTCCTTTTCCCTCCCGGAGGGGTGTTCTCCTCGATGCCCGGTCTCTCTGGCAGGGGCCATCGCCCCTGCCACAGCGCCACGCTGACGCCAGGCCAGCCGGGGGCTAA
>JADCEL010000056.1 GCA_020250125.1 Rhodobacter sp.
AGCGCCCGCCATGGGCGGGTCGGGCGCTGGCCGGGGGCTTTGGCCCCCGGCCGGTCCTGATCCCAGCGCAGCGCCGTGGCAGGGGCGATGGCCCCTGCCATTGACACGGTGACAGTGCTTTCGCCCCTCCGAGCGGGAACAGGAAACGCGACCCGCGTTTCCCCCGCCCGCGCGCAACGGTGCCCTGTAGACCGGCCGGTCCGGGAACAGCAGAAGGCCAGCGCCCGCCGAGGGGGTGGGGACGGGCGGGTGACACGGGCGGCGTGTGGCCGGGGCGATGACCCCGGCCAGAGCGCACGGGGCGGGCAGGATTTTCCCGCCTTCCGGTCAGGCAGCCTGTGGGGCTGGCACTCCCCAGGCACCTTGCCGGGGGGCGGAACATGTTTCCCCTTCGGTGCAGGCCACCCTTCGCCTTTGCGGTCACCGCACGGCGCAGCGCGAATTGAGACCGCTCGCCGCCGCCGCGCCCATGTCCCTCACAATGTTGCCTGAGTGGATCACAGGAGTTACTCTTCAGGGGTCAATATCGATTGAGTACCCTGTCAATGACACCCCGCCCGGCGACCACAGGTGACATATCGCAACTTGTCGCCATTCATGCCCAGGCGTGGCGCGAGACCTATCCCGGGCTTCTGCCGGACAGCGAGATAGAAAGGATGACCGGCCCCGACCGGCTGACGGCGGTCTGGACCGCAATCCTTGCCCGGCCCGATGTGCGTGCAGCCATTCTGCCGAAAACGGGCTTCGCCACGATGGGCCGTCAGCGTGATCCGGGGTTGCGCGAGGCCGGATATCCTGAAGAGCTGTGGGCGATCTATCTTCTTCAGTCCGCACAGGGCACAGGATTTGGCCGCGCCTTGCTGGCCTCTGTTGCCGGGATCACGGCATTCACCGCTCTGGTGGTGGAAGGCAATGCGCGGGCCCGCCGCTTTTATGACCAAAGCGGCGGCCGGATCATAGGCCGCAGACCGGACAGGATTGGAGAAACCGAAATCATTGAACTGGTTTTTGCCTGGAGTGACGGCGGGTTGCAGTGGAATGCGGGGCGGCAGCCCTGAGTGCGGTCAATCGAACTGCGCGGGATTCCCCCCTCTGCTTCAAATGCCCTGTCGGTCAGCATGACGTCTCGTTTCAGCTTCCAGCCAGGCCATTCCGCACCGCCTCTGCCCGCAGCAACGCCATAAGCTCTGCCAAAGCCCTGACATACCGCCCGTCCTTCAGCCGCCCGTCTGGTCCGAAGGCGTTGGACGCGTCCGCCACCATCACTTCCGGCCCCGGCAAGACCCGCGCGCGGAACGGCACCATCGCAAGGCGCAGCGCAAATTGCGACCGGTCGCCGCCGCCGCGCCCGTCGGCGGCGGAAATGATCGCCACGGGTTTGTCCCGCCACGGCCCGCCCTTGGTACGGCTGACCCAATCCAGCGCGTTCTTCAGCACGCCCGGAAAAGATTTGTTGTATTCCGGCGTTGCGATCACAACCGCGTCCGCCGCCCGGATCTGGTCGGCCACGGCCTGAACCTCTGGCGGTATGCCTTGCGCCTGTTCAAGGTCACCGTCATACAGCGGAAGGCGCAGGCTGGCTTCGGTCATCACCGCCGGGCCGAAGCTGCGCCGCGCCTCGGCCAGAAGCAGGCGGTTGGTGGATGCGGCCCGCAGGGCACCCGGTATTCCAAGCAGGGTAAGATCGGTCATCAGGGGCTTTCGTGCATGTCGGGTGGAACCTGTCGCGCCGCGCCGGGGCTTCATGGCCGCGTCATATCTGCGGCAGCCCATCGCACAGAACCACCCAGGGCAGGCGTTCTGCACCGTGGTCATGGGCCGTGGGACGATAGCGGGCGGGATCGTCCAGCGTGGCGGCGTAGAAATGCATCTCGGCAGGTGCTGCCGCGCTGCGATAGGCCATCTGGGTGCCGCAGGTGCCGCAAAAGCGCCGCTCGACCCCGGGCGAAGACCGGAACAGCGCCGGTTCCTCTGCCGTCCAGTGCCAGTCCCCATCCGCAATCGCAAAGAACGAGGTGAAGCCGGACGCCGTGGCGCGCCGGCAGCTTTCGCAATGGCAATGCATCTGCCACAGCGGGGCGGCGATGGCGCGATAGGCGATGCGGCCGCACAGACAGCGCCCGTCGATGGGGGGTATCATCCTGGTCCTTTCCTTTGGCGGTATCTGGGCCGGCCGGGGTGCTGCGGTCAAGGTCATCGGGTCAGGTCGGCATCACAAAGGTCCCGCGCGCGGGAAATGGAGTGCGCCCGGCGCAGGCGGGCCTGTCCCAAGGGTGTGACAGAAGGCCCGGCAGGCCTGCGCATTGCCGGCCGGCCTGCCAGGTTGCCCGTGGGTCTGGCAGCGGAGGGCAGAGAAAGCCGAGACATCTGCCATCCCGTCAGGCCGGGATACCGGTGACGGGAAGGGTGGCGCTGCAAGGTCGGACAATCTGGCACCAGTGCCGGTTTGCGCAGCGGCAAGCAGACCGGCGCCACCCATGGCATCGGCACCGATCCCCAGGCGCGCCTGTGCAGGACATTCCGGGGCGGACGGGGGGCGGGCCGGGCCGCGTGGCGCAGGCGGCTGTCAGGGCCGCACGCCCCCGGTTGCCTGCGTCACCTGATCTGCGGCGTGGCAGACCAGCGCGCCGATGCGGTCTGTTGCCGAAAGGGGCAGCCGGAAGGCCGGGCCAGAGACAGACAGCCCCGCCACCGGTTCGGCAAAGGCGTTGAAGATCGGGGCGGCAACGCAGCGCATGCCTTCGGCGCGTTCCTGATCGTCGATGGCAAAGCCCCGGTCGCGGGTGCGGGCCAGATCCCGCGTCAGGCTGACCTCTGATGTCATCGAGAATGCGGTGAAACCGGGCAAGCCCCGGCGCTGCACGATCTGCCGGACCCGGTCTGCGGGATACCAGGCCAGCAGCGCCTTGCCGATGCCAGAGACATGCATCGGCGATTTGGTGCCCGGCGCAAAGAAGGCGCGGATCGCCTCCTGCGTTTCCACCTGGGCCAGGAACATCACCTCGTCGCGGTTCTCGACCCCAAGGTTGGCCGTCTCGCCGGTGTCGCGCATCAGCCGGTCCATCGGCTGGCGGGCGCGCTCGACAACCTTGGTGCGCCGCAGAAAGGCCGAACCGATCCGGAACGCCCCGCCGCCCACATGCCACAGCTGCCCCGGGTCTTCGGTTTCCACGATGTCATGTTCCTGCAGCGTGACCAGCACCCGATAGACGGTGGCCGCAGATTCGCCGGTGGCCGCCGCCAGTTCGGACAGGGTCATCCCGGGGCTGTCGGAAAGACGCCGCAGCAGCGCCATGGCCCGGCCCACGGACTGGACGCGGTTCTGGTCGCTTCGGTCGGTGAAGGATTTCGGTCGGCCCCGGGGGCGGGGGTCAGCCATCTTCGGTCCTTTTCTGTCCGGCCCGGCGGCCTGTCCGGCGGGTGAAAAATTGCCAGCCCCTGATTCTGAACGGTTATCAGGCATTATACAGAAATGAAAAAATCTTTCGAAAAAATTGCGCCGCCCGCAGGGCACCCATAGGATTGCGCAGTCCAAGAAAGGCGCAGCCCGATGTCCCTGCAGAACCCCGTCTTCATTCCCGGCCCGACCAACATTCCCGATGCAATCCGCAAGGCCTGTGACATGCCGACGCTGGATCATCGCTCTGCGGCCTTTGCCCGCCTGTTCCGCCCCGCCGTGGACGGGGTGCGGCGGATTCTGAAGATGGCCGAAGGCGAGGTCATCCTTCTGCCTTCGACCGGCACCGGCGGCTGGGAGGCGGCGATCAGCAATACCCTGTCGCCCGGTGATACGGTTCTTGCCGCGCGCTTTGGCATGTTCAGCCAGCGCTGGATCGACCTGTGCCAGCGCCACGGGTTGACCGTTCAGGTGATTGAAGCGCCCTGGGGCGAAGGCGCACCCCTGGCCGCGATCGAGGCTGCGCTGCGCGCCGACGGCGGCCGGACGATCCGCGCCGTTCTGGCCACCCATAATGAAACCGCCACCGGGGTGAAATCCGACATTGCCGGTCTGCGCCGCGCGCTGGATGCCGCAGACCATCCGGCGCTGCTGTTTGTCGACGGGGTTTCTTCCATCGCCTCGATGCCGTTCGAGATGTCCGGCTGGGGTGTTGATATCGCCATTGCCGGCAGCCAGAAGGGGTTCATGCTGCCCGCCGGTCTGGCGATTCTGGGGGTGTCGCCCAAGGCCCTGGCGGCGATGGACACCGCGATGTTGCCGCGCGCCTTCTTCGATTTCCGCGACATGCTGCGCAGCACGGCAGCGGGCGGCTATCCCTATACCCCGGCGGCCGGGCTGATTGCCGGGCTGGCACGGTCGGTCGAGATGCTGGAGGATGAAGGGCTGGCCCAGGTCTATGCCCGCCATGCCCGGATCGCCGGGGGCGTGCGCCAGGCCGTTGCCGCCTGGGGCATGCGCCCCTGTGCCGTCACACCGGACCTGTATTCCGACACGGTCACCGCCGTGGTCGTGCCCGAGGGCTGCAACGGCACCGATCTGGTGAAACTGGCGGCTGATACCTATGGCATGGCCTTTGGCGTGGGCCTGGGCGAGGTGGCGGGCAAGGTGTTCCGCATCGGTCATCTGGGAATGCTGACCGAGCCGATGATGCTGTCGGGCCTGGCCACGGCAGAGATGTGCATGGCCGATCTGGGCTGGCCGGTGCGGCTGGGGTCGGGTGTTGCCGCCGCGCAGGCGTTCTACCGCAAGGGGCCGCAGGCGGCGAAGGCCGCCGCGTGAAAGGACCAACATGCTGATCCCCACCTATGACGATGTTGTGGCGGCCCATGCGCGGATTGCGCCGCATATCCACCGCACCCCGGTTCTGACCTCCAGCTTCCTTAATGCGCTGACCGGGGCGTCGCTGTTCTTCAAATGCGAGAATTTCCAGAAGGCGGGCGCGTTCAAGGTGCGGGGCGCGTCGAACGCGGTCTTCGGCCTGTCGGATGCGGATGCGGCGCGGGGCGTGGCCACCCATTCCAGCGGCAACCATGCGCTGTCGCTGTCCTGTGCCGCCGGGCGGCGGGGCATTCCCTGCGCCGTGGTCATGCCGCGCACCGCGCCGCAGGCCAAGAAGGATGCGGTGCGCGGCTATGGCGGCAACATCACGGAATGCGAGCCGTCGACCACATCGCGCGAAGAGGTGTTCGCCAGGGTGCAGGCGCAGACGGGGGCGGATTTTGTCCATCCCTACAACGATCCCCGCGTCATTGCCGGGCAGGCGACCTGTTCGCGCGAGCTGATGGAGCAGGTGGACGGCCTCGATCAGGTGATCGCCCCGATCGGCGGGGGCGGCATGATTTCCGGCACCTGCCTGACCCTGTCGGCCATCGCTCCCCAGGTGGAAATCTATGCGGCCGAACCCGAGCAGGCAGACGATGCCCTGCGCAGCCTGCGCGCGGGCCATATCATCGCCGACGATGCGCCCGACACGGTGGCGGACGGGCTGAAGGTGCCGCTGAAAGACCTGACCTGGCATTTCGTGAAGTCGCGGGTCACCGATATCCTGACGGCCAGCGAACAGGAGATCATTGATGCGATGCGCCTGACCTGGGCGCGGATGAAGATCGTCATTGAGCCCAGCTGTGCGGTGCCGCTGGCCACCATCCTGAAGAACCCTGAAACATTCCGGGGCCGGCGCGTGGGCGTCATCATCACCGGCGGCAACGTCGATCTGGACAAACTGCCCTGGATGCAGGGCTGAGGGAGGCATTGATGAACAAACCCGCCACATTCGACGGGCTTGAAGTTGGCTATGACATTCCCGCCCTGCCCGGCATGGACGAGGGGGATATCCAGACCCCCTGCCTGATCCTGGACCTCGACGCGCTGGAGCGGAACATCCGCAAGATGGGCGATGTCGCCAGGGCGATGGGGGTGCGCCACCGGGTGCATGGCAAGATGCACAAGTCGGTGGACGTGGCCCTGCTGCAGGAACGGCTGGGCGGCTCGGTCGGGGTCTGCTGCCAGAAGGTCAGCGAAGCCGAGGTCTTTGCCCGCGGCGGCATCCGCGATGTGCTGGTCAGCAATCAGGTGCGCGACCCGGCCAAGATCGACCGGCTGGCGCGCCTGCCAAAGCTGGGCGCGCGGGCGATCTGCTGCGTCGATGACATCGCCAATGTCGCGGACCTGTCGGCGGCGGCGGTGCGGCATGGCACGACCATCGAATGTCTGGTCGAGATCGACTGCGGCGCAGGGCGCTGCGGCGTGAAGACAACGCCAGAGGTTATTGCCATTGCAAAGGCCATCGCAGCCGCGCCGGGGCTGAAGTTCAGCGGCGTCCAGGCCTATCAGGGGGCCATGCAGCACCTGGACCGCTACGAAGACCGCAAGGCCAAGATCGACCTGGCGGTGGCCCAGGTGAAGGACGCCGTCGACGGGCTGAAAGCCGAAGGGCTGACCTGCGACATCGTCGGGGGCGGCGGTACGGGCAGCTACTATTTCGAAGGGGCGTCCGGCGTCTACAACGAGCTTCAGTGCGGGTCCTATGCCTTCATGGATGCCGATTATGGCCGCATACTGGACAAGGACGGGCACCGCATCGATCAGGGCGAATGGGAAAACGCCCTGTTCCTGCTGACATCGGTGATGAGCCATGCCAAGGCCGACAGGGCGATCTGTGATGCCGGCCTGAAAGTGCAGTCGGTGGACAGCGGCCTGCCGGTGATCTTCGGGCGAACCGATGTGAAATACGTGAAATGCTCGGATGAGCATGGCGTGATCGAGGACCCGCACGGGGTGCTGAAGGTCAATGACAGGCTGCGCCTGGTGCCGGGCCACTGTGACCCGACCTGCAATGTGCATGACTGGTATGTCGGTGTGCGGGGTGGCAGGGTTGAGGTGGTCTGGCCGGTTTCGGCGCGGGGCAAAGCCTATTGAGGCAGGGGGGCGCTGCCCCCCTCGCCCCTGCCGGGGCTCACCCCCCGGGATACTTCTGAACGGAAAATGAACAGGGTCCGGCCCGGTCGGGGAGCTTTCGCCAATGTACATCGTTCCGGAAGCCCTGATCGCCGGGCTGGTCTTCCCGCAGGATGCCTTTTCGGCCATGGAAGCCTGCTTTGCGGCAATGGCGCGGGGCGAGGCGCGCAACTTTCCCGTCGTGCGCGAGGCGCTGGGCGGGGGGCGGCAGTACGGGTTCAAATCCGGGCTGGACGCGGCGGGCGGACAGTTGGGGGTGAAGGCGGGGGGATATTTTCCCGGCAATGCGGCGCGCGGGATCACCAACCACCAGTCCGCCGTGTATTTGTTCGACCCCGAAACGGGCGTGCCGCTGGCCATGGTCGGGGGCAACCTGCTGACAGCGCTGCGCACGGCGGCGGCGGCGGCCCTGTCCATCGACCGGCTGGCGCGGCGGGATGCGCGGGTGCTGGGCATCCTGGGCGCGGGGCATCAGGCGCAGTTCCAGCTGCGCGCAGCGGCGCGGGTGCGGGCCTTTGACCGGGTGATTGCCTGGAACCGGACCCCGGACAAGCTGGCACGGCTGCGGGCGGTGGCCGCAGAGCTGGGCCTGCCGTTCGAGGCGGTCAGTCCGGACCGTCTGGGGGCCGAGGCCGATGTGATTGTCACCATCACCTCGTCCGACAGGTTCAGCCTGTGCGATGCGCAGGTGCGGCCGGGCACGCACCTGGCCTGCATGGGTACCGACACCATCGGCAAGCAGGAGGTGGAGCCGACCCTGCTGGCGCGTGCGGCGCTGTTCACGGACGAGCCTGCGCAATCGGTCAGCATCGGCGAGGCGCAGCATGCGGTCGCGGCGGGTCTGGTGGCGGCGGCATCAATCGTGCCGCTGGGCGATGTGCTGACCGGCAGGCATCCCGGCCGCAGATCGGATGGCGAGATCACGCTGTATGACGGCACCGGGGTGGGCCTGCAGGACCTTGCTGTGGCCGCCGTAGCGCTGCGGCGGGCGCAGGAGGCGGGAGTGGCGCTTTCGGTAAAGCTGTAGCGGTCAAGGCCTGCGCTTCCCGCTTGCCCCCGGCGGCAGATCGCGCGACCCTTGGCGTGCAGCACCCCGGAGGAACCCCGCATGACCCATCCCGTCCTTTGTTCCGCAAACGTCGCCGTCATCACGGGCGGTGCCTCGGGCATCGGGCTGGCGGCGGCGCTGCATTGTGCGGGGCTGGGCATGCGGGTTGCCCTTGCCGATCTTGGCGCAGACCGTCTGGCCGGGGCCGCACAGGTGATCAGGGCCGCAGGCGCGGGCGATGTTCTGGCGGTGGAGGCCGATGTTGGCCGTCTTGAGGACCTGAAGCTTTTGCAGGCGAAGGTGCTGGACAGGTTCGGACAGGTTGATCTGCTGATGAACAATGCGGGCATTCAGCCGGGAAGCGACCTTTTCGGGCCGCAGGACGCCTGGGACAGGGTGCTGGCTGTCAATCTTTGCGGGGTCATTCACGGGGTGCAGGTGTTCGTGCCGGGCATGATCGATGCCGGCCGCCCCGGCCTTGTGATCAATACCGGATCGAAACAGGGCATCACCACGCCCCCCGGCGATCCGGCCTATAACGTGTCCAAAGCCGGGGTAAAGGCCTATACCGAAGCGCTGGCGCATGGGTTGCGGGGCAGTGCGCCGGGGCGGATCACCGCGCATCTGCTGATCCCAGGCTTTGTCTTCACCGCGCTGACAGCCCAAGGGCGTACGGAAAAGCCCCCGGCCGCCTGGACACCCGGACAGACGGTTGCCTTTCTGTTCGACCGGGTCGCGGCGGGCGATTTCTATATCCTGTGTCCCGACAATGATGTGCCCCGCGCGCTGGATGAACGCCGCATCCTGTGGGCGGCGGGCGATATTGTGGAAAACCGGCCCGCCCTGTCGCGCTGGCACCCCGACTATGCCGAGGCTTTCGCAGAGTTCAGTCGCAAGACATAAGCGCCGCGCCGCCAGGTCTGGCCGCGCCCGTCCCCGTGCCGGGGCCAGCCTTTCGGGGGCCGCGCAATGATCCCCTGTTTCGTCCCTGACCTGTCCCCGGTGCCGGAGGGCGGGGCCACGGCCACAGCGCCGCGCAGCACGCCGGCGCTGGCGCAACAGGCCGAAAGACCTGGCTGCGTTCGCTTCCGGCTGGCAGGCATCACAACATGCCGGGCATGGACCGGCGGACGGTTCGGGCGGACAGCTTTGCGCAGGATGTCACGCAGGTGTGGGGCATTTGGGCGATGCAAACCCGCAGGCGGCGGCGCGCGCCATTCCCGGCATCGGCAGGCTTGCGCCGGTCCGGATACCGGGATCACGCCTTTGCGGCGGGCGGCGCGCGGCGCGCGGCACGGGCCGGCGTCAGGCAAAGGGCAGCCGTAATCCTGCGCGGGACGGGCATCGGGTGCATGACCGGCTTGTTCCCCGAAAGGTGCTGCACTTCAATGCCGCAGGGGACGGGGGCTGCAAAGCTGCGCCGACGCAGGGACAGGGGGGGGGGCAGGTCAGCCGCCCCGGACCACGGCAATCATCCGGGCCACGTTTTCCGGGTCGGCATCGGGCGTGATGCCATGCCCAAGGTTGAAGATATGCGGCCCCTTTGCAAAGGCGCGCAGGACATGGCGCACAGCCCCGTCCAGCGCCGCGCCGCCGGTGACCATATGCGCCGGATCAAGGTTGCCCTGCACGCAGCCGTCTTTCTGGACATTTGCCGCCCCCCATTCGGGGGTTACGGAGTTGTCCAGCGCCACGCAATCGGCCCCCGTCGCCCGGGCAAAGCCGATACAGCCCGCCCCGCCTTCCCGCGGAAAGGCGATCACCGGCAGGCCCGGATGGCGGTCCTTCAGTGCTGCGATGATCCGGCGGGCGGGTTCGACGGCGAAATCCTGAAAATCCTGGCCCCTGAGCGATCCTGCCCAACTGTCGAACAGCTTCACCACCTCGGCCCCGGCCTGCACCTGCATCGAAAGGTATTCGATGGTCCCCTCGGTGATACGGTCGATCAGGGCCTGAAACGCCGCCCTGTCCGCCGCCTTCAGCGCATGGGCCGGGGCCTGATCGGGGGTGCCGCGCCCGGCGATCATATAGGTGGCCACCGTCCAGGGCGCGCCTGCAAAGCCGATCAGCGCCGTTTCCGCCGGCAGTTCGCGCGCCAGAATGCGCACCGTTTCATAGACCGGTGCCAGTGTTTCGTGGATGGCCGCGACGGGTTTCAGACCGTCCACATCCTGCATGGTGGCAATCGTCGAAAGACGCGGCCCTTCGCCGGTGGTGAACCAAAGCTCTGCCCCCAATGCCTGCGGCAGCAGCAGGATATCTGCAAACAGGATGGCCGCGTCAAATCCGAAGCGGCGGATCGGCTGCAACGTGACCTCTGCCGCCAGATCGGGCGTGTAGCACAGGGTCAGAAAATCGCCCGCCTGCGCGCGGGTGGCCCGGTATTCCGGCAGGTAGCGGCCCGCCTGACGCATCATCCAGATCGGCGGTGTCGGAAGGATTTCGCCCTTGAGCGCGCGCAGGATGGTCTTTTCGGTCATCTCGGTCTCCGGATTTCAGCGATGGGTCCACTGGCAGCGCAGCCTTGTCAATACCGAGTTGTCAGCCCCGGTTGACATCGGTAAGCCTTGAGCCATGACACAGACCCTGCCCAGCCCCGCCCAGCCCCTGAAGATCGGAACCCGCGGCTCGCCGCTTGCCCTGTGGCAGGCGCATGAGGTGCGGCGCTGTCTGATGGCGGCGTTTGACCTGCCGGAGGCGGCCTTTGCCATCGTCGTGATCAAGGTCACGGGCGACCAGATCCTGGACAAGGCGCTGAAAGAGATCGGCGGCAAGGGCCTGTTCACCCGCGAGATCGAAGAGGCGCTGCTGGCGGGCGGCATCGACATCGCGGTGCATTCGATGAAGGACATGCCGACGGTGCAGCCCGAGGGGCTGGTGCTTGACTGCTGTCTGCCCCGCGAAGATGTGCGGGACGCCCTGGTTTCGCCGGCTGTTGCGCGGCTGGCAGACCTTCCGCAGGGGGCTGTGGTCGGCTCGTCCAGCCTGCGGCGGCGGGCGCAGCTGGCGTTGCGGCGGCCCGACCTGCGGCTGGTGGAGTTCCGGGGCAATGTGCAGACACGGTTGCGCAAGCTGGAAGACGGGGTTGCCGCAGCCACGTTCCTTGCCATGGCGGGCCTGAACCGGCTGGGCATGGCGCATGTCGCGCGCGGGCCGATCGAGGTGGACGAGATGCTGCCTGCGGTGGCGCAGGGCGTCATCGGGGTGGAGCGGCGGGTGGCCGACAGCCGGGTGGCGGGGTTGCTGGCGGCGATCCATCATGGCCCGACGGGCATCAGGCTGGCGGCAGAGCGCGCCTTTCTGCGCCGCCTGGACGGATCCTGCGAAACGCCGATTGCCGGGCTGGCCGTTCTGGACGGCGCAACGGTGCATCTGCGCGGCGAAATCCTGCGCCCCGACGGCAGCGAGGCTATTTCCGGCGCGCTGCGTGGCACGGCCACGGATGCGGCTGATCTGGGACAGACCCTGGCGCAGCAGTTGCTGGACCGCGCGCCAAAGGGCTTTTTCAGCCACGGGGGGTAGGCCGAAGGGCCGTTGACCGCTTGCAGGGCTGTCATGCTGCCGCTGCATTCCCGCCGCGCGGAAAGACATGTGCCAAGCCGGGATTGATTGCCCCGGTTGCCCTTCCCCCCGGCCGGGGCGCACCTGCGCCTTGCGGCTTCAGCGCGCGGGTCTTTCTGCGCGGCGTGCGGTGCGGCTGAAAGACCAACGCATGAAGGGCAGCGAACAGGGTCGGTGTGCCGTTTCCGTTCGGGGTGCAAAACACCTCTGTCCGGGGCCGATCCCCTGTCCTGCCGGACGGTTCCGGAACCTCGGGGCACCGTCCGGTGCGGCAGGCTCTGGCAGTCTGGCGAAGGTTACGGCGGATTGGCCGGTATCGGCGGGACCGGGCGTCACGGCAACGTCCCGCCCGCCCCCAAATGCCTGATGAGGGGCATCAGCCGGTTTCAGACAGCGGCACCCGATTGGCGGGGGGGCAGAACGCCTGCTGGAGCGCGCGGATCACGATCACCGTTTCCGGCCGGCCCAGAACATAGCGGATGCTTCTGCCTTCCCGGTTCGCCACCACAAGGCCCTCGGCCCGCAGACGCATCAGCTGCTGCGAGACAGCCGACTGTGTCAGGCCAAGGCTGGTTCCGATCTGGCCCACGGTACGTCCGCCGTCCACAAGCAGGCACAGAATCTCAAGCCGCCCCTCGTGCGCCAGCAGCTTGAGAAATGAGGTGGCCTTGCCGACCGCCAGATGCGCCGCAGCGCCTTCGGATGCGTCAGATGCCGGTCTGTCCATCATGCGGCGGCCCCCTTGCCTGCAGGATCCCTGTGTCCCCGGAATGTGATGTAGATCGCCGGAATGACAAGGACCGTCAGGATGGTCGACGAAAACAGCCCGAACAGCAGCGATATGGCAAGCCCCTGGAAGATCGGGTCGGTCAGGATGGTGACAGCCCCGATCATGGCGGCAAGGGCCGTCAGAAGGATTGGTTTGAAGCGGATCGAACCCGCCTCAAGCAGCACGTCCAGCATCGGACGGCCCGCGCCCTGCGCGTGGCGGATGAAATCCACAAGCAGGATCGAATTGCGCACGATGATGCCGGCCAGGGCGATGAACCCGATCATCGAGGTTGCCGAAAACGGCGCGCCGAAAATCCAGTGGCCGGACAGAATGCCGATCAGTGTCAACGGCACCGGGGTCAGCACCACCAATGGCAGCCTGAAAGACCCGAACTGCATCACCACAAGGATGTAGATGCCCACCAGGGCCACGCCGAAGGCGGCCCCCATGTCGCGGAAGGTTACCCAGGTCACGTCCCACTCGCCATCCCACAGCAGCACGGGCGTGCTGGTGTCTTCCGGCTGGCCGTGCTGGACGATCACCGGCTTTGGCAGATCGCCCCAGTCTGCGGCGGCAATGGCGCGGCCAACGGCGATCTGGCCGTAAAGCGGCGCCTCGAAATCACCGGCAAGTTCTGCCGTCACCATCTCGGCGGGTTTGCCGTTGCGGCGGAAGATCGGAAAGGATGATGTCCCGGCGGCAATGTTCACGACATCGCCAAGTTCCACCACCGAGCGGTCCCCCGGCAGAAGGTTTGCCGGAACCGGCGTGGCCAGCGCACGTTCGTTCACCACGCGGTCCGCCCTGGACGGGGCCAGCCGGATTGCGATGGGGTCACGTCCGCCGGAGCGGTGGGAATACCCCACCGTCTTTCCGCCATAAAGCAGGGCGACCGTATCGAACACATCGGCAGGTTCGATCCTGTGATCATCAAGGTTGGCGTCGTCCAGCGTCAGGCGCAGCCGTTCGGCAGGAATGCCGAAGCTGTCGTCGGTATCGACGATATAGGGCACCGTTTCAAAGGCGTCGCGGACCTTGCGCGCCACGGCCCGGCGGGTTTCGGCATCGGGGCCGTAGATTTCGGCCAGAAGCGTTGACATCACCGGCGGGCCGGGGGGCGGTTCCACGACCTTGACGACACCGCCTTCGGGAAGCGGCAGGGCCGCAATCCGGCTGCGCATGTCAAGGGCGATGGCGTGGCTTTCGCGCGACCTTTCGCCCTTGGGGGAAAGATTGACCTGCAGGTCGCCCATCTGCGGTTCGGCCCGCAGATAGTAATGGCGCACAAGGCCGTTGAAGTTGAACGGTGCCGCCGTGCCGGCATGGGACTGGATCGACGTGATTTCGGGGATATCCGCCAGAATCGCCGCAAGATCGGCAAGGGTGCGGTCTGTCTCTTCGACGGATGTGCCCCGCGGCAGGTCAAGCAGAACCGCCAGTTCCGACTTGTTGTCGAAGGGCAGCAGCTTTACCGTGACGGCGGTTGTGGTGAAAAACCCCATCGACGCCACGGTCATCGCCAGCACCGCCAGAAGGAAGGCCCGCGACCGCGCGCGCGAGACCAGAATGGGGCGGGCCACGGCGCGGTAGAGCCGGCCCAGACCGCCGCCGTCCGCCGCTTCGGCTGCCTGCCCGTGACCGGCATGGGCCTTGCCCAGCTTCAGCATGAGCCAGGGCGTGATGATCACGGCCACGAAGAACGAAAACACCATCGCCGCCGAG
The DNA here is from genome assembly GCA_020250125.1 of Rhodobacter sp. Lineage (GTDB taxonomy): Bacteria > Pseudomonadota > Alphaproteobacteria > Rhodobacterales > Rhodobacteraceae > Aliitabrizicola. The sequence continues at coordinate 14,020 of JADCEL010000056.1, forward strand.
GCATTGGCGGGAATCGGGCTCATGTAGGGGCCCATCATGCCCGAGACAAAGAGCATGGGCAGCAGGGCGGCGACCACGGTCAGGGTGGCAACGATGGTCGGATTGCCAACCTCGCTTACGGCATCGACCGCAGCGCTGCGGCGGGGGCGGCCGTCCTTCATGCCCCAGTGGCGGGCGATGTTTTCGATCACGACGATGGCGTCATCAACAAGGATGCCGATGGAAAAGATCAGCGCGAACAGGCTGACGCGGTTCAGCGTGTAGCCCATCACACGGGCGGCAAACAGCGTCAGCAGGATCGTGACCGGGATCACGATCAGCACCACAACCGCCTCGCGCCAGCCGATGGCGACCCAGACAAGCGCAACGATGGACAGCGTCGCCAGACCAAGATGGAACAGCAGCTCGTTCGCCTTCTCGTTCGCCGTCTCGCCATAGTCACGGGTGACGTGAACGGCCAGATCCTGTGGAATCACCGTGCCTTCCAGACGCGCAACGGCATGGCGGATCTCTTCGCCAATGGCCACGGCATTGGCACCGGGACGCTTTGCAATGGCCAGGGACACGGCAGGCACGCGGGAAAAGCCCGCCCCGGCGCGGTCAAGCTGGAACACGCGCGCCTCTGCGGTATCGGTGACAAGCGCAACATCGGCCACATCGCGGACGTAAATCGGGCGCCCGTCGCGCGCCGTCACCAGAAGGTTTTCGATCTCGCTCAGGTCGGTCAGTGTCCGGCCTGCGGTCAGGCCGATCTGACGGCCATCTTCCCGGACGGTCCCCAGCGGGAAACTGCGGTTCGCCCCCTCGACCTTGGCCGCCAGCGCCTGCAACGTCAGGCCCGCCTGCGCCAGCCGCTCGGGGTCCGGGCGGATCCGGATCTCTTCGGCGGTTTCGCCCACGATATAGGTCAGGCCGATTTCGGGAAGGGCCGCAATCGCCACCTGTACCTCGGACGCGACGCGGGTCAGGTCTGCGGGCGTCCAGCGGTCGGCGGCACCGGGGCGCGGGGCAAGGGTCAGCACCTTGATCGCAACATCGTCGATGCCGCGGCCGACGATCAGCGGCTCCGGAATGCCTTTTGGAATGCGGTCCAGATTGGCGCGCACCTTTTCATGGACACGGACGATGGCCGCGTCAGAGTCCGTTCCGACCGCAAAGCGGGCCGTTACCAGCACGCCGTCATCCTGTGTGCGGGAATAGACATGTTCGACCGCGGGGATCGACTTTACGATGGTTTCCAGGGGTTCGGTCACAAGCTTGACCGCGTCTTCGGCCCGCAGGCCGTCGGCGCGGACATGGATATCGACCATGGGAACGGAAATCTGCGGCTCTTCCTCGCGCGGGAGCGTGACCAGCGCGACGATGCCCAGAAGGATGGCCGCGACCAGGGCAAGCGGGGTCAGCGGCGAGGTGATGAAGGCATCGGTCAGCGCACCGGCAATGCCGCGTTTCGGCGGCGCGATCATGGCAGGATCACCGTGTCGCCGGCGCGCAGGCCGGACAGGATTTCAACCATCGGACCGTCAGGCGTGGCCACGACCGGGCCGGGCACAACCGTAACCGTCCGGGCCGCCCCGCCGGTGCTGATCGCGACCAGGTCCAGACCGGCGCTGCGCCGGATCGCGGCCTGCGGCACGGCAAGGGCCTGCCGTGTTCCGACCGGAACCTGCACCAGAACACGCTGGCCGATGAATGCGCCCGACAGGCCGTCAACGGCCACATCGACCGTCACGCGCCCGTTTTCGATCAGGGGATAGACCTTTTCGATGCGGCCCCCGCGCGGATCGGCCCCGTCGCCGATCGCCACCCGGTCGCCCACGGACAGGCCATTGGCATGGCGTTCAGGAATTGCCAGTCGCAGGAAAACCTGGCCCGCCGCGATGGTGGCCACCGCCTCGCCGGGCAAAACGACCTCGCCCAGCCGGGTCGGGATGGACAGAACACGACCGCCGGCCGGGGCCTTGACATCGCCTTCCGCCATCTGCTGCAGGATGACCGCTTTGCCCGAGTCCAGTTCGGTCACCGCGTTGCGGGCCACGGTCACGCTGGTGCGGACCCTGTCGACCGCCTGCACAGTGGTTGATCCGCGTTCCAGCAGGGATTCGCTGCGCGCCAGTTCGGTCCGGGCATTGTCCAGCTGCGACCGGGCGGCCGCAAGGCGCGCCTCGGCGGCGGCAAGCTGCAGGTCCAGCTTTTCGTCGACGATCCGCGCAATGACCTGCCCTGCGTCAACCTCATCGCCCTCGGTCACGTCCAGCGCGGTGATCGTCCCGCCGATCCGGCTGCGGGCCGGCACGACAAAGCGGCTTTCGATCTGGCCGAACAGGGCCTTTGTCTCGGCCACCTCAACGGGCTGCAGGATGATTTCACCCGCAGGGGCAAGCCCCGGCAGGGCAAGAAGGCCCAGAAGGCACAGGAAAAGGCGGCGCGGCGCGACAGGCATGGGGGCACCTTTGGATCAGGCGGCAGCACCGTCCGGCAGGCCAAGCTTCCGGAAAAGCGCAGCCGCCGGGCAGAACCCGGTAAAGGCCGATTGCAGCAGGTTCGCGCCGACAAAGGCGGTCAGCGCCAGAAAATAGGGCGAGACTGTCCAGGCAAGAGCCAGCGACAGCAGAACCATGACGCCTGCAAAGGCGGTAACGGCTTGATTGACGGTCATCGGATGTCTCCGTGTTCGGTGTGGGTTGATTTGAGCTTGTCGATGCCCAGGGCCTGCAGGGCCAGACGCTCGTAGAAGGGTTCGGATTTGCCCATGCGGATCTTGCGCAGGAAGTACTTCTCGAAGCCGATCTTGGCGTAATGTACCCATTTGCCCTGCGACGACCAGTTGACGTTGCGCGGCGGAATCTGCGGCTGCGCCACAAAGGCCACGCCCCCATCGCCGAAATCGGCCAGGCAGACGGCATTCCAGGTGCCGACCTCGGCCGGTTCCTGGCCCCTGAGCAGGCTGGCGATGTTCAGTGCGGTCGCCGTGACCATGCTTTCGATCATGAAGCCGGTCTTGGGCACGCCCACCGGTACCGGGGTGGGCCCCATCGGCGGAATCGCCACCCCGACGCCCACGGCAAAGACGTTGCGGAAGGCCGGATTGCGCTGGTACCTGTCCACCAGGATAAAGCCGCGCGGGTTGGTCAGCCCGTCAATCCCGCGCACGGCCGGGACGCCCCGGAAGGCGGGCAGCATCATCGAGAAGGCAAAGGGCAGATCGTGCAGCTTCCTGCTGCTGCCGTCATCGTTCACCTCTTCGACATGCATGATGCCGGGATCAACGGACGTGACCCTGGCATTGGTGATCCATTTGATGTGATGCGCCCGCATCTGGCTTTCCAGCAGGCCCCTGGTATCACCCACCCCATCGAGGCCAAGGTGCCCGATGTAGGGCTCTGCGGTGACAAAGGTCATCGGCACGCGGTCGCGCACCCTGGCCCGGCGCAGGGCCGTCTCAAGAATGAACAGGAATTCATAGGCCGGGCCGAAACAGCTTGCCCCCTGCACCGCCCCGATGATGACCGGGCCGGGCCGGGCGATCAGCTGCCGCACAGCTTCTTCAGCCTTCAGCGCATGGTCGGTATGGCAGACCGATGCGGTATGCCCCTCGGGGCCGAGGCCGGGGATCTCGTCAAAGGCAAGGTCGGGGCCGGTGGCGATCACAAGATAGTCGTAGGCGACATCGGCACCATCGGTCAGTTCGATCCGGCTTTCGGCCGGGTGTACCCGCGCAGCACCCTGTGTCAGAAGGGTGATGCCGCGCCTTTCCATGACCCCGGTCAGATCAACCTCGATGTCTTCGCGCGCCCGCCACCCCACGGCGACCCAGGGGTTCGACGGAACAAAGCTGTAGCTTTTGCCTTTGGCGATCACCGTCAGCCGGTCATCTGCGCCCAGCTGATCCTTCAACTCATAGGCCATGATCACGCCGCCAAGACCCGCCCCCAAGACCACGATATGTGCCATCAATGCTTCTCCCGCGACGCTGACCAGGATGCGTCGACTCACTGTATATCAAAACATTTAGACTTTCAAATGTTAAAACGTCTTTGTGTCGCGCAGGGCGTAAGGCTTGGGCACGCGGATGATCGGAAAAGACCCGCCCCGTCCCGCCGCCCCGGCAGTCGGGACACCGCCGGGCCGGAACCACCCGCGCTTTGTCGCGCAGGTCGGAAGATGCAAAGGCCTGGCGGGCATAAGCCTTCGATAACGTTTGGGGCAGAACCACCGGGTTTTGTCCCTCGCTGCAGACGCATCGAGCCCAAAGAGGTCACTGCCCAAGTAGTTGGCTGCAAGTCTACGGAAGATCGTAAAGACCCAGCGCGTTGCCGTCGGGATCTCTGAATTCTGAGAACGTCACCAGACCGGGCACCTCGATGGCCTCGCCCGAATCGATGTCCACACTGTTAAGCTTCGCCTGCGCCGCTGCCATATTGTCCACCTGGAAACGCAAAATGGACCCGGAATCTTCCACGCCTCCTGGCTCGAAAAGCTGAAGCCAAACCCCTGGCGCAATTTTCAACTCTGTAATCCCCGGATCGGGGCGCATGACCTCGACGTCCGGGCCAAGAAGCTTGCTGTACCAAGCCTCTGCCTCTGCCAGGTTGGTGACCGGAATGCCGACGGTGACCTCCTGAAAAGGCTCCGCAGAAGCTACGCCGGTCATCGCAAGAAGAACCGCAGCAAATCTGAACATGACTCCCATGATCACGCCCCGCACGTCAGGTCTTCAGCAAGCATGAGTGCGTTGCCATCGGGATCATAGAAGGTCGCGGTCTGTACCATGCCCTCGACCACATCGTTCGGGCCGTCAAACGCTACCCCGGCTTTCTCAAGCCTATGCCGCGCTGCTGCAAGATCGGCAATGCCGAAGACGGGAACGCAGTTGCCCGGCGCAGGCTTGGTGTGTTCGCCAAGGCCAATCGTAACACCCTTGGTATTGGTCTGCAGCTCTGACCAGCCGGCGTTATCGGCGTGATAAAGAGTCTCGAACCCAAGCGTGTCCTTGTACCATTTCGCGCTTGCATGCCGGTCCTTGACCGACATCGCAATTGTGATGTTGTCCTTCAATTCGATGAGCGACATGGCTTCCCTTTCGTAATTTTATATAGTAACTATAAATAATGGACATAAGAACGCTTGTCAACATCACCTCGCGGGCTTGGGCGCTGCCAATCTTGGCAGGCCTGAACGATGGGGTTCCGGGCCGTCAGGCACCCTTGTTGATGGCAACGGGCGCCAGCAGAACCGCCTTTGCGCAAAGCATTGATCACCTGATCAGCACCGGGCTCTTGGAGCGAAATCCCGGCCACGGCCACCCGCTAAGGCCGGAGTTCCGTCTGACGCCGCCGGGAAAAGTCGCGGCCGAGCTGGCGAGCAAAATCCAGCGTCTGTCGGGAGAAGAGAATCAGGACCTGCTTCGAAGGTCCTGGACTGTGCCGGTTCTTGCCACATTGGGCAGGCCAAGCCAGTTCACCGAGATCAAGCGGCGTCTACTGACTATTTCGGATCGCTCCCTGTCGCAGTCCCTGCAATCGATGGAGGAGCGATTGTGGGTTCGCCGCAGCGTCGATGAGGCGGCGCGCCCACCCAAGCCGATCTATTCTACAATCTACACCGGAGCGATGATCAGCAAAGTCACGAGCCCGGAAATGGAAATGGGGCAGACAGAGTTATCGTAGTGACAATTCAGTCGAACGTCAGCACCGTCCGCACAGCCAACGGTCAGTCTGGACAAATACCTCTGGTCACAACGTATAGGTCAAAACCGGTCCCTCGTGGCCCTGCGCGACTGGGCGCACAAGGCCAGGGCCACACCTTCAATGCCTTTCCAAGGCCAAGGCGAAAAGGCGCAGACCTTGTCGCAACCTCCCCCCAACCCTCTGCGCGCGAAGCCCTCAACGCAGCAAGGTCATGACTGCACTGTCGGACTGCCGGCAGGTCTGGCGCCCGGCGGCACACAAACCCCGGACCTTGAGCCTGAAAGCCATGGGGAACCATGCGGTCCGCCGGACATGGCACGATCACTGCCCGAACGGTCGCCTGCGCGGTCCTGAACAGACCATGCCCCGAGCATCTTCCGCAGCAGCTTCAAGGATGCATGGGTTAGTGGTGACCCCGGATGGATTCGAACCATCGACCTGCCGCTTAGGAGGCGGCCGCTCTATCCCCTGAGCTACGGGGCCCCGGTGTGGTGGTGCCCGGCACGGTACATGCGGGCAAATGCACCGCCATGCAAGCTGTCAGATTGCCAAGGGGGCGCAAGGGAGGTGTCTTTCGGTGTCGATGGCACCCCCGGGGACAGTGCCGTGGGCATTTCCCGCCGCCAGGCCGGGCGGCAGATGGCCGAAGCGATCATCGCGGCGGGGTACCGGCGGATCGGGTTTCCGGGAACGGTGATGCCGGACGACCACCGGGCGCGCAAGCGGCTGGACGGGTTCGGGGACGCTCTGCACAGGGCAGGGCTGACGCTTGCGGACCGCGGGTTCTGCGCAGGCGGCTCGGCCCTGCTGAAGGGCCGCCAGATGACGGCGGCAATCCTGAAACGGACGCCCGATCCGGATTTCCTGTATTGCTCGAACGACATGATCGGGGCGGGCGGTCTTCTGCACTGCCTGCAAGAAGGCATGGACGTGCCCGGCAAGGTGGGGCTGGCGGGCTGCAACGGGGTCGATCTGCCGGACGGCCTTCCGCGCAGGCTGGCAAAGATGGATGCCTGCCGATTGCAGATCGGCCGGATCGCGGCCGAAATCATTGCGGGAAAACGGCCGGGGGGCATCATCGAACTGTCACCGCGGCTGGAGCACGGCGATACGATCAGGCGGCCCTGACCCGTGCCACAAGCTGTTGCCCCGTGGTGCCGGTGATGTCCGCCACGATGATCCGGCCTTCGGGCTGATCGGTGTCAAAAACCGCTTCGGCAAACTGCTCAGTCCGGCCCATGCGCGGGCCTTCCATCAGCACATGGCGGGTCATGCCGGACTGCTCTGCCAGATGCCGTGAAAGCCGGGCATCGCCCGCCGCGCGCAGCCGTGCGGCGCGGTCGCGGATCTCTGTCCCGCGAAGCTGCGGCATCCGCGCGGCGGGGGTGCCCTTGCGCGGACTGAACGGGAACACGTGAAGGAAGGTCAGCCCGCAGTCATCCAGCAGCTTCAGCGAGTTTTCGAACATCTGTTCGGTTTCGGTCGGAAACCCTGCGATGATGTCGGCCCCGAACACGATGTCGGGGCGCAGACGGCGGGCCTTGTCGCAAAAGGCGATGGCATCGTCGCGCAGATGGCGGCGCTTCATGCGTTTCAGGATCATGTCGTCGCCCGCCTGCAGCGACAGGTGCAGATGCGGCATCAGCCGGGGTTCGGTGGCGATGGCCTGCATCAGCGCGTCGTCGGCCTCGATCGGGTCGATGGAGCTGATGCGCAGGCGCGGCAGGTCCGGCACAAGGCGCAGGATGCGCAGAACCAGATCCCCAAGGCGCGGAGTCGCGGGAAGGTCCGCGCCCCAGCCTGTCAGGTCTACCCCGGTCAGGACCACCTCGTTGAATCCCCTGTCCACCAGCCGCCGGATCTGATCCACCACCACGCCGGCGGGGACAGAACGGGAATTGCCGCGCCCGAAGGGAATGATGCAAAAGGTGCAGCGGTGATCGCAGCCGTTCTGGACCTGCACATAGGCGCGGTGCCGCCCGAAACCGTCAATCAGATGCCCGGCGGTTTCGCGCACCGACATGATGTCGTCCACCTGCACCCGCAGCGTATCGCCGGTCAGGTCCGGCACCGTCATCGCGGCCCAGGTCGCCGCCTGCATCTTTTCGCTGTTGCCGATGACGCGACTTACCTCGGGCATCGCGGCAAAGGTTTCCGGTTCGGTCTGCGCGGCACAGCCGGTCACGATCAGGGTGGCGTCCGGGTGGTCGCGGCGCAGGCGCCGGATTTCCTGCCGTGCCTTGCGCAGGGCTTCGGCCGTGACGGCACAGGTGTTGACGATGACGGCATTTTCCAGCCCGGCAGCGGCGGCAAGTTCCTTCATCGCCTCGGTCTCATAGGCGTTCAGGCGGCAGCCAAGTGTGGCAAAGACCGGCGCGGTCATGTGAAGGCGGCCAGGAAAGCCGGGGTCAGCAGCCCGTCAAAGACATGGGCGGTCGGGCCGGTCATCCAGACACCATCGTCGCGCCAGTCAATCTCCAGCCGGCCGCCATCAAGGTCCAGCAAAACGCGCCGCCCGGTCAGGCCGCGCCGGTGCGCGGCAACGGCCGTGGCGCAGGCCCCCGAACCGCAGGCCAGGGTGATGCCCGCGCCCCGTTCCCAGACCCGCATCCGCAGCCGGTCCGGGGCGGTCAGCGCGGCGAATCCGACATTCGTGCCTTCGGGAAACAGCGGGTCATGTTCCAGCAAGGCACCCAGCCCCGCCACGTCAGCCGCATCGGCATCCGCCACGAACAGCACGCAATGCGGGTTTCCCATGCCAACGGCCACAGGCACGCCGGGCAGCGGCAGATGCAATGTGTCCGTCGGCCGGGCAAGCGGCACCCCGGCCCAGTCAAGCTGTGGCTGGCCCATATTGACGCTGACCTGTCCATCGGCGCGGCGGCGCGCGCACAATATGCCGCGCGCCGTCTTGATGCTGACGCTGTCCTGCCCGGTGGCCTGCATCACATGATCGGCAACGCAGCGGGTGGCATTGCCGCAGGCCCCGGCACGGGTGCCGTCACTGTTCCAGAAATCAAGCGCGATATCGGCACCATCCGCATCGCGGATTTCCGCCAGCTGGTCAAATCCCACGCCACGGTTGCGGTCACCCAGCGCGCGCGCCAGCGCGGCCGTGGTCAGCGCCCCGCGCCCGCGCGAGTCGATCACGACAAAGTCGTTGCCAAGCCCGTGCATTTTCATGAAGGGCAGGCCGGATATGGCGCGGGACGTTGTCATCGGGGCGCGTATACCCCCCCTTCCCGCGTTTTGCCAGCCTGACGCGGTTTCCTGCCGATTGGGTCTTGACCCCGCCGGGTGAAGTTCATACCAAGCGGTCCTGTCATGAGACGGCGTCTCTGGCGTGCAGCCCTTGACTTTCCGTGACTTGCGGGCCGGATCGCTGACTGCTGTGCCAGAACGGGTCTTGTGCGGGGAACGCCGCTGGCGATCCGGGACGGTGAGGGCGGGTAGCTCAGTCGGTTAGAGCACGTGACTTTTAATCATGGGGCCGGGGGTTCGAATCCCCCCCCGCTCACCAGTTCCTGACAGTCGGCGGGCCGCGCTTGCCGGGTTGCCTTTGGTCCGGGCAGGCAAGACTGATCCTTCGACACCCCCCGTCCCTTCCCGCAGCGGTGCAGCGACCGGGCTGACCCGGCCCGGCATTGCCGGTGCCGGTCGTGATGGCCCCGCGCAGGACGGATCAGCGGCACCAAACCGCTAAAATGCCGCAGGTTAAAGCGGCGTTCACCGGCTGCGGCTATGCCGGTTGCGGGGATATGTGGGGTGTCTGATGGCAAAGCAGCCGAATGCTTCGCCGGTCATCATCAAACGCAAGAAGATCATTCAGGCGGGCGGGCACCATGGCGGTGCCTGGAAAGTGGCGTATGCCGACTTTGTCACCGCGATGATGGCCTTCTTCATGCTGATGTGGCTGTTGAACGCGACGACGGAAAAGCAGCGCAAGGGGCTTGCGGATTACTTCAATCCGACAATCCCGATCAACCGGGTGTCGGGGGGCGGTGAGGGGTTCTTCGGCGGCGACAGCGTGTTTTCCGAGGAAGCCTTCTCTCAAAGCGGCACCGGTGCCTCCGTGGCGCGCCCGACCGAAGAAGACCGCGCGCGCGGTGCCAACCGCATCTCGGAAGGCGACGGTACCGGGGGCGAGGGCGCGGACGAGGCGATCAAGGAAGTCGAGAAGGCCCTGCTGGCCCGCGGCGGCGAAAGCATGACGATGGAGCAGGCCTTGCGGCACATCGTGACCAGGATCACGGATGAAGGGCTTGTCATCGAGATCTTCGATCTTGAGGATGCAGCACTTTTCGAACCGGACAGCGTCACCCCTGCCCCGGTTCTGGACGAGATTGCGGAACTTCTGGCAGAGGTTCTCAATCTTGCCAGCAACAAGGTTGCCGTGCAGGGGCACGTCCGGTCCTATCCGATCACCCTGATCCGAAACCCGGTCTGGGACCTGTCCGCAGACCGGGCCGACGTGATGCGGCGCAAGCTTGAAGGGGCGGGCCTGCCGGGCGCACGCCTTCAGCGCATGGCCGGATTTGCGGACCGCGTGCCGGCAACCGACAATCCCATGGCAACCCGCAACAACCGCCTCGAGGTGATCCTGCTGCGGCGCGACCGCTGAATAGTTCAAGTTTCATGCATTAAGCCGTTCTTAAGCCGTCGCGCGCAAAGTGGGGCCGTACCATTAACCCTCTGAAAAGGGCGCTGCCGGATGACCATATCCTCTTCTCTGAATGCCGGGGTTGCCGGGCTGAACGCCAATGCGACGAAACTGGCGACCATCTCGGACAATATCGCGAATGCGTCGACCTTCGGCTATCGGCGCACTGTGGCCGACTTCAACTCGCTTGTGTTGCAGGGTGGCGGGTCCAGCAGCTATTCGGCGGGCGGCGTGCGCGTGTCCACCATGCGGCTGATCGACCAGCGGGGATCGCTGGTTGGTTCCACCAATGCCACAGATCTTGCGGTTGACGGACGGGGCATGCTTCCCGTCACAACGGAAAAGGACGTGAACCGCGGCGGGGCCACCTATCCGCTCAGCCTGATGACAACCGGTTCGTTCCGGCCCGATGGCCAGGGTTATCTCAAGACGGAATCGGGGATGGTCCTGCTGGGCTGGATGGCGGACACGGACGGAACGATTCCCAACTTTCCGCGTGTCAGCAACGCCGGGCTTCAGCCGGTGCGCATCAACCTCAACCAGTTCACCGCCAACCCGACCACCGAAATTGCCTTCTCGGTGAATCTGCCTGCGACGGCGACTGCCTCGACCAGCAGCGGCGATGAGGAATCTCTTGCGCTTGAGTATTTCAACAACGTCGGCATCTCTGAAACGCTGGATGTGACCTTTGAACCGACCGTTCCGGCAACCGGCTCTTCGAACACCTGGACGATGACCCTGCGCGACTCTGCATCGGGCGGCAGTGTCATGGGGTCGTACACGCTGGTCTTCAACACGGCGGCCGGATCGGGGGGCACGCTGTCGTCCGTGACGACGGTTTCGGGTGGTGCCTATGACGCCGCGACAGGCACCATTCCCGTGACTGTGGCCGGCGGGTCCATTGCGCTGTCGATCGGCAGGCTGGGCGCGCCCGACGGCATGACGCAACTGTCTGACAGTTTTGCCCCCGTCTCGATCACAAAGAACGGCTCGCCCGTGGGAAATGTCACCTCGGTTCAGGTCGATTCGAAGGGCGATGTCTACGCCATTTACGATCAGGGGTTCACCCGCCGCATCGGCCAGGTGCCACTGGTGGACGTGCCGAACGTGAACGGTCTGGTCGCGCTGAGCAATCAGACCTACCAGGTCTCGCCCGAAAGCGGCCCGATGTTTCTGTGGGATGCCGGCGACGGTCCGACGGGCACGGTGCTTGGATTTGCACGCGAAGGGTCCGCCACCGACGTGGCCGAAGAACTGACCCAGCTCATCGTGACCCAGCGCGCCTATTCTTCCAATGCCAAGGTCATCCAGACCGTCGACGAGATGCTGCAGGAAACGCAGAACATCAAACGCTAGCAGGTGACAGGATCTTGCCATGAGCCTATCTCTTTCCTTGTCCAGTGCGATGTCCGGTCTGCAGGCAAGCGCCCGGTCCGCCGAGCTTGTGTCCAGCAATGTGGCCAATGCGCTGACCGATGGCTACGGGCGGCGCGAGATTCAGCTTGCGGCACGCAGCCTGGGCGGAACGGGAAACGGTGTCGGAATTACCGGCGTTTTCCGGGTAAGCGATCAGATCCTGTTGTCGGATCGCAGGGTCGCCCAGGCCAACATGGCGGGCAGCGCCGTGCTGGCCGACGCCTTCGCCAGGTTTGAGGCGGTGATCGGCACGCCCGGGGATGCGGCATCCCTTGGCGGCAAGATCGCCGGGCTGGACCAGGCCCTGCTCTCGGCATCCGGCCGGCCCGAAAGCGAACAGCGGCTGGCGGCGGTTCTGACGGCGGCACAGGGACTGGCCAACCATGTCGGCAAAGCCTCGATCGCCGTGCAGATGGAACGCGAGCGGGCGGATGACTCGATTGCCGAGAATGTGAAAGAGCTGAACGACACCCTTGCCAAGGTGGCGGCGCTGAACGCGCAGATCCTCAAGCAGGTTGTTGCAGACCGCGATGCCTCTCCGCTGATGGACCAGCGCCAGCAGCTGATCGACAAGATCGCCGAAATCGTGCCCCTGCGCCAGATCGACAGGGAGACGGGGCGGATCGCGCTGATTTCAACCGGGGGGGCCGTTCTGCTGGACGGCCGGCCCGCATTGTTCGGCTTTACGCCCGTAGGCAGGATCACCCCGGACATGACGCTGGAGTCGGGGGCGCTTTCCGGCCTGACGATGAACGGCAAGCCGGTGATCTTTGGCGAGGGGTCCGGCAAGCTTGACGGCGGGGCGATGGCCGCGAATTTCCGTCTGCGCGATGTCGAGGCACCCTTGCAGCAAAAGCGGCTGGATGCGGCGGCCCGTGACCTGATCGCCCGCTTTGCCGATCCTTCGGCCGACACCACGCTGCCCGCCGGTGCGCCGGGCCTGTTCACCGATGCCGGGGCGGCCTTCACTGCCGCAACCGAAACCGGACTGGCGGGGCGGCTTGCGGTCAATACGGCGGCCGATCCGGCAAAGGGCGGCGCGCTTTGGCGCCTGCGCGACGGGCTGGGTGCCACCGCCGAAGGACCGCCGGGCGAAGCCGCGCTGCTGACCGCGCTGCGCGGGCGTCTGAACGCCTTCATCTCTCCGGCATCCGGCGGGTTCGAGCCGGGGGCGCGCAGCTTTTCGGGCCTTGCGTCTGATGTGCTGTCCTATGTCTCACGGGCGCGCAACGGGGCAGAGGCCGAGCAAAGCTATGCCGCAGCCCGCCACGATTCGCTGCGCGCCGACGAGCTTGCCGCAGGCGTCGACACCGATCAGCAACTGCAATCCCTGCTGCTGATCGAGCGGGCCTACGGCGCAAATGCACAGGTCATCAAGACCGTCGATTCGATGATCCAAATCTTGCTGGGAATATAACGATGACGCTGTCTTCCATCGGCGATCTTGCGCGCAGCTTTACCTTGCGCAACCAGACGACACAGCTGAAGGCCGAACTTGAACAGCGCTCGCAAGAGGTGACCACGGGGCGCATCAGGGATATCGGACGCGCCGTAAGGGGTGACTTTACCGCGCTGACGGCACTGGATGCGACGCTGGCCCGGCTGGATGCCTTCAAATCCGTAACGACCGAGGCCGCGCTTTCGACGCAGGCCATGCAATCGGCGCTTGCCACCGTCTCGGACATGTCGGGCAAGCTGGGTTCTGCCCTTCTTTCGGTGACAAGCCCGGGAAACCCGACATCGGTCGATGCAGTGGCCAAGGATGCGCTGGCGCAGTTCCGCTCTGCCGTGGCAACCTTCAATGCCCGGGTCGGCGACCGCAGCCTGTTCGGCGGGACCGAAACGCGCTCTCCCGCCCTGGCCCCGGCTGATGTGATTCTTGACGCGGTGGTTGCCGCAGCCGCGTCTGCAACCACCGCGCAGGGCGTGGCAGCGGCGGTCGACGCCTGGTTTGCCAACCCGGCCGGCTATGCAGCCGTTGCCTATACCGGGGGGCCTGCCCTTTCCCCCGTGACGGTGGCCGAGGGTGAAGCGGTTGCGCTGGATGCGACGGCGGCCGATGCCGGTGTGCGCGATACGCTCAAGGGGCTGGCCCTGGCTGCGATGCTGGACAGGGGGACACTGGGCGGAAATGCGGCCCAGCGCGCCGAACTGGCGAAAACCGCCGGGGCCGTGCTGATGGAGGCGGCCGATGCGCGGGGTGCGCTGGCCGCCCGGATCGGCACAGCGCAAGAGCGCACAGCGAATGCGGCAACACGCAATTCGGCCGAAGCGACGGCCTTGCAGATTGCACGGATTGGCATCGTGTCCGCAGACCCTTACGAAGCCGCAACGGCCCTGACCGAAGCGGAAAGCCAACTGGACACGCTCTATGCCGTAACCGCGCGCCTGTCGCGCCTGAGCCTGGCGAATTACCTGTGATCCGTCTGCTGGTGCTGCTTGCCTCGCTTGCCGCCCTGCCCGCTTTGGCGGCAGATATCCGCATCAAGGATCTGGTCGAATTCGACGGGGTGCGCGGCAACGATCTGGTTGGCTATGGCCTTGTGGTGGGCCTTGACGGAACGGGTGACGCCCTGCGCAGCAGCCCGTTCACCGAAGAGATCCTGTCCAATCTGCTGGAACGGCTGGGCGTGAACGTGGCGGGCGAACAGTTTCGTCCCAAGAACGTTGCATCCGTCTTCGTGACGGCCACCTTGCCGCCTTTTGCCCGTGCCGGATCGCAGATTGATGTGACCGTTTCCGCGATCGGCGATGCGCAAAGCCTGCGCGGCGGCACCCTGATCATGACCCCGCTGAACGGGGCCGATGGCCAGATCTATGCTGTGGCGCAGGGGCCGGTCCTGGCCGGCGGGTTTTCCGCCGAAGGGGATGGTGCCAGCGTTGTGGAAGGTGTGCCGACATCCGGCTCCATCCCGTCGGGCGCGCGGGTGGAGCGTGAGATTGCCTTTGACTTTTCGGGACTGACATCGATCCGGCTGGCGCTGAGGACACCTGATTTCACCACGGCAGAGCGGATCGAGGATGTGATCAACCGCAGTTTCGGACGCCAGGTTGCCGTGATGACCGATGCCGGCACCGTGGCGCTGGATGTCGTTGCGGCCAACATGCGCTCTCCCGCCCATGTTCTGGGCCGGGTGGAAAACCTGGTGATAGCACCCGAGTCCCGGGCGCGGGTCGTTGTGGATCAGCGCTCCGGCACCATCGTGATGGGGGCCGATGTCCGGATCAGCGAAGTCGCGGTGGCACAGGGCAATCTGACGCTGAGCGTGCAGGAATCGCCTCAGGTGGTTCAGCCGAATCCCTTTGCGCAGGGCAGGACCGTTGTGGTGCCGGATACCACCATTGATGTGACAAAGGAAAAGGGCACGGGCCTTGCAATGGTGACAGGGGGAACCACCCTGTCGCAGGTGGTGGCCGGGCTCAATGCGCTGGGTGTTGCGCCGAACGACATGATCGACATCCTGAAAAGCATCAACTCTGCCGGGGCGCTTCACGCCGAGTTCATCGTGCAATGACCTGCTGCGGCGGGTGCGGGCATTTGCCGGGGGCTTGCCGCACTGCCTGTGGCCGCAGCGCCGGACCCGATCCCAAGCGCCCCCGCAAACCCGGTGCGGGTGACGCCCGCTGCGGGCGCATGGGCAGGCCCGAACGTGTCCCGCAGGCCGGGGCCTGTCCTGCCGCCTGATCCCGCACGGCGCGGCAGGCGGAACAGCCGGGCTTTGCGCGGGCCGCGCGGCGCGCTTCGTTTGTTCACCCTTCGTCTGTGCTGAATTCCGGACCTGCGATATGGACAGCCAGAAGGCAGCCGTTCGGGGTGTGGGAATTGTGTTCGGTCCCATCGCGGTAGAACACCATGTCGCCTTTGCGAAGCACGGTGCCGTCGCTTTCGATCAGCTCGCCTTCCAGGATCAGGAACTGCTCGTGCCCGTTGTGGCGGTGCCCGCGCGTCGTCATACCCGCAGGCATCCGGTAGACGTGAAAGCCGGTTCCCGGCGGCTGATCATCATCCAGCTGCAGGATTTCATCGCCCAGCGCCAGGCCATCGTCATAGACAAAGGGCCGGAAGGGGGCGTTGTGGATGTTGGCGATCTTGCGGTCATCGGGGTGGATGAGCTTCATTGCGGGTTCCGTCCTGGGTAAGGGGTGTCGTCCTGCATCGCGGCGATCATGGCCAAAGGCTTTGCGCCCTGTTTAACAGGGCAGAAGTACCGGCAATGATCAAGGGTTGATCCGGGCGCCTGTCCGGTCGCCGCAGGTCAGGGCGGTGCCGCCCGCCGCACCGGCCCCGGCACCGTCCCGGTGACGGCGGCCACAGCAAGGCGGGCCTGCATTCCCCGATGCCCGGAATATCCGCATGGACCGCCGGCGGTGCCAATCATCCGGAAGCGGACGGAACAGCTTCCCCCCTTGGGGTCGCGGGTGCCGGTTGCATCCCGGTCCCGGATGGTCGCCATCCGCATCGCGGCACCGAACAGGATGCGGACCTCAGGCCCCGCCCAAATGCCAATCGCCACGGGCCTTTGCCAGCGCGATCTGATGCTGGCGTTCGCGGAACCGCTTCCTGTCCTGTCCGGTGTATTCCCCGTGGCAGGCCGGGCAGCATACGCCGTCTTCGAACGACGGATCGGCGCGGCCCTGTTCGGTGACAGGCCGGCGGCAGGCCCCGCAACTTGTCAGACCGCCGGGGCGCAGGCCGTGCCCCACCGAGACCCGCCTGTCGAAGACAAAGCATTCGCCTTCCCACAGGCTTTCCGCCTGGGGGACCTCTTCCAGATATCTCAGGATGCCGCCCTTGAGGTGAAAGACATCTTCAACGCCCTGACCCAGCAACCAGTTCGTTGACTTCTCGCAGCGGATTCCGCCGGTGCAGAACATCGCAATCTTCTTTCCGGCGAAGCGTTCCCTGTTTGCCGACCACCAGGCGGGAAAATCGCGGAAGCTGCGGGTCTGCGGATCAACCGCAGTGCGGAATGTGCCGATGGCCACTTCGTAGGCGTTGCGCGTGTCGATCAGCGCAACATCGGGCGATGTGATCAGCGCGTTCCACCCGGCCGGGCTGACATACTGCCCGGTTCCGGCACGGGGATCGACACCGGGCTGGCCCAGCGTCACGATCTCTTGCTTCAGGCGCACCTTCATCCGGGCGAAAGGCATCGTTTCTGCCAGGCTTTCTGTCCATTCGAGGTCCGAGCAGCCGGGAAGCGCACGGATGTGATCCAGCAGGGTGTCGATCCCCGCGCGCGGGCCTGCAACGGTTCCGTTGATCCCTTCACGCGCCAGAAGCAGCGTGCCCCCCAGCCCTTCGGCCCGGCAAAGGCCAAGCAGGGGCCCCTGCAGCGCCGCAGGATCGGAAAAGCGGGTGAACTGATACAGGGCAGCAACCGTCAGCATGCCGCCTGATAGGCCCGTCCGGGGCGGGTCTGCAAGCCCTTCGGCTTGACGGGGACAAGGCGGCACCCTACCGAAACACCTGACGCACAGCGGAGGCTGCGATGCGACCTGCCACAGAGGCCCTGATCGTGATCGACCTGCAGAATGATTTCTGCCCGGGCGGCGCGCTGGCGGTCACCGGCGGGGACGGGATCATTCCCCGTGTCAACGCCTTGCTGCAGGATTTCGCGGTGCGGGTGCTGACGCAGGACTGGCATCCAAAGGGTCACAACTCTTTCGCGGCCAGCCATCCGGGCGCTGCCCCCTTCAGCGTGACCGACATGCCTTATGGCCCGCAGGTGCTGTGGCCCACGCATTGCGTGCAAGGCACCCATGGCGCGGCCTTTCATGCCGGGCTGAATGCCGATGCGGCCCAGCTTGTGCTGCGCAAGGGGTTTCACCCTGACATCGACAGCTATTCGGCCTTTTATGAGAACGATCGCACCACGCCGACGGGACTGGACGGATACCTCAGGTCGCGCGGGGTCACATCGGTGACGCTGGTCGGGCTGGCCACGGATTTCTGCGTTGCCTGGTCAGCGGTAGACGCGGCGCGGCATGGTTATGACGTGACCGTGCTGGAAGGGGCCACGCGCGCCATCGACCTGAACGGGTCGCTGGCCACCGCACGCCGCCAGATGCGCGACGCCGGCGTGAAGGTGGAACACTGACATGGTCGATATTGCCACAAGGGTCTATAACCACAAATGGAAGATCGACCCGATCGTGCGATCCCTGATCGACACGGATTTCTACAAGCTTCTGATGTGTCAGTCGATTTTCCGCAACAAGCCCAGGACGGACGTTGCCTTTTCGCTGATCAACAGAACCATCTCGGTCCGGCTGGCCGATCTGATCGACGAGGGCGAGTTGCGCGAGCAGTTGGATCATATCCGCACGCTGCGCCTGTCGCGCGGCGAATCCACCTGGCTGCGCGGCAACACCTTCTACGGCAAACGCCAGATGTTCCGCCCCGATTTCATGGAATGGTTCGAAGGATTGCACCTGCCGCCCTACCATCTGGAAAAGCATGACGGCCAGTATCACCTGACGTTCGAAGGAAAGTGGCCCGAAGTCATGCTGTGGGAGATTCCGGCCCTGTCCACCCTGATGGAGTTGCGCACCCGCGCGGCGCTGAAGGACATGGGGCGGTTCGAGCTGCAGGTGCTGTACGCCCGCGCCATGACCCGGCTTTGGGAAAAGGTGGAACGTCTGCGCGGCATCGACGGGCTGCGCCTGGCTGATTTCGGAACCCGGCGGCGCCATTCCTTTCTGTGGCAGGACTGGTGCGTGCAGGCCCTGATGGAAGGGCTGGGGACCAAGTTCACCGGCACGTCGAACTGCCTGATCGCTTACCGGCGCGAGACAGAGGCGATTGGCACCAACGCCCATGAACTGCCGATGGTGTATTCGGCGCTGGCCGACAGTGATGAAGAGCTTGCCCATGCCCCCTATCAGGTTCTGGCCGACTGGCACGAAGAACATGACGGCAACCTGCGGATCATTCTGCCCGATACCTACGGCACCGAAGGCTTTCTGCGCAATGCGCCGGACTGGCTGGCAAGCTGGACCGGAATCCGCATCGATTCGGGCGACCCGGTGGCAGGGGCGGAAACGGCGATCCGCTGGTGGATGTCGCGCGGCGAAGACCCGCGCGAAAAGCTGGTGATCTTTTCCGACGGGCTGGACGTGGACAGGATCGAGCAGCTGCACCGCCATTTTGCCGGCCGCGTAAAGGTCAGCTTCGGCTGGGGCACCATGCTGACGAACGATTTTCGCGGTCTGGTGGCGGGCGATACGCTGGCCCCGTTCAGCCTGGTCTGCAAGGCGGTTTCGGCAAACGGCAGGCCCACCGTGAAACTGTCGGACAATCCCAACAAGGCGATGGGACCGCCGGATGAAATCGCCCGTTACAAAAGGGTGTTCGGTGTCGGCGCCCAGGTCGCCGATGCGGTGCTGGTCTGACGCCGCACCACGCCCGACAAGTGGGCAAGGACGGACCGCCGCAACCGCCCGGTCAGGGCCAAAGCCCGCCCCCCTCCAGCACCCGCCGGGCCAAACCGACCGCCCTTGCAATATGGCTGCGGTGAATCGGATCGTCCGGTGCCAGTCGCGGCATGGTCCAGCCCACCGACGCACAGCAGCGCATCAGGGTGAAGACGGGGATCATCGCGGGGTCCAGCGGCCGGGTTTCGGCATAGCCTTCGGCCAGGGCCTGCGCGATCCGGGGCAGGGCCGGTTCGAACAGGTTCTGCGACAGCACCGTTCCCAGGTCGTACAGGCGGAAGCCGAAGCCCGAATCGTCAAAATCGATCAGGGACAGCCCGGATTCCCCCACGAAGACATTCTCGCGCAGGACATCGGCATGAATCAGCCCGAAGCTGCCGCTGGCGGCATGGTCCTGCACCCTGTCGCGCAGAAAGTCCCGCGTCCTGCGCAACAGGGCCGCGTCATCGGGCTGCAGGGCCGGATGATCCCAGAAGCGGCCCCAGAACGGTGTTTCCCCCAGCAGGCCGTCACTGTCCCACCGTATGCGCACGAAATCCGGCGGCAGCACCAGGGCATCGGTGGCGCTGTGCAACCGGGCGATCAGCCGGCCAAGGGCGCGGTGGCGCGCAACCTGCCCTGCCACATCGCCCGCAAGGGGCACGCCGGCCTCGCCCAGGGGCGTGCCGTCAACCCATGCCACGGCGGATGCAAGCCGGCCCGTGGACAGCGCCACCAGAAGCTGCCCGTCCAATGCCGGAACGGGCCGGGCCACCGGCACGCCCGCAGCGGCCAGGGCGCGACACCACCACAGTTCCGACCGGATGGCTGCGGCAGACTGGTAGCCTGCCCGGTGCAGCCGCAAGGCCGCGCGGCCTGACGGCAGCATCACGTCATAGACCGCGTTTTCACGGTTGCGGATCAACTGCGGCCCGGTTCCGCCAAAGGCCCGTGCGGCCTCTTCCGCCCCGGTCATCGCCGGACCTGCGTTTGCGCCAGCACATCCTGCAGCGCGTCCATCAGCATATCGGCATGTTCCACCGAAAACGGCATCGGCGGCCGGATTTTCAGCGTGTTGCCCGCCCGCCCGATCCGGTTCAGCAGAAAGCCGCGCTGCACCATCTGCTCCACGACATCGGCCACGAAATCGGTGGCAGGCGTCATCGCATCGTCCAGCACGAATTCCGCGCCGAAGATCAGCCCGGCTCCGCGCACTTCGGCCAGCAGCGGGTGGCGCAGGGCGCGCAGGCGGTCCATCGCATGGGCGCTGACCCGGGCCGCGTTCTGCTGAAGACCTTCGTCGTCCATCACATCGAGCACCGCCATGCAGGCGGCCGCAGAAACCGGATTGCCGCCAAAGGTGTTGAAATATCCGAAGGCGTCGCGGAAGGCACCCATCACGGCGGGCGTGGCAAGAACAGCGGCGGCCGGATGCCCGTTCGCCATCGGTTTGCCCACGGTCACCACATCGGGCGCGATGCCAAGCCAGTCATGCCCCCAGAAATGGCTGCCGACCCTGCCGAAACCGGGCTGCACCTCGTCGGCGATGACCAGCCCCCCGGCACGGCGGATGACGGCGACCGTCGGGTCCAGAAAGCCGGGCTGCACCGTGGGGATGCCTTCGTTGGCGAAGACCGGGCACAGCATCATTCCGGAAAACCCGTGGCCTGCCGCCTCCAGCGCTGCAATCGCGCGGGCGACATGGGCGGCAAAGGCGTGGGCCTGCCCTGCCAGGCTTCCCCCCACGGGCCGCAGCGAATCCGGCGCGGGGACAAGGCGGACATGGCCGGGATAGCCGCCGATCGGCGGGCGGCGGGTGGACAGAACCGATGTGGCCCCGGTGTTGCCGTGATAGGTGTTGTCGGTGGCGATGATGCCGGTCTTGCCGGTTGCGGCCTGTGCCATGCGCAGGGCGATGTCGTTCGCCTCGGACCCGGTGCAGGTCATGATCGCCTGGCTGATCCCGTGGCCCAGCGTGGCGGTCAGCCGTTCGATATAGTCCAGCACCAGATCGTGAAGGTACCGGGTATGGGTGTTCAGGATGCCGGCCTGCCGGCAGATCGCCTTGACCACCCTGGGGTGGCAATGGCCGACATGCGGCACGTTGTTGTAGCAGTCGAGATAGCGTTTGCCTGCGGCATCCCACAGCCACACGCCCTTGCCACGCACCAGATGCACCGGGGTGCGGTAAAAGGTGGGCACATTCGGCCCCATCAGCCGCGCGCGCCGCTGCATCAGGTCTTCGGTCATTCGTCCTCCACCGGGCGGGCGCGGCCCGCCTTCACCTCGCCCCGCAGGGATTTCAGGGCAAGCCGCCGCTTCTGACTGCCCAATGTGGGCCGGGTCGGCACCCGGCGCCTGGGGGCGACAAGGGCCTGGCGGATCAACTCTGCCAGACGCTCTTTTGCCAGGTCCCGGTTGCGGATCTGGCTGCGCGTTTCCTCCGCGCGAATCACGATGGCCCCGTCCAGCGTCCAGCGGCGCCCGGCCAGCCGTTTCAGCCGGGTCTTGACCGCCGCGCTGAGGTGGGGCGAGCGTTCCGCCTCGAACCGCAGTTCCACGGCGGTTTCCACCTTGTTCACATTCTGCCCGCCGGGGCCGGACGAGCGCGAAAAGCTTTCCGTCAGCTCCCAGTCGGCAAGAAAGACGGTGTCGGTGATCTTCAGCATGCCCGAAAGCTACCCAAGCCATGCGCAAAGAGAAAGGGCCGCCCGCAGGGGCGACCCTTTCCGAGTTCCAAGGAGATGGGCCAGTTAGGTTTCAAGCCCAATCAGTGGTCTGCTTTCCAGGGGGCTGCCCCTAGAAGACACCCCCGCCGACTGTCCCGACACCTCTCTCCAACATCACTCTAGACACTGGATCACCTCCTTTCAAAATGTTGCCGATGGAAGGAAGGTGGCACAGATTTTGTATTTGTCAAAAGCTTTTACGCTACCTTTGCGTTTGTCCGCGCAAGGATCAGGCGGAACGGCACCAGTGCCGCCAAAGCAAGCGCCAGTTTCACCAGCCAGTCTGCGGCGGCCAGCGACACCCAAAGCGGCGCGGCAGGGCCAACCCCCAGCAGCGGCAGAAGCGCGCCCGCCCAGGACACGTCATTCGCAGGCTCGATAAAGCTGAGCGTGGCCGAAAAGGCGATGGTGAAGAACAGGGCGGTATCCAGCGACGAGCCGAGCAGGGTCGAGACCAGCGGCGCTTTCCACCAGGCACCGGTCCGCATCCGGTCAAACACGGTCACATCCAGCATCTGCGCCGCCAGAAAGGCGGTGCCAGAGGCAAGGGCGACGCGAAGCGTTACCAGCGGGCCGAACTCGCCGGTGATCTGCGTGCCGACCAGTGAACAGACAACACCGGTCGCAAAGCCGGCCCAGACAACCCGGCGGGCGGCGGGCGCGCCGTAAAAGCGGTTGGTCAGGTCGGTGACAAGAAAGGCAAAGGGATAGGTGAAGGCCCCCCAGGTCAGCCACTGGCCGAACAGGTGCTGCACCAGGATGTTGGAGGCAACGACGATGATCGCCATGGCAAGAATGCCGGGCAAAAGCTTGCGGGTCATCCTGTGGTCCGTTTTGTCAAGGTTGCGGATACTTGGCCCGCCAGCCGGGCAGACGCCGCGCCATAGACCTGCGCGCATCGGCAAGTCAATCAGGGACGGTGAATTGGACCGCTGGCGCGCCGGGCAAGAACAGAAAACTGTCATCCGCCACCCCTGCCAGCCGCCACGGGCCTGCGGGCATCCCGCCAGACCGGCGGCCCTTCAGGATTGCCGGATGCGCCGGGCGCGGTTTTTTCGGGCAGATCATCCGCTGCGGGGAAAGCCCGCCGTGTGCGACCATCCCGAAGCGCGTGCAGCCCCGCCGGCCAAGGGCAGGTGCCGCAATCAGCGCGAGGACAGAACTTCGCCGCATTGCGCGGGCAGGTCCGCCATCGTGTATTCCCGCGAGGTCTTTTCGCGCGGTTTCGGTTTGCCCGGCTGCTTTGCCGCCTTGGGCGGGTTCAGAAAATCCGTGACCCACCAGGTCAGCGTCTCGTCGCAGCCGCTTCCGCCATCGGACAGTTCCTTGACCGTCGGGGTCTGCGTCTTGCACAGGCGCGCGCCTTGCGGGCATTTCAGGCGGATGTGAAAATGCGTGTCATGCCCGGCGACGGGCCTGATTTTCTGCAGCCAGTCCCTGTCCTTGCGCGTGGCGGTCTTGCACATGTCGATCTTGACGGCGGCGGCAACAAAGATGCGATCAACCCTGGGGTCCGACGCCGCCGCCTGCAGCAGGGTCTTGTGCGCCGGGGTCCAGGCCGGGGTGACGCTGCGCTGATCGGCAGAGCGGACCGCGACCGAGCTGATCTTTTCCCGTTCGGCCGGTGTCAGGTCAAGGCGGCGCGGCGGCAGCATCCAGACATCGGCATCAAGCCCGATCTGGTGGCTGGCGTGCCCCGAGGTCATCGGCCCGCCGCGCGGCTGGCTGATGTCACCGATGTAAAGCCCCGCCCAGCCGACCTGCTGCGCTGCAACGCTGAGCTGCTTCAGGAACGTGATCATCCCGGGCTGGCCGAAGTTGCGCCCCCGGCTGAGGCGCATCACCTGCCAGCTTGGGCCCGATTCGGGCATCGCGACCATGCCCGCCCCGCAGCCCCGGGCATAGCTGCCGATCGGCATCGGTGCCTGTGCCGAAGGCACATCAACCGCGCCAAAAAGGCGGTTGGCCAGTTCCTGTGCGGCCGCAGGCGCTGCAAGCAGCGCCGCAAGCACGAAAACCACGATGCGACTCATGCGGTTTCCCAATCCCTGTTTGGCTTCACCCAGATCAACAGGACCAGTCCCATGGCGAACAGAAGAATCAGCGGTGTTATCCCCCAAGACTGGCTTCCCGTCAGCGCGGTGACAATCCCGATCGACAGGGGCGCGACAAAGGAGGTGGCCTTTCCGGCCAGCGCATAAAGACCGAAGGCTTCGGTCATGCGGGCCGGATCGGCCTGGTGTACCATCATGGTGCGGCTCGAGGCCTGCATCGCCCCCCCGGCCGCGCCGATCAGGGCGCCAAGCACGTAGAAGGCAAGATCGGGCAGGCGGCTTTCCGGCGGAACGGCCAGACCGAAGACAGCCTCGCGAGAAACAAAGACGATGCCGGCGGCAAGGGCCGTCAGACCGATCAGGCAGGTCACCACCACGGCCCGCGACCCGAACCGGCTGTCGGCCCGCCCCCCCAGCCAGGCAAAGATCGCGCCCGTGATCGCGGCCAGGATGCCGAAGGCACCCACGTCGGTGACGCCCCAGCCCAGCACACCCGCAGCATAGATGCCGCCGAAGGCATAGATGCCGTTCAGTGCATCGCGGTACAGCATGGAAGAAATCAGAAAGGCAAAAAGGCTTTTCCGCTTTGGCAGGCTGGCCAGCGTGCGCCGCAGGTCCGGAAAGGCGTGGCGGGCGGCGGCCCGCAGCCCGATGGTATCGCTCCGGCGCGGTTCCCGGACCCAAAGGAAGAAGGGAATCATGAAAACCGCATACCAGATCGCCGTGAACGGCCCCACCGCGCGGGTTCCCTCGCGCAAGTCCGGGTCCAGCCCCAGGATGGGCGGCAGTCCGATCAGCGTGCGCCCCGTTGTCCCTTCGGCCAGCAGCATCAGCACCAGGATCAGCGCGACGACCCCGCCCAGATAGCCAAAGGCCCAGCCCGATCCCGAGATGCGGCCGATCTCTTGCCGGCTGCCAAGGTCCGGCAACATGGCATTGGTGAAGGTGGTGGCAAATTCCATGCCGATCAGGCCGATCCCGAAGCTGATCATCACGAACCACAGGTTGACCTCGCCGGGCGCAGCCTGCCACAGGCCCCACGCCCCCAGCACATAAAGCACCGAGAAGACGGCGATGAAGCGCATCCTGTGCCCGCAGCGGTCGGCAACCGCCCCCAGAAGCGGCGACAGAACGGCAATCAGCACGCCGGTCGCCCCGATGCCAAAGCCCCAGACCGTCTGTGCCGCCGTACCGCTGCCCAGCAGGCTGGCCATGTAGGGGGCAAAGATGAAGGTCAGCAGCAGGGTGTTGTAGGGTTGGCTGGCCCAGTCGAAGAAGAACCAGCCCCAGATCCGGCGCGCCGCTGTTGTCATCCCGGCCCCTCCTGTGCCCCGCTGCAATAGAAGCGGGAACGGCCGGCGGGCGCAAGCGGCTTGCACTGCGGGAAATGGTTGCCCTTGGGCGCCGCGGACGGTAGCAGTGGCGCAACGTGCTGCAAGGGACCGGGACATGACATCGCTTTTTCAGATTCTGCTGCTGATCCTGGACATCGCCCAGTTCATCATCATCGCCCATATCATCATGAGCTGGCTGATCAATTTCCAGGTCCTGAACCTGCGCCAGCCGATTGTGGCCCAGATCTGGGATGGGCTGAACCGCCTGCTGGAACCCGTCTACAGCCGCGTGCGCAACATCCTGCCGCGCATGTCCGGCCTTGATCTGGCCCCGCTGATCGTGCTTTTGGCCGTCTATGCCATCCGCATCGTGCTGACCAACAACGCGGCGATGTTCATGTGACCTGCGGCAGCCCCGGACCTTCGGCCTTTGTGCCGGGCCGCCTTACAGCGAACGGTTCCATGCCCGATCCGTCTGCCCTGCTTCAGTCCGTTTTCGGCTTTTCCGGGTTCAGGCCCGGTCAGGCCGAAATTGTCGAGGCTGTCCTGGCGGGGGAAAACGTGCTGGCGATAATGCCGACGGGGGGCGGCAAGTCGCTGTGCTTTCAGCTGCCGGCGCTGTGCCGGGACGGGGTGACGGTGGTGATCTCGCCGCTGATCGCGCTGATGCGCGATCAGGTGCGGGCGCTGCGGGCGGCGGGCGTCATGGCGGGGGCGCTGACCTCGGGCAATACCGAAGAAGAAACAGAGGCGGTCTTCCGGGGCCTCGACGAAGGCCGCATCAAGCTGCTTTACATGGCACCCGAACGGCTGGCCGCGGCCGCAACGGTGCCGATGCTGCGCCGCATCGGGACCCGGCTTATCGCGGTGGACGAGGCGCATTGCGTCAGCCAGTGGGGCCATGATTTCCGCCCCGATTACCTGCGCATCGGCGGGCTGCGCCGCGCGCTGGATGTGCCGCTGGCGGCCTTTACCGCCACGGCGGACAGCGAAACCCGGGCCGAAATCGTGGCGCGCCTGTTCGACGGTGCCGCCCCGTCCACCTTTCTGCGCGGGTTCGACAGGCCCAACCTGCGCCTGGCCTTTCAGGTCAAGGATACGCCGCGCCAGCAGATTCTGGCCTTTGCCGCTGCCCGCAAGGGGCAGTCGGGCATCGTCTATGCCGCCACCCGCGCCAAGACCGAAACCCTGTCGCAGGCGCTGCGCGAGGCGGGCCATTCGGCCTGCTTCTATCACGGCGGGATGGAGGCCGGAGACCGCCGGCGGGTCGAAGTGCGCTTTCAGCAGGAAGACGGGCTGATCGTGGTGGCGACCATCGCCTTTGGCATGGGCATAGACAAACCGGATATCCGCTGGGTCGCCCATGCCGACCTGCCGAAATCCATCGAAGGCTATTATCAGGAAATCGGCCGTGCCGGCCGCGATGGCGCCCCCGCCGATACGCTGACCCTTCATGGCCCCGATGACATTCGCCTGCGCCGCAGCCAGATCGACGAAAGCCCGGCCCCCGCTGACCGCCGCGAGGCGGACCACGCGCGGCTTAACGCGCTGCTGGGCCTGGCCGAAGCCACCGCCTGCCGCCGCCAGGTGCTGCTGGGCTATTTCGGCGAAACGTCGCAGCCCTGCGGCAATTGCGACCTGTGCGACAGCCCCGTCGCCCTGTTTGACGCCACCGAGGCGGTGCGCAAGGCGCTGTCCGCCATGCTGCGCACCGGCGAATGGTTTGGTGCGGGGCATCTGATCGACATCCTTACGGGCGATGCGACGCCGAAGGTAAAGGACCGCGGCCATGACCTTCTGCCCACCTTTGCCGTCGGGCGCGATCTGTCGAAACCGGCCTGGGGGGCCGTCTTTCGCCAGATGATGGGCCGCGATCTGGTGCGCCCCGATGCGGACCGGCACGGGGCCCTGCGCATGACCGATGCCGCACGGCCCATTCTGCGCGGCGAAGCCAGCATCACGCTGCGGCGCGACACGGTTCAGTCCGCCGGGGCAAAGCCCGCCGTGCGGTCGCTGGTGCCGGACGGGGATGCCCCGCTTCTGTCGGCGCTGAAGGCAAAGCGCCGCGCCTTGGCCGAGGCGGCCGGCGTGCCCGCCTATATCGTCTTTGCCGACCGGACCCTGATCGAAATGGCCGAACAGCGGCCCCGCAGCCTGGATGACATGGCCCGGATCACGGGGGTCGGGGCCAAGAAGCTGGAAAGCTTTGGCGCGGCCTTTCTGGAAGTGATCACGGGCGCGGCCCCCGCCGCCCTGCATCCGCAGCGGAGGCGGCTGGCTGGCCGGCCGGCCGGCGGGGTGTTCGACCGGCTGGCCGAAACCCAGCTGCGTCTGGCGCGCGGCGAAGACGGCACCGGCAAGCTGCTCAGCTGTACCCAGGCCGAATTGCGCCGCATCGCCGAGGCGCAGCCCCTGACCCTGTCCGAGCTTGACCGGGTGGCATCGCTTGGCCCGCAGAAGCTGGACCGTTTCGGCCCGGCCTTTCTGGCGGTGCTTCGTGACGGCTGAGGCTGGACCTTCACCGCGCGGCGCTTATGTAGGCGGTCAAAGGAAGACCAGATGCTGACCGTGATCTCACCCGCCAAACGGATGGACCTTGGTCCCGTGACCCTTCCCGGGGGCATGACACCGACCGCGCCAGCCTTTGCCGCCGATGCGGCGCGGCTTGCGCGCGTGGCCCGCCGCCTGTCCGTGGACGACCTGCGCAAGCTGATGACCATTTCGGAACCGCTGGCGGTCCTGAACCGGGACCGGTTCCGATGCTTTGCCGATGACCCGCAGGCGGATCAGCTGCGCCCGGCGGCCCTGACCTTTGCCGGGGATACCTATATCGGGCTGGAGGCAAGGACGCTGTCCGAAGACGCCCTGCGCTGGGCGCAGGACCGGCTGCGGATTCTGTCCGGTCTCTACGGCCTGCTGCGCCCGCTGGACGCGATCCGGCCCTACCGGCTGGAAATGGGCAGCAAGCTGGCCACAGCCAGGGCCGCCGACCTTTATGGCTATTGGGGCAAGCGCCTGGCGCGGGCGCTGAACGCCCAGGCAAAGACCGTCGGCACCGGGATCGTGGTGAACTGTGCGTCACTGGAATACTTCGGTGCCGTGGACAAAAGTGCGCTGACGCTGCGGGTGATCACGCCGGTCTTCCTGGAAGACAAGGCCGGTGATCCCAGGATCGTCAGCTTCTTTGCCAAGCAGGCGCGCGGGGCGATGGCGCGGTTCATCGCCGAGAACCGCCTGACAGACCCTGCGTCCATTCAGGACTTCGATCTGGGCGGCTACCGCTTTCAGCCGCAGCTCAGCGACGGTGACCGCTGGGCGTTCCTGCGCCGCGCCGCCTGAGGGTTCTATCCGGCTTCCAGCACCACAGCTGCGGCTGCCGGCCGGGCATCCGGCGGACAAAAGGCGATGATCAGATCCGTGATCGCCGATTTGCGCAGGGGCTTTGTCAGATAGCGGTCCATGCCGGACGCCAGAATCCCGGTTTCGTCGCCCTCCATCGCATGGGCGGTCAGCGCCACGATGGGAACATGGCCGCCAAGATGCGCCTCAAGCGCCCTGATCGCTTTGGTCGCATCGCGGCCGTCCATCTCGGGCATCGAGACATCCATCATGATCAGGTCCGGATGCCAGGACTGGAACAGATCCAGCGCTTCGCGGCCATTGCTGGCAAAGACAAGGTCGATGGACAAATGCTTTGTCATCTTCCGGAACACCAGCTGGTTTGTCCTGTTGTCCTCGGCGGCCAGCACGCGCATCAGGCGCCCTTCGGCCGGGGGCGGCAGGGCTTTTGCCTCGGGCGGGGCGGCGGTTGCGGACAGGCCCTGAAGGCGGCGGTACAGATCGGACCGCAGGACGGGTTTCTGCAGCACCGCCGCCAGGATATCGGCCTGCGGCAGGGCCCGCACCTCGGCCGGGTTCGACGACAAAAGCACGATGGGCAGGGCATATCCGGCCTGCCGCGCCCTTTGCGCCAGATCAAGCCCGTCCATCTCGGGCAGATCATGGTCCGTCACCAGCAGATCGATCGCGCTGTCCTGTTGCAGCGCGGCCAGGGCATCGGGTGCCGACCGGCATTGGACCACCTCGATCCCGCAGGTGCCCAGCTGCCGTTCCAGGATGGTCCGGTTGATGAACTGCGTGTCCACGACAAGCGCCCGGCGCAGCCGTATCTGCGCCGGGGGCACCCCGCCGGTCTCGGCCACCGGCAGCTCCACCCGGAAGCCAAAGCAGGATCCCTTGCCCAATTCGCTGTCCACCCAGACGATGCCGCCCATGCGTTCGACCAGGCGCCGGGTGATGGCCAGACCGAGGCCGGTTCCCTCGAACCTGCGGTCGGTTTCGGCATCGACCTGATTGAACTCGCCGAAGATGTGGTCCAGATGCTCGGCCGCAATGCCGATGCCGGAATCTTCCACCGTGACATGAAGCTGCTGCCCGCCCGCTTGGGTTTCCAGGCCCACGACCCGGACAAGCACCTGCCCGGTATCGGTGAATTTCACGGCATTGCCCATCAGGTTGGTCATCACCTGCCGCAGCCGCACCGGATCACCGACATAGCGCGTCGGCAGGAACAGGTCGAAATCGATCACCAGGCTGATGCCCTTGGCGCGGGCACGGGGCTGAAGCAGCATGGCGACCTCGTGGATCGTCCGCTCCAGGTCGAAGGGTTCGGGTTGCAGGGTAAGCCGTTCGGCCTCGATCTTTGAATAATCAAGGATGTCATTGATGATGACCAGAAGCGCCTCGCCCGAGGACCGGATGGTTTCGGCAAACAGGCGCTGCTCGTTTGACAGGGCGGTGTCGCACAGCAGTTCGGCCATGCCCACCACCCCGTTCATCGGCGTGCGGATTTCGTGGCTCATGTTGGCCAGGAAGGCCGACTTGGCGCGGTTCGCGGCCTCTGCCGCCTGCCGGGCGGCTTCCAGCGCGGCCTGCTGTTGCTTGGCCCAGGAGATGTCAACGCGCAGGCCGACGCGCCCGCCATCCGGTGTGCGGTGGTCATGGGCACGCAGCCAGCGCCCGTCGCGCAGCTGCTGCTCATGCACGCCATCGGACTGGCGGTGCTGCGCCAGACGTTCGGCCAGCCAGGCCTCTTCGCGGCCCACCGCATCAGCATGCTGGCCGTGGTCCAGACCGTAGCGCAGGATATCCTCGAACCTGGCACCGGGCACCATGGCCGGTGCTGATTCTGGATAGATGTCGCGGTAGCGCTGGTTGCAGGCCAGCAGGCGGTCGTCCCTGTCAAACAGAACGAAACCGTCCGGGATAGCCTCGATGGCGGCCCAGATGCGCATCTGTTCGGTGATGTCGACGGCAAGTGTCACCATATCGCCGTCGCGTGCGCGGCGGTCGACGATGCGCACCCAGGTATTGTTGGAGAATTTCAGAACGACCGGTTCGATCGGATCACTGTCCCAGCGCGCCATCATGGCGTCAACCCAGGCATCCACCGGCAGCCCGCCGGTATCGACGATGGCCTGCTCTGCCGCCCAGCGCAGGATGCTGTCGTAGCCCAGCCCCGGGGCAACAGCCAGACCGTCAAAGGCGGCAAGATAGGCCCGGTTGGCGGCGACCAGCCGTTGCGCGGGATCAAACACCGCAAAGCCGTCGCGGATCGTATTGATCGAATCCCAAAGGCGCCGTTCTGCCATGACAGCCGCCGTATGCGCGTTTTCCAGATCGGTCAGAAAGCGGCTGTTCTGGCCCTTCAGCACCTCGGCTTCGGACAGGGCGCTGCGCACCGCCTGCCTTTGCTCGACGATCTGGTCGGACAAGGACCGGGCATGAAGCGCCAGCTTCTCATTCGCGGCAAAGAGTTCGCGCTGCTTCTGTTCCAGAAGCCGTTCCGCCGCCAGTCTGCCCCGCCGTTCCTTTGCAAGCCGCTCGGCGATGTCCATTCCACGCTCTGACCTGTCACTGTGCCTTCTGGCACCTGCCCCTTCGGCCAGACTGACGCAACATCATGAACCGGGGCTTAACAGGGTGCTGAAAAGTGCCGGCCGCAAGGGTTGCCTGGCCGAAAAGCGGGAAAGACTTGCACCTGCGCGCGCGCTTTGCGCATCCCGGCCAGGGCCATCGCCCCTGCGACAGCACCGCGCTGCCCCTTGACCAGCCGGGGGCCACAGCCCCCGGACAGCGCCCGACCCGCCCATGGCGGGCGCTTCCCGCCCGCCGGGTCGGGCGCTGGCCTCTGTTGGTGCGGGTTGCACGGGTCTTGGTGGCACCGTCCCGCGCGGGCGGGGGAAACGCTGTGCGTCTCCGGGTCCCGCCCGTACTGACGAAAGCGCTGTCACCGCTTCTCTGGCAGGGGCCATCGCCCCAGCCACGACGCTGCGCTGGTATCTGGACC
>JADCEL010000057.1 GCA_020250125.1 Rhodobacter sp.
ATTGCCCCGACGGCCGCGCCTGCTGCCCGGCCCTGCGCTTGCGCGCAGTGCGTTCGGGCCTGACGATCTGCCACTGGCAGATCGTCCGGGCGGCCCTCACCCCGTGGCAGGCGCGTTCGCGCCCGCCCGGTCAGGCGCGGCCGGATTTTCCAGGCGTCAGGCGTGCTGATGGCCCCTTGCCAACGCGCTTGCGCGCTCTGGCAACGGCCCGGCGGACCTTCCACTGGAAGGTCCGCTGACCGGGCCGGGGCGATGCAACTGGCGTTGCGCAGATCGGGCGGGGTTCATCCCGCCGCTGAGCTTTGGCTCCTTGTCTTGCTGGATTTGGCCCGCGCCAAATCCAGCCGCGCCTGCCCGCCCCTGGGCAGGCGCGTTCGCGCCCGCCCGGTCAGGCGCGGCCGGATTTACCGGCGTCAGGCGTGCTGATGGCCCCTTGCCTGCGGGCTTGCGCCCTCCGGCAACGGCCCGGCGGACCTTCCACCGGAAGGTCCGCTGACCGGGCCGGGGCGATGCAACTGGCGTTGCGCAGATCGGGCGGGGTTCGTCCCGCTGCTGAGCTTTGGCTCCTTGTCTTGCTGGATTTGGCCCGCGCCAAGTCGGGGCATTGCCCCGACGGCCGCGCCTGCTGCCCGGCCCTGCGCTTGCGCGCAGTGCGTTCGGGCCTGACGATCTGCCACTGGCAGATCGTCCGGGCGGCCCTCACCCCGTGGCAGGCGCGTTCGCGCCCGCCCGGTCAAGCGCGGCCGGATTTACCTGCGTCTGCGCCAGCGGATGGCCCCTTGCCTTCGGGCTTGGCACACTCCGGCAACGGCCCGGCGGACCTTCCACCGGAAGGTCCGCTGACCGGGCTGGGGCGATGAAACCGGCGCTGCGCGGGTAAAGCAGGGATCACCCCGTCACCCCGCCACGTTCGCCAAATCAAGAATGGGGAGGCGGCGGGGTGTCGTTCGCGGGATCGTCCCGCCATTTCCGAAGTTCATCGTCGAAGGGATGCTCTTCAGCCCGCATTCCCCGGATAATCTTCTGATCCAGATGTGCTTCTGACGTTGTTTCGCATATCGATCATGGTGTTGTCGGCGCGGCGGGGTGTGTTTGATGGATCACCCATAGGGTGCGGGTTCGGATCGGGGTGGCCGGGTTTGCTTCGACCGCCGGATGCAGCGGGAATTTCGGGGTTCAAAACCGGCAAATCCCGCCTGCCAACCCCTTGACCCCATTGCCCCGGCCAACCCGCCCGCCGTGGGACACCCCCCGACCCGCCGCCCCCCGCCGGTCAGCCCGCTTGCCTGCCCCATGGCTTCCCGCTAGGAACGGGCAAACCAGGCCGAAAGGGTGCCCGATGCGTCTGTCCCGCTATTTCCTGCCCGTGCTCAAGGAAAACCCGTCCGAGGCGCAGATCGTCAGCCACCGCTACATGCTGCGCGCGGGCATGATCAAGCAGCAGGCGGCAGGCATCTATTCCTGGCTGCCGCTGGGCTTCAAGGTGCTGCGCCGGATCGAACAGATCGTGCATGAGGAACAGATCAGGGCCGGTCACATCCCGCTGCTGATGCCCACCCTGCAGCCTGCCGACCTGTGGCGCGAAAGCGGGCGCTATGACGACTATGGCGAGGAAATGCTGCGCATCACCGACCGGCACAAGCGCGACATGCTCTACGGGCCGACGAACGAAGAGATGATCACCGACATCTTCCGCGCCCATGTGACCAGCTACAAGGACCTGCCGCTGACCCTGTATCACATCCAGTGGAAATTCCGCGACGAGATCCGCCCCCGCTTCGGCGTGATGCGGGGCCGCGAGTTTCTGATGAAGGATGGCTACAATTTCGACATCGATGTTGACGCTGCCCTGCACGCCTACAACCGCCACATGGTCAGCTACCTGCGCACCTATGAACGCATGGGGCTGAAAGCCATCCCGATGCGCGCCGCATCCGGCCCCATTGGCGGCGACAATACCCATGAATTCCTGGTGCTGGCCGCCACGGGCGAAAGCGAGGTCTTCTACGACTCCGCGATCACCGACCTGACCTTTGGCGACCGCGTGGTGAACTATGACGACCGCGCCGAATGCGCGGCCATCGTCAGGGAATGGACCACCCCCTATGCCCGCACCGATGAAACGCACGAGGCCGCGATCTATGCCGCCATCCCCGAGGCGCGCCGCAAATCCTCGCGCGCAATCGAGGTGGGGCAGATCTTCTTCTTCGGCACGAAGTATTCCGAACCGATGGGTGCTGTCGTGGTGAATGACAAGGGCGAACGCGTGCCGGTGCAGATGGGCAGCCATGGCATCGGTGTGTCGCGCCTGCTGGGCGCGATCATCGAGGCCAGCCATGATGACCGGGGCATCATCTGGCCCGAAGGCGTGACGCCGTTCCATGTCGGCCTTGTCAACCTCAAGCAGGGCGACAGCGCCACGGACGCCGCCTGTGCCGGCCTTTACACGGCGCTGGCCGCCCGCGGGCTTGACCCGCTTTACGATGACCGCGACGAGCGGGCGGGGGCGAAATTCGCCACGATGGACCTGATCGGCCTGCCGTGGCGGATCACCGTCGGCCCGCGCGGCCTGGCCGCCGGCAAGGTGGAACTGACCTCGCGGCGGACGGGGGTGAGCGAAGAGATGGCGGCGGAAGAGGCCGTGGCCCGCGTGGCCGCGATCTACCAGGGCGTCTGACCGCGCGCCCTGCCGACCGTCCGGGGGGCTGTCTGCCCCCCGGACCCCCCGAGGGTATTTGAGCCGAAAAGAAACACGGCCAAAGCCTGTGATTCCGGAAGGACCCAGATGGCCACCCCCCCCTTTGCCGGTTTCGAATGGATGATCGCCTGGCGCTATCTGCGGGCGCGGCGGGCCGAGGGCGGCGTGTCTGTCATGACCTGGATCAGCCTGATCGGCATCACCCTGGCCGTCTTTGCCCTGATCGCGACGCTGGCGGTGCGGGCGGGCTTCCGGGCAGAGTTTGTCGATACGATCCTGGGGGCCAATGCCCATGTCACCGTCTATTCCGCCCCCTGGGTGGCGGAAACCGGCCAGACACTGCGGACCATTCAGGATTACGACGCATTGGCGGCGCGCCTGCGCGGCGTGGCGGGGGTTACCCGCGCGGCCCCGCTGATCAGGGGCCAGGCCATGGCCACGCAAGCCGGGCGCAACGCCGGGGTGCAGGTTCTTGGCATCCGCAGCGAAGACCTGCGCACCCTGCCGCGCATAGCGCCCTCGGCGCTCAGCGCAGGCGATATCGCCCGCTTTGACGAGGGGATTGCCATCGGTTCGGGTGTGGCGCGCGAGCTGGGGGTGACGGTGGGCGACCGCATCCGGCTGATTGCGCCGGACGGGGTGAAGACCGCCTTCGGCACCAGCCCGCGCGTCAATGCCTATGAGGTGGTCTATGTCTTCACCGTCGGCCGCTGGGACATTGACCAGACCCGCGTCTACATGCCCTTTGCCGAGGCTCAGGCCTATTTCAACCGTGAAGGCATGGCCGATGAGATCGAGGTGATGGTCACGGATCCCGACCGGGTTGATGACCTGACCCCGGCGCTGCTGGCGGCAGGGGACGGGCGCACCCTGCTGTGGTCCTGGCGCGATTCCGCAGGCAGTTTCCTGCGCGCGCTGGATATCGAGGACAATGTGATGTTCATCATCCTGTCGATCCTGGTGCTGATTGCGGCGATGAACATCATCTCGGGGCTGATCATGCTGGTGAAGAACAAGGGGCGCGACATCGGCATCCTGCGCACCATGGGGCTGACCGAAGGGTCGGTCCTGCGCATCTTCTTCATCTGCGGGGCCTTCACCGGGCTGATCGGCACCGCACTGGGCGTGATCCTGGGCTGCCTGTTTGCAATCTACATCGACCCGGTCTTTTCGCTGGTGAACTATGTCTCTGGCGGCGGGGTCTGGGACCCGTCGATCCGGGGCATCTATGCGCTGCCGGCAAAGCTGCAAGTGGCCGACGTTCTGTCTGCCGTCGCCCTGTCCCTGGGCCTGTCGTTCATCGTCACCATCTTTCCGGCGCGGCGCGCCGCCCGGATGAACCCGGTCGAGGCGCTGCGCTATGAATGAGCCGATGCTGGTGCTGGACGGCATCACCAAGACCTACAACGCGGGCACCCCCGGCGAGGTGCAGGTGCTGCGCGGTGCCACGCTGTCGGTGGCGGCGGGCGAGGTTGTGGCGCTGGTGGCCCCGTCGGGGGCCGGCAAATCGACGCTGCTGCACATCGCCGGGCTGCTCGACACGCCGGATGCGGGCCAGGTGCGGCTGGCGGGCCGGGCGATGGGGGGGCTGGGCGACCGCGCCCGCACTGCCGCGCGGCGCGCAGAGGTCGGCTTCATCTACCAGTTCCACCACCTTCTGCCGGAATTCTCGGCGCTGGAAAACATCGTCCTGCCGCAGCTTGCCAATGGAGAGGCGCGCGGGGCGGCCGAAGCGCGGGCGATGAGCCTTCTGTCCCGCGTCGGCATCGCCGCGCGGGCCGGCCACCGCCCGGCGGCGCTGTCGGGCGGCGAGCAGCAGCGTGTGGCCTTTTGCCGGGCGCTCGCGAACCGGCCAAAGCTGCTGCTGGCCGATGAGCCCACCGGCAATCTGGACCCCGCGACATCCGATCAGGTCTTTGCCACCCTGATGGAGGTGGTGCGCGAAACCGGGCTTTCGGCGCTGATCGCCACGCATAATCCGGCGCTGGCCGCGCGGATGGACCGAATCGTGCGGCTGGAGGCGGGGCGCGTGGCGGCCTGACGAGGTATCGCCGGACCCGAACGGGCGGACACGCCTTTCGCGCGCCGGGCTTGAGCCTCGCCCCGGCCCCCGGGCAGAATGACGGCGGGCGAAGCCGAACGGGGGCCAGGGCCATTTCCGGCCCGGCGAACACCCAGGTCCGGGCACCGCATCCGCGCAACGCGATTGCGCGACGCGGGCCGACATGGTTTGATCCGGCAAAACAGAACAAGGAGGTGTCGATGCAGCCTGTAAAGCCCTTTGCCCTGATCGCGCCGCTGGTCCTGATGACCGGTCTTGCCGCCTGTGTTCCCGGCGCAACGACCGAAACCGCCGGGGCGGTCCCGACGGGGGCGCAGGATTTCCAAAGCTATTGCGCCACCTGCCACGGCTCGGGCGGCACCGGCAATGGCGAGGCGGCCGCCTCGCTGTCCAAGGCCCCGGCGAACCTGACCACGATCTCGGCGCGCAACGGCGGCACTTTCCCGATGACGCGCGTGATGGCCCATATCTGGGGCTATGCGCAGGAGGATGGCCGGGTGATGCCAAGGTTCGCCCCGCTGCTGGACGGCAACCTTGTTCTGTTTGACAGCGGCGACGGCATCGCCACGCCAACACCGGTCCGGCTGGTGCAGCTGGGCCAGTATGTGCAAGGCCTTCAGGTTCCCAAGAACTGAAGCAAGGGGGCATCCCCCCGCCGGTCCGTGCCGGGCGGCGGCACCGATTTGCGGGATGCCGCCGTTCAGGGGACCGCGAAGGGTCGGCGGGTGAGGTGCCTGCACCCCGGTGCCCGTCGCACGGCGGCATCCGCCCCTGTCTGCCGGCCGCCTTTCGGCCTTGAGCCGCGCCGGAACATCCCGGTCATGCTGCGGGATCACGCGCGTTCTGCGGCCCGACTTGGGCGGGGCGGCCAGGCCCTGGCGGCGGAAAGGCGCGGACAGATCGGGGATGCTGGCGGCGGACCTGGCCTTTTGCGGCCAGACCTTGCCCGGTTCCGGCACCTTGCCGCTTTGGTCAATGTGACTTTTGCCTGCGGGATTGCCGCGCGCCCGCCCGTCGCAGGCTGATCGGCCGCATCCGGCCCGCCCGGATTGTCCAGAGGCAGACGTGACGCCTGCCGCAGGTCCGAACCGGCACAGGGACATGCCGCTTGCCATAACCGCCCCGCGTATCGTCGCGCGCGGCCGCAGCAGGCAAATCGAAGGCTGCGACTCTGACAAGGTTCAGACCATGCCCCGCGCGGTTCGTCTGTTCCCGGTTCCGTTTCACATGCGCAGATTGTGTCAGGGCCATGCGGCCGGGGCAGGGTACATGACGACAATCAGGGATGCCGCGCGCTGGAACGGCAGAATCCGGCCGGTGATGGCCCGAAGGATGAAGGGTTCGACCAGCCCGGTCACGCGCAGGCAGATCGCCGGAAACACCGGTTCCGCGTGATGCGGCGTGAACCTGCAAAGCGTCTTGCCGAACCAGAAAAGCGCAATCCCGCCCGTGCTTTCCCGCAGACGTTCCCTTATCGGCAGTTGACCGCCCTGGACGGTGCTTCGGGCGTCACTGCCGCGCCGGTCTTGGCGGGCGCTGACGGCAGCCTGTCAACGGCCCGCTCCGGCGGCATCTGCACCGGTTTGCCCTGCAAGTACGATCTTTGCGCCAGTCCGAACAACCGTGCCGAGTGCCTTTGGGGTCGCGTGCCGAGGCGCGTATCCCTGTCCGCTTCTGGACAACTCCGGCGGCAGGCTGACGCGCCTTCCCCTGGCCGGTTGCCGGGGCATCCCAAGGGTACCCCTGTTGAAACAGGGGCGATAAAGCCCTTCTCTTTCAATATGTTGGTGGGTTGTGAGGGATTCGAACCCCCGACATCTTCGGTGTAAACGAAGCGCTCTACCGGCTGAGCTAACAACCCGCCGGGCAAACGATTGATGTCTCTGCGTTTCCCGACACAGGCCATCGGGTACCATCTGCGTCGCCAGCCTGTCAACCGGCAAACCCGGACTTCAGCTTTGCCCGCGCGTCAAGGCGCGCATTTGCCCGTCCATCACCCGCGCAGCCCCCGGAAGCTGTCTGTCACCTATGGGGTGGCCCCCCGGCGGCCTTGATGAGCCAGGGTGGCGGGCGGTGAAGCACCGCGATGGAAGGGAACCTCCATGACCAAAGCTGGCATCCCGATCAGCCCGGTCGGACCCCGCGCCCTGCCGGGGGGCGGCAAAACGCGCCCTTAAGCCCCGTCAGGACCATAGGTCATGAAGGTCATGCCGAAGGCGGAACAGCGGGACCGCAGAGCTACCCGCGCGATGCCGGTTTAGGCGCTTTCGGGGCATCGGACCTGGCCATGGCGCGGGCGCGTTCGGCGGCGGCGCGCAGTTCTTCGGCAATTTCCTCGGCCTCTTCGGGTTCGAAATCCAGCGGCAGATCCACGCCCTCTGCCTCGACATAGATGCGGACCATGCCAAGGCTGGTCGGGCCGATCTGCAGGTTGGCGGCGATGTCGCTTTGCTTGTCAATGCCCATGTCGGCCCCGCTGCGTCAAGGTATGCGGCGTAGCGCTTTGGCCCGGCTTTCGCAAGGAAAACCCGCCGGGGGTGGCCCGGCCCCCACGGCGCAGCACTTGGGGACAGGCGGGCAGCGGGGCGCAGACTTCCGCTTGCAATCACCGGGTCGCAACGGTACATCGCGGTTGCGTGCCGACGTAGCTCAGTTGGTTAGAGCACCAGATTGTGGATCTGGGGGTCCCCCGTTCGAGCCGGGGCGTCGGTACCAGTGTTCCCGGATCGTTGGTGACCAGGCTACGCCGCTGGTCAGGTTGCTTGGCAGCAGGTTCCAGTGCCTGACCTTTGCCGGAAACCGGGCTTTTTCACCGGGTCAACCGCCGCAGTCTGCTATTTCAGATCGATCACGACCTTGCCCAATTCCCCGCTGAAAACGGCAGGCACGTCGTAAGACAGGTCCACCGGTGTGCCGGTATCTTCACCGACGTCAAAGGTTTCTTCGGTCGAGAAGCGGAAGGGAACGGTCCGTTCCACGCGCCCTTCGGCCACTACCCTGTCACCCGCAGCAAGGGTCACGTCACCGCCCTTGCCCACGCCGTTGCCGTCGTAGGTGAAGGTCATGACGATCTTGTGTGTCCCCGCTGGCAGTGGTTCTTCGGCGGCGATGCGCCACCTTTCGCCATTGGTGAAACTGTAGCTGAACACAGGTTTGCCGGCGTCGAAATACAGCGCCCAGCCGGCGAGGATTCCCCCTTCCGTAGCAATCACGCCAGAATCGCCCCCGGTCAGCGTGACATCGGCAGTCAGGCTCCACGTCCGGTTCTTGATCGGGGGGGCGGCACCTTCGGGAATGCGCTTCAGGCCCGCTGTATAGGTGAACGATGTGCGATCCCCCACAAGGCTGGGCCGGATGCCTTCGCCGAACCGCTCGGCGGCAGAGGTCTGAATCGGCAGCACATTGTTCTTCGCAGCCTCGGCATAGAAGCGCACCTGCATTTCGCGCAGCTTTTCGGGCATCTCGGCGGCAAGGTTATGGGCCTGCGAGAAGTCCTGGCTGATGTTGTAAAGCTCCCACTCGGTGGTCAGCACATCCACATCGGTCCCCACGCCGCTCCACGGCAGGCGGAACGGTCTGGTGCCGGCGAACCAGCCGTCATGGTAAATGCCCGAGTTCCCGAAAATCTCGAAATACTGGGTCTTGCGGCGGCTTTCGGCCGCAGCATCGTCAAAGCTGTAGACCATGCTGATGCCCTGGATCGGGGACTGGTCCACCCCGTTGACCGAGACCGGTTCGGGCAGATATGCGGCTTCCAGGATGGTTGGCACAATGTCGATCACATGGGTGAACTGCGTCCGGATTTCCCCGTGCGCCTTTATTCTTTCGGGCCAGGAAACGATCAGTCCATTGCGGGTGCCGCCAAAATGGCTGGCCACCTGCTTGGTCCATTTGAAGGGGGTGTTGGTCGCCCAGGCCCAGGGCACGCCATAAAGGTTGGATGACTTCCAGCTGCCCATGTCATTCATATTGGCTTCCAGATAGTCAAGCGTCTCTGTGCTTTGCGAGACGATGTTCATGTCATTGAACACGCCCTGCAAGGTGCCTTCGCCACTGCCGCCGTTGTCACCGATGACGAATATCACCAGGGTGTTGCCGGCTTCGCCCAGCGCGTCGATGGCATCCATGACCCGGCCAAAGTTGTAATCCGCCTGCGACAATTGCCCGGCGGCAACCTCCATCATATGGGCCATCACCTTTTTCTGCCGCGCGTCCATCGACT
This sequence comes from Rhodobacter sp., assembly GCA_020250125.1. Taxonomy (GTDB): domain Bacteria; phylum Pseudomonadota; class Alphaproteobacteria; order Rhodobacterales; family Rhodobacteraceae; genus Aliitabrizicola. The sequence goes on from JADCEL010000057.1 coordinate 8,983, forward strand.
CCCACCCTGGCAATTCTTCCGGGCGCGGTGTCAGTTCGGCATCGGCGGGGATGATGCCCATTTCCTTCTGCCGGGCAAAGATCTGTTCCCGCATCTCGTCCCAGCCCATGTCAAACTTGCCTTTGTACCTGGCTATCCATTCGGGTTTTGCGTGTTGCGGGGCATGAATGGCGCCTGGGGCGATATAGGCAAAGAAGGGTTTGTCGGGTGCCACTGTCTGCTGCATCGTGATCCAGGCAATCGCCTGGTCCGCCAGATCATAGTCAAGGTTGTAGTCGGGGTTGCCCACCGCAGGCTCGATCGGTGTCGTGCCATCGAACAGCGCGGGGCGCCAGTTGTTCGCCACACCGCCAATGAAGCCGTAGAACTTTTCAAACCCCAGACCTGTCGGCCAGCGGTCGAAGGGGCCGGCCTGGGTGGATTCCCAGTCAGACACGTTGTGGTTCTTGCCGAACCAGGCGGTGTTGTAACCGTTGTCTTTCAGAATCTCGCCAATGGTTGCCATATCCTTGCCGAGCAGACTGTTGTAGCCGTCATAGCCTGTGGCCATCTCCATCACCACGCCGGTATGCGCCATATGGTGATTGCGCCCGGTGATCAGGGCCGCGCGCGTGGGGGAACAGACGGCGGTGGTGTGGAAGCGGTTGTACCGCAACCCCTCGGCAGCCAGGGCATCCAGCCTGGGCGTTTCGATGATGCCACCGAATGCACTTGTTGCGCCAAAGCCCACATCGTCCAGCATGACCAGAAGCACGTTGGGCGCGCCTTCGGGGGCAGTGACGGCGGGCGGAAAGAACGGTTCGGAGTCTTTGGAATTCAACCCGATGGTCCCCTGGAAGGGGGGCGTTGCAATGGGCAGGACTGTCCGGTTCAGCGGATCAGCCGGTTCGGCGCTGGCAGGCAGGGTCCAGGCGGACAGGCAGGCACACAGGAACAACAAAGGAAAGCGCGGCAATGGAATCTCCTGTCACTGGTGCGCCGGCTGGGGTGACAACCGGCCCTCTTCATCCCGATTCCCTCAGCTTACGCTTTGTATTGCCAGTTTGACAGAAAACCTCTGTCCGACTGCGGCCCCCGCAACCGGCGGGCCCCGGCAAAAAGCTCCGCTGCGGCGCGCCTTGCCCTACCGTCCGGAAAGCCGCCCCGCCGCCTCCTGCAGCTCGCGCCGCAGCAGGGCGGTCTCTGCCGCCTTCGGCTTTGACAGGCCCGCCAGCAGCAGATAGGCGACCGGCGTGATGTAAAGCGTGGCGATGGTGGCCAGCCCCAGCCCGCCCACGATGATCCATCCCAGCACCGCGCGCGCCTCGGCCCCGGCACCGAAGGCGAAGATCAGCGGCAGCCCCCCCAGAACCGTGGCCACCATCGTCATCATCACCGGGCGCAGCCGGATGATTGAGGCGCGCTCGATCGCCTGCCGCACCGATGCGCCCTCGTCGCGCAGCTGGTTGGCGAACTCGACGATCAGAATCCCGTTCTTGGCCATGATCCCCACCAGCAGCACCAGCCCGATCTGGCTGTAGACATTCAGGCTGCCCCCGGTCAGCACCAGGGCAAAGATGGCGCAGGCCAGCCCGAGGGGAACGGTGGCCATGACGATCACGGCAGAGACAAAGCTTTCGAACTGTGCGGCCAGCACCAGAAACACGATCAGGATCGCAAAGCCGAAGGTCAGCAGCAGCCCGGACGAGGTTTCATTCAGCGTCGCCGCCTCGGCCAGCGGCACGATGCGGCTGTCGGGGGGCAGCACATCGGCGGCCAGCCGCGTCACTTCGGCCAGGGCCGCGCCCAGCGGCAGGGCCGGGGTCAGGCTGGCGCTGACGGGGACCGACCGCATCTGCGCCTCGCGGCTGAGTTCGGGGGCAATGGCGCGTTCGGTCAGGCTGACAAAGGTGGAAACCGGCACCATCTTGCCATCGCCCGCCCGCACGAAGACCCGTTCCAGATCGGCCGGATCGTTCACCGGATCGGCGGTCGACACCAGCCGGATGTCAAAGCTTTCGTCGTTCAGGAACACGGTACCCACCCTGCGCCCGTCCAGCACCGCCTGCAATGCCTCGCCCATGCCATCAATGTTGATGCCCAGGTCGGCGGCGCGGGCGCGGTCCACCTCGATGAACAGCTGCGGCTGCGTCGTGTCATAGCCAAGGCGCACCTGACCGAAGGCCGGGTTCTGTTCCATCGCCTCTGCCAGCTTGCGCGCGCTGTCGGCCAGCGTGGCGTAATCATTCCCCACCACGGCAAAGGACAGCCCGCTGCCCGCGCCCCGGATGCCCAGCGAATTGGACTGGATCGCAAAGGCGCGGATGCCGATGATGCCGCGCAGCTGGGCGGTGATGCCGGCGGCAATCTCTTGCTGGCTGCGGCTGCGCTTGGCCCAGTCGGCCAGCGAGATCACCATGAAACCCCGGCTGTCGGACCCCTGTCCGGCGATGGCGAAGACATTCGTCACCTCGCCGCTGGCGCGCAGCGGTTCCAGCAGCGCCTCGATGTCGCGCATCTTGCCGTCGGTATAGTCCAGCGCCACGCCCTGCGGCGCCTGGATGCTGAGAAGGATCAGCGCACGGTCTTCGGGCGGGGTCAGTTCCTGCCGCAGGCCGGTGAACAGCAGCGCCGCGACGGCGGCAAAGATCAGCGCCGCCGTCACCGCCACCAGGGGGGCCGCCAGCGCCAGGCGCAGTGTGGCCGCGTAGAACCCGGCAAGACGGTTGCCCAGCCAGACCATCGGCCCCCGCGCGTCGCGGCCCCCGTCCGCCGGGCGCAGCCAGCGGCTGGCCAAGACCGGGCACAGCGTCAGCGCCGTGACCGAAGACAGCAGCACCGAAACGGCAAGGGTGAAGCCGAACTCGCGGAACAGCCCCCCCGTTTGACCCGGCAGGAAGGACAGCGGAATGAACACCGCCGCCAGCGTGGTGGTGGTGGCGATGACGGCAAAGACCACCTGCTGCGTGCCCAGCACGGCGGCGGCGCGGGCACCCATGCCCTCGGACCGGCGGCGCACGATGTTTTCCAGCACCACGATGGCATCATCCACCACCATGCCGGTGGCAAGCACCAGCGCCAGCAGGGTCAGGATGTTGATCGAGAATCCCGCCAGCCAGAGTGCCGCCAGCGTGCCGGTCAGCGCCACCGGAATGGCGATGGCCGGGATCAGCGTGGCGCGGATATCGCGCAGGAAGACATAGATGATCGCGGTCACGATCAGCACCGACAGCGCAAGCGCGATTTCCACCTCGTGGATTGCGCCGTCGATGAAGGTGGCGGTGTCCGAGGTGATGAAGATGCGCACATCGGGCGGCAGGATCGGCTGCACATCCGCCACGATCTGCCGCACCGCCGCCGAGATTTCCAGCGTATTGCTTTGCGCCTGCCGGATGATGCCCAGGCCGATGCCGGTTTCGCCATTGGCCCGCAGGATCGAGGCCCCCGGTTCCGGCCCCAGCGTCACCTGCGCCACATCGCCCAGCCGGACATCGGGGGCCACTTCCAGCGCCTCGAACTCGGGGGCCGAGGTGACCGGGGCCGTGGTGCGCACCAGAATGCTCTGGCGGCTGGAACTGAGCTCGCCTGCGGGCGCGTCAAAGGCCACATTGGCCAGCGAGTTGCGCAGATCGGCCAGCGTCAGGCCCCGGCTGGCCAGCTGCATCGCGTCGATGTCCACGCGGAACACCTGCTCGCGGTCGCCGAAGATCTGCAGGTCGGCGACACCGGGGGCGGCCAGCAGGCGGTCCTGCACCGTGTCTTCCACCAGCCGGGTCAGGTCCTGCGCGCTGCGGCTGGCCGAGGTGACGGCAATGCGCAGCACGGCGTCAGAATTGGCATCGGCCTTGACCACGCGCGGTTCGTCCGCGTCATCGGGCAGGCTGTTGCGGATGCGGGCGATGGCATCGCGCAGATCGGTCGCGGCCACGTCAAGGTCGACGTCATCGCGGAATTCCACCGTGACCCGGCTTGATCCCTGCCGGGACGAGGACGAGATCGATTTGACCCCCGCCACCCGGCCCGCAGCGCCTTCGATCACCGCTGTGATTTCGCGGTCGATGGTTTCGGGCGCAGCCCCGTCAAAAGTCGTGCTGATCGATACCACCGGGCTGTCCACGTCCGGCAGTTCGCGGATTTCCGCACCCGACAGCGCGGCCAGCCCCGCCAGCACGATCATCGCGTTCAGCACAAAGGCCAGGATCGGGCGGCGCACGAAGAGTGCGGTGGCGGAACCGGCAAGGGCGGCATCGTCCAGCGCGGGGCGGGGGGCGGACATCAGCTTTTCGGGGCCGGGGCGGCCCCGTCCGGCGGGGCAAGCTGCACCTCGGCACCGGGGCGCAGGGCCTGCACCCCTTCGGTCACAACAAGGTCGCCAGGCTGGAAATCGCCGTCAACCAGCACCGCATCGCTGTTGCGCTGCTGGATGCGGACCGGCAGGCGCAGCGCCTTGCCCCCCCGCACGGCCCAGACAAAGGCACCGTCCGCCCCCCACTGGATCGACAGCGGATCGACTGCGGGGTGACTTTCGCCGGTGAAGGCCAGCGTCATGCGCAGCGCCATGCCGGGGCGCAGGCGATCCTCGCCATTGGCGATGGCGGCCTGCACCAGCAGGGTGCGGCTGGTTTCATCCACCCGGTTGTCCAGGGCGCGGATCGTGCCGGCAAGCTTCAGCGCCGGATCGGCCAGGGGGGCGGCGCTGACCGGATCACCGGCGGCAATGCGGCTGACGATGCGTTCCGGCACCCGGAACTCCACCAGCAGGCTGGAGCGGTCTTCGATGCGGGTCAGTTCCGTGCCGGGATCAACCTGCTTGCCCACCTCGGCGGCAAGAATGCCGACCCAGCCGTCAATCGGGGCCAGGATGCGGTGCTGCGACAGCGCGAATTCGGCATCGCGCAGGTCCAGCCGGGCGGTCTGAAGCGCCAGCTGGGCTTCCTGCACCTGGGTTTCGGTGGTCGACCCCGTCCGTTGCAGGCGCGTCAGGCGGTCCATCGTGGCCTGTGCATCGGCCACAAGGAACCCGGCGCGATCCAGCGCGATGCGGGCGGCTTCACTGTCCAGTTCGGCAATCAGGCTGCCCGCCGTGACATAATCGCCCGAGGCGACGGCCAGCGTGCTGATCTTGCCCGCAACCCCGGGCGTCAGGGTCACCGACCGGGCGGCCCGCGCGGTGCCGATCGCGGTGACGATGTCGCGCATCACCTGCGGCGTCGCTTCCAGCGCAATGACCATTGCCGGACCACCCCCCGCCCCGCCCGCGCCTGGACGCCCCCCTTTGGCGGGGGCTGCATCGGCCTCCGGGGGCTGTGCTGCCACGCCCAGCCGCTCCAGCGGGGCCAGCACGCCGATCCGCTGCAGAAACGGGTGTGAGGCCGGCAGGAACCGCGCCGAAAGGACCGTTGCCGCCGCAACCAGCCCCAAGATCAGCACAAGCTGCTTCCATAGCGACATCGTCGTCTCCTGCCCCGTCCAGCCCGGCATGACCCGTGCAGTTACGCAGCCAATTGGCCGGTCTTGCAAGCCGCTATCGGGGATAGCGTGTTCGCCACTTGACATAAGATGCCCGATGGCGGCTGCGAGCCCTTCGCTGCCACTGCTCAACCGGGGAAACTGCCCGACTTTGCGGCTGAGGCCATGTGATTGAAACGGCCGAGAAAGGAGCGTGCGCGTGGTCGCGGGTCCATCAGGTACTGGTCCGGACCAAACATCTTCCGCGCATTCAAGGCTTTGGTTTCAAGAAGATCGAAGTCCACGCCGACGATTTTGCAGCGCCAACCGGGGGCCGAAACCCTTGACCATCCCGAAGTGTGATGAGCGAGGAGGTTTCTCCTGCAGGAATACCCACGGAAATCAAAGGCAATGACGCCATCGGTCACATAAATGTGATTGCCTGCATAGCCTTCGCCCGGAATGATCCTCTCGGCGTGAAAACCAGCCAGAGGGGCGACCTCAAGATAGATGCCCGCTAGGATATGACATGCGCCGTGTCCGAAGAATATGCGGTCAGGCAACTGCCACCGGCGCTGCGGGTTTTGCTTGATGCCCGGCTTCAGTCTGTACATGGGTTACGGTAGCCCATCTGCAAGAGAAGGAAAGTCCGCTCGGTCCGCAAAGCTGCCCCTCGCCCCTTCCCCCGCGCAACCGAAACTACGACAACAGAACCGTGGGAACCATTTGTCAGGTGGGGAACACTGGCAGGGTGCTGAAGAAGTGCCGCCCGCAGGGACTGCCTGACCGCAAAGCGACAACCTGTTCCGGCCGCGCGCGCGCTTTGCGCATCCTGGCAGGGGCGATGGCCCCTGCCACAGCGCTGCGCTGATCCTTGGCCAGCCGGGGGCCAAAGCCCCCGGCCAGCGCCCGACCCGCCCGTGGCGGGCGCTTCCCGCCCGCCGGGTCGGGCGCTGGCCTATCGTGGTGCCTGAACCTGCCAGTCTGCAGGGCACCGTCCCGCGCGGGCGGGGGAAACGCGGGTCGCGTTTCCTGTTCCCGCCCGGAGGGGTGAAGGCACTTTCACCGCGTCCATGGCAGGGGCCATCGCCCTTGCCACAGCGCTGCGCCGGGATCAGGACCAGCCGGGGGCCAAAGCCCCGGCCAGCAGCGCCCGACCCGCCACCGGCGGGCGCTTCGCACCCGCCGGGTCGGG
>JADCEL010000058.1 GCA_020250125.1 Rhodobacter sp.
CTACATCGAACGCCTGAACGAGACGGCGCAGGACTGGGTGGCCCATGTCCGCCGCCTGCGGCCCGATATGGCTTGGGAGGACGTGCTGCGCATTGTCAACGGCCCCTTCCCCCGCGAACGCCAGTGGACGCAAAGCCGCCTTTTGCGCGCGGTCAACGCCTATGTCCGGGACGGCTTCCTGCCCGAGAATGTGCTGGGCCGAGCCGGTCGGCGCGAGACGGACGACCGCCTGCCCGTGATCGTCGCCGCCATCAAGGGCGCGGACCCCGAGATCACGCTTCAGGCGATCTGCAACCGGCTGGAAGCGATGCGCGAACGCACGCCGCGCGGGCGGACAAGCTGGCAGCCGTCATCCGTGAAGATGCTGCTCGAGCGCGCCGTGAGGCTGGGATTGTTGACCTGACGATTCGAACGGGCGAGCTCCCACAGGATCGAACACCGATCTGGCACCACAACATCTAGGCGACGCCCGGCTTGCGAGCCATAGTGAAACTTCATTATAAAACATGACAGTAGAAAGTGTTGGCAATGACTGAACTTCCTAACACCCTTTAGCTACAGGCACGATCTGTAGAATCTTCTTGCGCGGCTGCCCGACATGAAGCATTCATGTTTGTAGCGGAGATCGGCGAGAACTGTACATTTCCGCGCTACGACAAGCAAGTAGCTCGAATGAGCAGGGCAATCGCTTGAACGCCTGTGGGATTCCCGCGGGGCGGATTGCGTGAGTCATGGGAGACCTCAATCGTGGAGGTTTTCGCATGTCCCGCCCGTCGCTTCCCGGCCATTTTTCGGCCCTTGATGATCCGCGCCAGCGGGGCAAGGTGGTGTATCCCCTGCCGGAGATCATGCTTTTGGTGCTCTGCGCGACGCTTGCAGGGGCGGAGGATTTTGTGGAGATCCGCCAGTGGGGGCGACAGAAGCTGGACACTCTCGCGTGGCCTCTTGCCCTTCGCGCAAGGCATTCCCTCGCATGACACGCTGAACGACGTGATGAATGCGCTTGATGGCGGGCTGTTTTCCGGGGCTTTCACCGCCTGGGTGGAGGGCCTGCGCGAGGACGAACCCGATATCGTCGCCATCGACGGCAAGACCTCACGGCGCGCGAAGGGGGGCGAACGGCATCCTCTGCATGTCGTCTCAGCCTGGGCCCCGCGCCAGCGATTGGTTCCGGGGCAAGAGAAGACTGACGCAAAATCAAATGAAATCAGCGCTATACCTCTGCTTCTCGAACGGCTCCACCTGACCGGCGCGCTCGTCACCATCGACGCCATGGGGACGCAGACGAAGATCGCCGAAACCATCCTCGCGCGCGGGGCCGATGATCTTCTGGCGCTGAAGGACAACCAGCGCAGCCTGGCCGAAGAGGTCGCGCTGTTTTTCGACACGCCCGAACAGCGCAGCCTCGCTCCCTTCGAGACCACCGACGCCGACCACGGGCGCGTTGAGACCCGCCGCCACCGGGTCAGTCATGACGTGGCCTGGCTGAACGGTGACCGTTGCGCCCCCGGAGAGCCGCGCTTCCCCGGCCTCAAGGCCATCGCCATGGCCGGGGCCCGCGTCGAACGCGGCGGCAAGACCACCGTCGCGCGCCGCTTCTTCCTCTCCTCCCTTCCCCTCGATGCCCCCCTCCTCGCGCGCGCCGTCCGCGCCCACTGGGGGATCGAAAACCGGCTGCACTGGGTGCTTGACGTGGTGTTCCACGACGACCTGATGCGTCTGCGCACCGACAACGGGCCAAGAAACATGGCAACAATCAAACACATGGCCATGAACCTGATCCAAAACGCAGGCGGAAAACACAGCCTCAAGGTCCGGCGAAAAGCCGCAGCCCGGGACCACGACTGCCTCAAAGCCCTCATCACAGGAACCGCCCAATGACCTTCAAGCGATTCCCCTGCTCGGGGGGGCCTGCGGAAGGCAAGACGGGGTGCGGGGGCGTGATGCCCTGTTGCCTGTGGGGTGTTTGAAGCGCCCGGAGGACCCGGCAGCGAAGGACCGGTGGACCTTGGCCGGGTCCGCTTGCCCTGCCCAAACCTGACGCCCGCAATCGGGCCGCGCCTGCCAAGGGGCCGGCAGGCGCGGCCGGAATTGGCGCGCGTCCGATCCGTCAGGGACAGGGGACGGGAGTTGCACCTGTGTAAGGGCAGAGCCGGACCGGGGCTGTTGCAGGGGCCATGCCCGGACAATGATCAAACATAGGGCCGTCCGACCGGACCCGATCCACGCCCCTTTCCCGCCCGGCCGGAACGCAGTAGGACGAAGACATGACATCGCCAGAAGACCCCTCCACGCCCGCATCGTCTTTCCGCCCCACCGTCCGGCTGAAGCCGAAGGCCGAAGCGCGGGCGATCCGCCATGGCTTCCCTTGGGTCTATGCCGACGAATTGGTCACCGACCGGCGCACGCAGGGCCTGGCCCCCGGTGCGCTGGCGGTTCTGGAAGATGCCGACCGCCGCCCGCTGGCGCTGGTGACCGTAAACACAAAATCCAGGATCATCGCCCGGGTGCTGGACCGCGATCCTGATGCGCAGATCGATCAGGACTGGTTCGCGCGCCGCCTGACCACGGCGCTGGCGCTGCGCGCGCTGCTGTTCGACGCGCCCTTCTACCGCCTTGTCCATGCCGAGGCCGATGGCCTTCCCGGCGTGGTGATCGACCGGTTCGGCGATGTCGCGGTGATCCAGCCCAATGCCGCCTGGGCCGAGACGCAGATCGGGGTGCTCGCCGCCGCCCTGCGCGCGGTGACGGGTGTGTCTGCGGTGGTCAAGAACGGCACCGGGCGGTCGCGCGGGCTGGAAGGTCTGGCCGAGGAAACCGTGATCCTGAGCGGAAAGATCGGCGGCCCCGTGCCGGTGCCGATGAACGGGGCCACCTATATGGCCGATGTGCTGGGCGGGCAGAAGACCGGCCTGTTCCTTGACCAGCGCCCGAACCATGCCTTTGCGCAGCGCCTGGCGCGGGGTGCGCGGGTCTTGGACATGTTCAGCCATGTCGGCGGCTTTGCCCTTGCGGCACTGGCGGGCGGGGCGGCCTGCGCGCTTGCGGTCGATGCCTCGGCCACGGCGCTGGCCCTGGCCCGGCAGGGGGCTGCGGCCAGCGGCATGGCAGACCGCTTTGCCACGCGGCAGGGCGATGCCTTTGCCGTGCTGGAAGACCTGGCACGGGACGGCGCGCAGTTTGATCTGCTGATCTGCGATCCGCCCGCCTTTGCCCCGGCGAAACCGGCACTCGAGGCGGGGTTGCGCGCCTATGAACGGCTGGCGCGGCTGGCCGCCCCGCTGGTGGCGCCGGGCGGCTGTCTGGTGCTGTGTTCCTGTTCCCATGCGGTGGACCTGACGGCGTTGCGCAATGCCTGCGGGCGCGGCATCGGGCGCGGCGGGCGGCGGGCGCAGTTGCTGCATACCGGCTTTGCCGGGCCGGATCATCCGATGCTGCCGCAGCTGGCCGAAAGCGGCTATCTGAAGGCGCTGGTCTTCCGGCTGGACGGGTGAAGGTCGTTCTTGACGCCTGTGTGCTTTATCCCACGGTGCTGCGCGAAATCCTGATCGGCGTGGCACGGGCGGGCCTGTTCATTCCGCTGTGGTCAGACCGCATTCTGGAAGAATGGGCGCGTGCCACGCGCAGGCTGGGGGCCGGGGCCGAAACCGTGGCGCGGGGCGAGGTGGCCCTGCTGCGCGCGGCCTTTCCCGCCGCCTGCGTTCCGGCGCGCCCGGCGATCGAGGCGCGCCTGACGCTGCCCGATGACAATGACCGCCATGTTCTGGCGGTGGCGATTGCCGCAGGCGCGGATGCGATCCTGACCTTCAACGCCGCCGATTTTCCGCGCCATGTGCTGGCCGCGGAAGGTCTGGCGCGGCGCGACCCCGACGGGTTCCTGTGGGAACTGTGGTCACATCACCCCGTGGCGGTTTCGCAAGTGGTCGCCGCCGTGCGCGCCAGGGCCGAGCATCTTTCGGGCCGCCCGCAGCCGCTGCGCGCCCTGCTGAAGCGGGCGCAACTGCCCCGGCTTGGCAAGGCGATGGATCAGGTCTGAAACCAGCGCGCCTCGCGCGCCTCGATCGCGCGGATGCGGTCTTCGGTGCCGGGGTGGCTCATCAGCCAGGCCGGGGTGCCGGAGGCGGGCGATCCGGTCAGGGCACCCAGCTTGCGGAACAGCGACTTCTGCGCCCCGGTGCCGATCCCGGATTTGACCAGCAGGGCGCTGGCATAGGCATCTGCCTCGTGCTCGTCGCTGCGCGACAGATGGGCGGCCAAGGCACCGGTGATGGTGCGAGCGATCAGAACGCCCACGCCGGGGATCAGCCGCGACAGAAAGGTCGACAGGATCATCATCAGCGCGTTCTGCCCGGTAAAGTCGATCATCCGCCGCCGCGCATGGCCAAGGGCAACATGGCCCAGTTCATGCGCGATGACGGAAGCCAGTTCTTCCGCCGTGACCTTGCCCGACCGGTACTGGTTCAGAAACCCGCGCGTCAGAAAGACGCGGCCATCGGGTGCGGCCAGTCCGTTGACGATATCAACGTCATAAAGATGCACGGTCACCTGCGGCAGGTCCAGCGCCTGCGCCATGCGCGCGGTCAGGGCGGTGATCTGCGGCTCGTCCAGGATGCGCGAGTTTGCATCAAGCGTCTTCAGCGTCCGCCAGACCGAAAAGCGGTACATGGCAAGGCCGTAGGCCAGCATCAGCAGGATGGGAAGGAACTTCAGCATGACGCTGATATGGGGTGCGATCCGGGCGGCGCAAAGGGGCAGATCATGCGGCGTGCAACCGCCGCCGAATCCACAGCTGCCGCCCCAGCCAGATGGCCGCCGCAAGCGCCGTCAGGGCGATCACGGCAGAGGTCATCGTCGTGCCAAGGTCCCTGACCTTGTGGGCAAAGAAGGCCCCGGTGCCGAGATAGGCCAGAATCCAGACGGCATCACCCACCAGCACGCCCAGCGTAAAGCGGGGCCAGGCGATGCGGGTGGCCCCCGAGGCAAGGTTGATCCAGGGGCCAAGGGCCGACAACGGGAAGCGGCTGATGATCACGGCGATCACCGCGCGCCGGTCCAGCTCTGCGCGGGCGCGGTCCATCAGGGGCGTGAATTGCGGCCTGGCGCGGAACCTTTCCCACAGGGGCTGCCCGCCCGCGCGGCCCGCGCCATAGCCGATCTGGTCGCCCAGAATGGCACCCGCAAGCGTGGTCAGCGCAACGGGAAGAAACTGCATGTCGCCCGAGGCAATAAAGGCACCTGCCGCCAGCATGAGCGCCGAGGTGGGAATCGGCACCCCCGCGCAGGACAGAAGGGCGGCCAGGAACAGCACCGAAGCCCCATGGCGCGGGATCAGGGCGTAAAGCTCGGCGATCATGCGCCACCCCCTGCCTGGCCGATGGCCTGCCGCACCTGTTCAAGCAGCACTTCGGGTGCCAGGCCGCGCTGTGCCGCCAGATCGTTCAGGCTGGAAAAGGGCGTATCCCCGCCTGTCAGCCCCAGAACCGGGGCCAGGGCATCGCCGGGCAGGTTGAAGACCGCGACCACGTGGCGCGGCGTCATCCAGCCTTCGACCTGCGGTGCCTGGGAACCCAGGACCCGGGTGGAGAACACCCAGACCGCATGTGTGCCAAAGCCAAGGGCGATGGCAAGCAGCACCAAGAATATCCCGGTCAGCACCGGGTGCCGGTTGGTCTGGTCTGACATCGTCTGTCTGTCCCCATCGCTGTTCGCCATGGTGGCCGCAAGGCGGCGGCTTTTCAAGCGGTTCTGTGCCGCCGCTGCCACAGGGCGCGGCCCAGCAGCACCGCAACCAGCCCTGCGGCCAGCGCGCCGATGACCGACCCGGCGGCGGCCCCCGTTTCTTCCAGCCGCGCGCCGAAGACAAAGCCCAGCCCGACGTACAGCGCAACCCAGGTGGTTTCCCCCAGCAGGCTGGCCAGCGAAAAGCGCCGCCAGCCAAGCCGGGTCGCCCCGGCGGCGAAATTGACCCAAGGACCAAGCGCGCTGAACAGCCAGCGGCTGAAATAAACGGTCATCCCGCCGCGCAGGTGCAACTCGCGCGCGGCGCGGCGGGCGGGCGGGCCGGTTTTGCGGCCTGCAAGAAGCTGCGACCAAAGGGTGATGCCGCCGGAATGCCCGATGCCATAGCCCGCCTGGTCGCCCAGAACCGCGCCGGACAGGGCAGCGCCCACCACGGGCAGGGCGGCCAGATCGCCGGACGCCACAAAGGCCCCGGCCGCCAGCATCAGAAGTGACGACGGGATCGGCAGCGCAAGACAGGACAGGAAGGTGGCAAGGAACAGCACCAGCGCGCCATGTTCGGGAACCAGCGCCAGCAGCGTGTCGGTCACCGGGGCACCACGGCCTGCACCGACGCAAGCAGCACCTCCAGCGGGATGCCGCCTGCTTCGGCAATCTCTTCCAGCGTCTTGCCGCGCGCCGATCCGGGTTCAAGCCCAAGCGTCTGCGCCATGACCTCGGGCGGGATGTCATAGGTGCGCATGATGTAGCCGGGCGTCATCCAGGCCTGGACCGGGCCGGGCGACGGGTCCAGATGTGTCACCACCCACAGCGCGTGCAGCGCAAAGGCGATGAACAGGACCAGTGCCAGCCCGAAGGCCGCGATCAGCCGGCGCGGGCGGCGGGCCGCGCGCGTCACCGCGCCACCTCGCGCATGGCGCGCCCCAGACCGTCCAGCGTCATCGGCACCATGCGGCCGCCAAAGATGCGCCGGATCAGGGTGATGGTCCGGGTCTGGTCCCAGAATTTTTCCGGCACCGGGTTGATCCAGACCGAATGCGGCCACTGTGCCCGGGCGCGTTCCAGCCAGACCTGACCGCTTTCGGCATTCCAGTGTTCACTGGCACCGCCGGGGTGCAGCAGCTCATAGGGGCTCATGCTGGCGTCGCCGACAAACAGGCAGCGGCAGTCAGAGCCGTAGGTGCGCAGCAGGTCCATGGTCGGGGTCTGCGCATCGCGGCGGCGGCGATTGTCGGCCCAGACACCCTCATAAAGGCAGTTGTGAAAGTAGAATACCTTCAACTGCCCGAATTCGCTGCGCGCGGCCGAGAACAGCTCCTCCATCACCCGGACATGGGGGTCCATCGAGCCGCCTGCGTCCAGAAACAGCAGCACCTTGACGGCGTTGCGCCGTTCGGGGCGCAGCTGCACGTCAAGCCAGCCCTGTTCGGCGGTGGCGCGGATGGTGCCGTCAAGGTCAAGCTCGTCCGCCGCCCCGCTGCGCGCCCATTTGCGCAGGCGGCGCAGGGCGACCTTGATGTTGCGGGTGCCCAGTTCCACCCTGTCGTCCAGATTGCGGAACTCTCGCCGGTCCCAGACCTTGACCGCGCGCTGCTGGCGGCTGGTCTCCTGCCCGATGCGCACCCCTTCGGGGTTGCAGCCATAGGCCCCGAAGGGCGAGGTTCCCGCCGTGCCGATCCATGTCGAGCCGCCTTCGTGGCGGCCCTTCTGCTGTTCCAGCCGTTTCTTCAGGGTGTCCATCAGCGCGTCGAAGCCGCCAAGCGCCTCGATTGCGGCCTTTTCTTCTGCCGTCAGGTGTTTTTCGGCCATCCGCGCCAGCCAGCCTGCGGGCAGATCGACCGCCTCCAGCACATCCTGCGCCGTCACATGCTCCAGCCCCCGGAAGCTTTCGGCGAAGGCGCGGTCGAAGCGGTCAAGGTGGCGCTCGTCCTTCACCATGACCGTGCGCGCCAGAAAGTAGAAACCTTCGGCATCATACGTCGCAAGTCCCGCCGCCATGCCGTCCAGAAACGCCAGATATTCGCGCAGGGACACCGGAACCCCGGTGCGGCGCAGCGTTTCGAAGAAGGGCAGGAACACGGGTCAGACCATCCGGCTGACCAGGATGGTCACGAAGACCCCCAGGATGCCAAAGGCAATGCCGTAGCCGGCGGCATATTGCAGCTGGTCCAGGCCGCGCCCGCCGCGCCGCCGGGCAACACCCCAGCCGGTCAGTGCGCCGAATACCAAAGCCGCAAGAATGATCATCGTCATGCCTTTCCGCCAAAGGCACGCTTGGCCCGGCGCTGTCGGGTGGCGTCAGCCGCCCTGCAGCGGTGACAATACGGCGATTTCCGTCAGGCGCCTGCGCACCTCATCATCCGTGCCAAAGCCATAGCGCGCCCAGCCCATGCTGTCGAGCCGCAGGGCCTGTGCCTGAACCGCATCGCCGGTCATCTCCAGCGCCTCGGCCTTGATCATCAGCAGGCTTGCCAGCAGGGCCGCATTTTCCGACCGGGTGACAGCCGGTATCGCCCGGTTCACCAGGCGGATCGCATCGGCAGGCTGGCCCGCGGACAGGGCAAAGGCCGCCATCTGCATGTCGATATGGGCGACGTGAATGCCGGCATCCGGCAGGGTCCGGTAAATCCGGGCCGCATTGGTCAGGGCGGCAACAGCCGCGTCCATCTCATCAGCCAGGCTGAGCCGCCCGACGGCGAAATAGCTGAAGCCAAGCCGGCTGTCGGTCCAGCCCTGCGACCGGGCGATCTGCAGGGCCTGCCGGGCCGCCGCGCGGCGCTGTTGGGGGGTCCCCTTCGGCCCCAATGCCATCTCGATGGCTTCGATCCAGGGGCGTGGCGTGGGGGTGGGCGGCAGGGGGGCACCCGGTCCGCCGCCGGGATTGAGCCGGGAAAGAACAGCCGGAAGCCGGGTCGCCACCGCCGCCCTGTCCATGCCGTTTGCAAGCTCGGGCGCGTAATGAACCTTCAGCGCCAGCATGTCGAAGCCGGTCAGCACCGTATGGAAATTGTCGTCATTGAACACCGAATCCGACAGTTCATAAAGATCGTTCAGCGGGCCCAGGGCCTGGGCCACTTCCTCGTGCAGGCAATCGCGGATTTCCTGGGGCGCGGTATCGGACGGGATGAAGACGGCCACCCGGTCGCGCGTGGTCAGCGTTGTCCAGTCCACCCGGCCGGTGCGGCGGGCGCTGCGGTAGTCTGACCAGCTGGAAATGCGCGGCACGACGAAACAGGCGGCCTGCGGCACCACCGCCTGCAACCTGCGGCGCGGCAGGAATTCCACCGTGATCGAGGCCGGTCCGGCGGCGACGGGCGTGATGTCGATTCCGGCCTCGGCGCGCAGCCGGGTCAGCAGCCGGGACAGATCGGTCGCCGCCGTGGGGGGCACATCGCCGGTCAGGGCGATGGTTATGGGCCCGGAAAACCGGGTCAGCCGGGGCAGGTCGCGCCCGCTTTCCATCTGGAATTCCAGCGCAAGGATATCGCGCGCGATGCCGGCATTGCTGCGCTGCGGGGGCGTGGCCCGGCCGGGGGGAAAGGTCTTCATCGCCGGCAGGTCCGCGATGGCCATGGTCCGGCGTTCCGGCACCCCTGCGGGAAGGGCACAGGCCGACAGAAGGACAAGGCAGGCCAGACGTGCCATGATCCGCATCACGAAGCCCGTTCATGGGAAAGGAAGGGCATGGGCGCACCGGGCCGGTCGTCCGAACGGCGGGCAGCCGCGTTCAGGGCCGCCGCCGGCCGGCATATGGCCGGGGTGCCGACACGGCCCGCCCTGGCATGGACCGCTTCGGTCAGCGCGTGCCCGCCGACGGCCGGCAGGCGCGCACGCACCCTTGCCGGATCATCCCGGATCGCGCGGGCAAAGGTCCGCGCGGTGATCTCTTCTGGCAGGCCGGTCAGGACGAAGGCGCTGACAGGGGGCCGCAAAAGCATCCCCGCCGCCTGCCGGGCAGGAAGATCATCCTGATCCGCCGGAAAGGCGGCTTGCGTTGCGGGCGGACCGCGAAACGCAGCGCGCTGCCCCGCCCGGCCGGAAACCACAGCCCCGTAAGGACCCGTCCTGCAAGCGCACCCAAGGCCTGCACCCGGCGGGGGCGGGGCGGGCGGCATGGCACCGCCGATGGTCACCGCCCGGCACGGGCCATGAAGGCCAGGCGTTCGAACAGGTGCAGGTCCTGTTCTGTCTTCAGCAGCGCGCCATGCAGCTTCGGCAGCGCATTCTTGCCGTCACGCCGCAGGTCTTCGGCCGTCAGGTCTTCGGCCAGAAGCAGCTTCAGCCAGTCCAGCACCTCGCTGGTCGAGGGTTTCTTTTTCAGTCCCGGCGTCTCGCGCAGCTCGTAGAACCGGGTCAGCGCCGTGGTCAGCAGCGCCTCCTTAATGCCGGGAAAATGCACATCGACGATGCGGCGCATGGTTTCGGGGTCGGGAAAGCGGATGAAATGGAAAAAGCAGCGCCGCAGGAAAGCGTCGGGCAGATCCTTTTCATTGTTCGAGGTGATGATCACCACCGGCCGGTGGCGGGCCGTCACGGTTTCTCCCGTCTCGTAGACGTGGAATTCCATGCGGTCCAGTTCCTGCAGCAGATCATTGGGAAACTCGATGTCGGCCTTGTCGATCTCGTCGATCAGCAGCACCACGCGGCCCGGTGCGGTGAAGGCCTGCCACAGCTTGCCGCGCCGGATGTAGTTGGCAACATCGTTGACGCGGGCATCGCCCAGCTGACTGTCGCGCAGCCGGCTGACGGCATCATATTCGTACAGCCCCTGCTGTGCCCGTGTGGTGCTTTTCACATGCCATTCAACAAGGGGCAGCCCCAGACCCGCAGCGACCTGGCGCGCGAGTTCGGTCTTGCCCGTTCCCGGTTCTCCCTTCACCAGAAGGGGGCGTTCAAGCGTCACGGCCGCATTGACCGCGACGGCCAGGTCAGCCGTCGCAATATACCGGTCGGTCGAGGAAAAATGCATGATTTGCCGATGGTTGTGCCGGAATCCGGGGCAGGGGCCGAAACGCCGCCCCGCCAAGCTTATCCTTCTGTCCCATTCGCCGCAACCCGCGCCGTCGGCTAGTGACAATGTCGCGGGCTTGCGTTAAGGGAGCGCCCGAAGGGGTACCGGATGACGATCAGCCGCTTTTCAGAAAGCTCCGGTTTGCAGGAGAATGCCCGAATGAAAGCAGAGTCCTTTCTTGCCGATGATTACCGCCCTGCGGAAGATGAGCCGTTCATGAACGAGCGTCAGCTGGAGTATTTCCGGCGCAAGCTGGTGGTGTGGAAGCAGGAGTTGATGGACCAAAGCGCCGAGACGGTGGAAGCGCTGCAGGAGTCCGGACGCAACGTGCCCGACATTGCCGACCGCGCCAGCGAGGAAACGGATCGGGCGCTGGAACTGCGCACGCGCGACCGCCAGCGCAAGCTGGTATCCAAGATCGATGCGGCGCTGCGCCGGATCGAGAACGGCGAATACGGCTATTGCGAAGTGTCCGGCGAACAGATTTCCCTGAAACGCCTGGATGCGCGCCCCATCGCCACGATGACGCTGGAAGCGCAGGAAAAGCACGAACGGCGCGAGCGCGTCCACCGCGACGAATAGCGCAGGCACCCCCCTTGCGCTGCGGCGGGGAAGGGCGGAACACTGGCACCGGGGCATGACCCCGGCACCTTTCGGTTTCGGACCCTGCGCATGAGCCTGACCGGGCAAAGCATCACCGTTCTGGGCGCGGGCATCGCGGGTCTGGCCTGTGCCCGCGCCCTGGCGCTGCGCGGGGCCAGGGTGACGGTGCTGGAGCAGGCCGACGCGATCCGCGAGGTGGGGGCCGGCCTTCAGATTTCGCCCAACGGCGCCGCCGTGCTGCGGGCGCTGGGGCTGGGCGCTGCGCTGGACCGTGCAGGGCTGGCGGCCGCAGGCGTGCGGCTGATCGACGGGCCAACGGCCAGGCCGGTGCTGTCGATGGATTTCAGGCACCGGGATTTCCGCCTGCTGCACCGGGCCGATCTGATTGCGCTGCTGCTGGACGGCGCACGCGAGGCAGGGGTGGAGATGCGCCTGCTGCACCGCATCGAAACGGTTGATCTGACAGGCGCACGCCCGCGCATCGTCACCGCGCAGGGGGCCGCCATGGTGCCGGACCTGCTGATCGGGGCGGATGGGCTGCATTCGCGCACGCGCGCCGCGCTGAACGGGGCGGCAGCGCCGGTGTTCACCGGGCAGGTGGCCTGGCGGGCGGTCCTGCCGGAGGCGGACAACCCCGCGCCGGTGGCCGAGGTGCATATGGCACCGGGGCGTCATCTGGTCAGCTATCCGCTGCGCGGCGGCACACAGCGCAACATCGTCGCAGTGGAGGAACGCAACCGCTGGGTCGAGGAAAGCTGGAGCCTGCGCGACGATCCGATGGCGCTGCGGCTGGCCTTCGCGACGTTTTCGCCCCGGGTGCGCGGCTGGCTGGACCGGATCGAAGAGGTGCATCTCTGGGGTCTGTTCCGCCATCCGGTGGCGCGGCGCTGGCACGGCGAGCGGGCCGTTCTGCTGGGCGATGCCGCGCATCCGACGCTGCCGTTTCTGGCGCAGGGGGCCAATATGGCGCTGGAGGATGCCTGGGTGCTGGCCGACTGTCTGGCCCGGCATGACCCGCCCGAGGCTGGCTTTGCCGCCTATCAGCAGGCGCGCAGCGCCCGGTGCGCGCGGATCGTCGCGGCATCGGCCGCCAATGCGCGGGCCTATCACCTGGCCAGCCCGCTGCGCGAGATCGCCCATCTTGGCCTGCGGATCGGCGGGCGGATTGCGCCGCAGGCGGCGCTGCGCCGGTTTGACTGGCTTTACGGGCTGGATGTGACGGCGGCCTGACGCAGGCCCCGGTCAGCGTGGCGGCCTTAGGGCCGCCTTCCCGTCGCGTGCCGGATCCTCCGCGATCAGATCGTAGTTCAGAAGGCTCGCCTTGCCACGGAACACGACATAGCTCAGCGCCGTGTAACCCAGGATCATCGGCAGCACGATGATGGTGCCGATCAGGATGATCCACAGGCTTTCGGGGGCGCTGGCGGCCTGATAGATGGTCAGCTGGTCGGGGACCACATAGGGGTAGAAGGAATAGGCAAGCCCCAGAAACGCCAGCACGAACAGCGCCGTGGCGGCGACAAAGGGCACCCAGGACAGACGGTCGCCGTCCATTGGCAGGCGGCGCAGTATGGCCCAGAGCAGCCCCACCAGCAGCACCGACAGGATCGGCAGGGGGGCCAGCCAGGCTATGGCCGGCCATGTGAACCATTTCTCCCAGATGCGGGCGCTGACCAGCGGCGAGGCCGCCGAAATGGCCGCCAGCCCCAGGATCAGGCCCCAGATGCCGCCGCGCGCCCACTCTACCGCCTTGACCTGCAAGTCACCCTTCGCCTTCAGGATCAGCCAGGCCGCCCCGATGAAGCTGTAGCCGACCGTCAGGAACACCGCCGTCAGCGCGCCGAATGCCAGCGCCGCCCAGCTATGGCTGAGGCCCAGCACATAGAGGCCCAGCATGAAGCCCTGCGCCAGCGACGCCATCAGCGAGCCGGCAAAGAAAGCCCGGTTCCAGCGCGCCTTCTGCCGGGCCGGTGCCTTGGCGCGGAATTCAAAGGCGACGCCGCGCAGGATCAGCCCCAGCAGCATGATCGCAACCGGCAGGTACAGCGCCGTCAGGATGGTGCCATGGGCCACCGGAAAGGCCACCAGCAGCAGCCCGATCGCCAGCACCAGCCAGGTTTCATTGGCATCCCAGAACGGGCCGATCGAGGCGACCATCAGGTCTTTCTCGTTGTCATCGGCAAAGGGGAACAGCACGCCCACGCCCAGATCGAAGCCGTCAAGCACGACATAGATGACAATGGACAGGCCCATCAGCGCGGCAAAGACAAAGGGCAGCCAGACGGCGGGATCAGCGAACATCGGCGCTACTCTGCCGCCGTCATGGCAACCTGCGCCGCCGGGGAGGCGGGCATCATGCCCACAGGTTTGCCGTCCGCCGCCTTGCGGGCCAGATAGAACAGCACCCCGACATAGGCCAGAATCAGCGCCAGATAGACCGCCAGATAGGCCAGAAGCGTGCCCAGCACCATCGGCGCGGGCACATCTGCCACCGCCTGTTGCGTGGACAGCAGCCCGGTCACCAGCCAGGGCTGACGCCCGATTTCGGTGGTGTACCACCCCGCCAGCGTGGCGATCCAGCCGGCAAAGGTCATGGCGACGGTGACATGAAGAAAGGGCACGGGCAGCCCGTCCACCCCCGCGCGGCGGCGGCGCATCAGTACGACACCCGTCCAGGACACCAGCATCATCAGAACGGCCACGCCGATCATGATGCGGAAAGCGAAGAAGACCGGTGCCACGGGCGGGTGCAGGACCGTGCCATCGGCGGTGACGTAATCGTTCAGGCCCGGAACCGATCCGTCCATGCTGTGGGTCAGGATCAGCGAGGCCCCGTGCGGAATGCCGATTTCCAGCAGGTTCGCGCGCCTCTCCTCATCCGGCCAGGCGAAAAGGATCAGCGGTCGCGGCCCGCCGGTGTCCCAGTTGCCTTCCATCGCGGCGATCTTCGCGGGCTGGTGTTTCAGCGTGTTCAGCCCGTGCAGGTCGCCCACCAGGACCTGCACCGGGATCAGCACCGCCGCCAGCACCAGCCCGAAGCGCAGGGTCGCCGCCACCGGGGCCGAACGGTCGCCCCGCAGACGGCGGTACGCCGAGATCCCGGCAATCAGGAAGGCCACGGTCAGCCCCGAGGCCACAAGCATATGCGTCAGGCGGTAGGGCATGGACGGGTTGAAGATGATCTGCACCCAGTCCGTCGCATGGACGATACCATCGCGCAGCTCATGTCCCTGCGGCGTGTGCATCCAGCTGTTCAGCACCAGAATCCAGAAGGCCGAAAGGGTGGTGCCGAAGGCCACCAGAAACGTGGCCAGCGTATGCAGCCAGCCCGGCACGCGGGCGGCCCCGAACAGCATGATGCCCAGGAACGCCGCCTCAAGGAAAAAGGCTGTCAGCACCTCATAGGCCAGAAGCGGGCCGGCGACGTTGCCCACGGTTTCCATGAAGCCCGGCCAGTTGGTGCCGAACTGAAAGCTCATGGTGATGCCGGACACGACCCCAAGGGCGAAGGACAGCGCAAAGACCTTTACCCAAAAGCCATAGGCCTCCATCCATTTGGGGTCGCGCGTGGCGTTGAAGCGCAGCTTGAAGAACAGCAGCACCCAGCCCAGCGCGATGGTGATGGTCGGAAACAGGATGTGGAACGAGATGTTCGCAGCGAACTGGATGCGCGACAGCAGCAGGGTATCCATGGCTCACCTTTTCTTGACAGCGCTGAGATAGTCCGCAGCGCTGCAAATGCAGCACAGGTGCGACCAGCCGCCACGCCCGCGCCGGAATGCCCTGGCGACCGGGGCCTGTCCGGTTTCCCGCTGCACGCAGGCGGTCACGGCGGGGTGTCAGCCCCCGGCAGGCGCAACCGGTGCCCGGCCGCATCCTGGCGCTGCGCGGGCAGGGTGCGGCTTTTGCATCGCAAGGGCATTGCACCTGCCGGGAAACCGGCGTTCCGCTTGATCCGGCCCTGAACCTGACCGGAAGTATGCCCGTCATCGTGGCCTTCATCTGACCTGCGGGCAACGCCTGTCGTCAAGGACTGCCAGCCTGCTGAAAAGGCATCATGGCCGCTTGCCGGACGCGAAGTCTTCCTGCTCTGCCTGAAATGGGCTGCCGTTCCGGGCGGATCAGGAAACGCGAGCCGCGTTTCCCCGCCCGGTCAGGGGCCGGGGTCCCGCAAGGACCCGTCATGCCAGCGCAACGAAAGGCCAGCGTCCGCCGGGGGCGGGGCGGGGGCCTGGCCGGGGGCTGTGGCCCCCCTGCTGGCCTGATGCAAGCGTAACGATGTGGCCGGGACGATGACCCCTGCCAGAGAGACCGGGCATCCGCGAGAACGCCCGTCCGGGCGGGACCAGGAAACGCGACCCGCGTTTCCCCCGCCCGCGCGGGACGGTGCCCTGCAGACCGGCAGGTTCAGGAACCACGAAAG
>JADCEL010000059.1 GCA_020250125.1 Rhodobacter sp.
CCTACAGCCCCGATCTCAACCCGATCGAGATGGCATTCGCCAAGCTCAAGGCCCTGATCAGAAAGGCCGCTGCCCGAACCTACGACCAGCTCTGGAAGGCGGTCGGCCAGGTCTGCGACCTCTTCACCGAAGAAGAATGCTACAACTTCTTCAAAGCCGCAGGATACGAAACCGAATGAGCGCAACACGCTCTAGAACAGCGTCAGCTGATCGCCCGCGCGGGGCGGCACCCGAAACAGGTCGGTGCGCAGGGGCGGCAGCGCCGCGTTCAGACCCAGCCGTGCCACGGCCAGGTGAAACCGCCGGTCGGTCAGTGTGGCCCAGTGCCCCTGCCCGCGCATCCGCCTGAACCAGGCGGGGTCATGATCGCGCCCGCCATGCACGTCGCGCAGCCGCGCCATCACCTTTTCCGCCCGGTCTGGCACCGCCCGCGCCAGCCAGTCGCGGAACAGCGGCGCAACCTCGGCCGGCAGGCGCAGCATGATCCAGCTTGCAGCCACCGCCCCCGCCGCCTGCGCTGCGGCAAGGATCGCCTCCATCTCGCTGTCGGTCAGCCCCGGCACCACGGGGGCCACCATCACCCGCACCGGCACGCCCGCCGCCGTCAGCCGCCGGATCACCTCCAGCCGCCGCGCCGGATGTGCGGCGCGCGGTTCCATCGCGCGCGCCAGCGCCGGGTCCAGCGTGGTCAGTGAAACCCCCACCCGCAGCAACCCGTCCCGCGCCATCGGGCCAAGAATATCCAGGTCACGCTCGATCAGCGCCCCCTTGGTGGTGATCGCAACCGGATGGCGGAAGGCCTGCAGAACCTCCAGCACCTCGCGCATCACCCGGTGGTCGGCGTCGCAGGGCTGGTAGGGGTCGGTGTTGGTGCCGATTGCAACCGGGGCCACACGATAGGACCTGGCACCAAGCTCTGCCGCCAGCACCGCGCCGATGCCGGGCCGCGCGATCAGCCGCGTTTCAAAGTCCAGACCGGGCGACAGGTTCAAGAAGGCATGGCTGGGCCGCGCGAAGCAGTAGGTGCAGCCATGCTCGCAGCCCCGATAGGGGTTGACCGACCGGTCAAAGGGCAGGTCCGGAGAGCGGTTGTACGTCAGCGCCGAGCGGGGCCGTTCCAGCCGCACTTCGGTCTTCACCAGCCGTTCGGCAAAGGGGATGTCCCAGCCATCGTCCAGCGCGTCGCGCGCATGGCGTTCGAACCGGCCGGCCCGGTTGGTCTGCGCGCCCCGCGCCCGCAGCCGCTGCCCCGGCATGAGTCCGTTTCCGCGTTCCATGGCGCAAGGGTAGAACATAATGGGAACATGCGCCAGCACTGTCGCTTTGCGACGCGGCCCTGTCGGCTTTCACCTTGCCCATGTCGCAATCCGAAAAGTCCGCCCGTGCCTTTGGCCCCATTGAACGTGAAACCAAAGGCAGGAGCAGGCCATGGCCGACGACGAGATCATCCTTTCCGAACTGCCGGATGACGAGCTTGTGCTGCAAATGCACGATGACCTGTATGACGGGTTGAAGGAAGAAATCGAGGACGCCGTCAACATCCTGATCGCGCGCGGCTGGGCGCCCTATGACGTGCTGACCAAGGCGCTGGTTGCCGGAATGACCATCGTCGGAGCCGACTTCCGCGACGGCATCCTGTTCGTGCCCGAGGTTCTGCTGGCCGCCAACGCGATGAAGGCGGGGATGTTCATCCTGAAACCGCTGCTGGTGGAAACCGGCGCGCCGCGCATGGGCAAGATGGTGATCGGCACGGTCAAGGGCGACATTCACGACATCGGCAAGAACCTTGTCGCCATGATGATGGAAGGTGCCGGATTCGAGGTGCTGGACCTTGGCATCAACAACTCGGTCGACAAATACCTTGAGGCGCTGGAGCGCGAGCAGCCCGACATTCTGGGCATGTCCGCCCTGCTGACCACGACGATGCCCTATATGAAGGTCGTGATCGACACGATGAAGGAAAAGGGCCTGCGCGAAGACTATATCGTGCTGGTCGGCGGCGCGCCGCTGAACGAGGAATTCGGCCGTGCCATCGGGGCGGATGCCTATTGCCGCGACGCCGCCGTTGCCGTGGAAACCGCCAAGCAGTTTGTCGCGCGCAAGCACAACCAGCTTGCCGGCTGATCCGGCACGACCGGCCCTGCGCGGCCGGTCTTGGCGCAGGCGGCCCCGCCCCCCATCTTGGGGAAAAAGGATGCCGCAAATGCCGCCAAAGACCTTGCTTGTGCTGATCCTGTCTGTGATCGCCGCCGCCGGTGTCACCATTGCCCTGTGGGCGGGGGCAGGCTTGCCCCTTGTCGCACTGGGCAGCGCCGCCCTGCTGGGCAGCCTTGTTCTGGGCTGGCGGGGGCTGAAACGGTGACGGACCTGCCCGATGACGGTGTTCTGGCCGACATCGGCCTGCCGCCCCGGCACCAGGGACGCATCCTGCTGATCGCCTGTGGTGCCCTGGCGCATGAAATCCTCGCGTTAAAGCGCAAGAACGGCTGGCATCATCTTGATCTGCAATGCCTTCCGGCAAATCTGCATCTGTGGCCGGACCGGATCGCGGATGCTGTTGAGGCCGCCGTTCTGGCCCACCGCGCCGCTTATGACCGCCTGTTCGTGGTCTATGCCGATTGCGGCACCGGCGGCCTTTTGCAGGCCCGCTGCGCCGCCCTTGGGGTGGAGATGATGACAGGCCCGCATTGCTATGCCTTCTTTCAGGGCACCGAAGATTTCCTGTCGCGCGCGGACGAGGAGTTTTCGGCCTTCTACCTGACCGATTTTCTGGTGCGGCAGTTCGATGCCTTTGTCTGGCACCCCATGGGGCTGGACCGCCACCCGGAGCTGCGCGAGACGTATTTCGGCAATTACACCAAGCTGATCTATCAGGCGCAGACCGATGATCCGGCGCTGGATACCAAGGCCCAGGACTGCGCCGCCCGCCTGGGACTGGCCTATGAGCGCCGCTTCACCGGCTACGGCGATCTGCAAACCGCCCTCGCCCGCGCGGCCCAGTGACGAATTTTCTGCGGGAATTCCCGCAGGGACTGCCCGCCTGAATTCTCGCAGATATTCCGCCCTATCCCCCCACCGCTTCTGCCGCCACGGACCGCAGCCGCTGCACCATGGCGCGCAGCCCGTTGGAGCGTTGCGAGGACAGGTGATCGTTCAGGCCCAGCCGCCCCAGTTCGGCCACGGCATCCACCTTTTCCACCTCGGCCACGCTCAGGCCGGCGTAAAGCGCGTGCAGGATCGCGATCAGGCCGCGCACGATCATCGCATCGCTTTCGCCCTGAAAATCAAACCGCGCAGCCGGCCCGCCCCCCCCGATGCGCGGCACGATCCAGACCTGGCTGGCGCAGCCCGTGACCCTGGTTGCGGGCACCCGCAGTGCCTCGTCCATCTCCGGCATGGCGCGGCCCAGCTCAATGACATGGCGGTAGCGGTCTTCCCAGTCGTCCAGAAACGCGAAGGTTTCGGCAATCTCTTCAAAGGCGGGCGTTGCCATCGCAGTCTCCCCTGTCTGAAGGTGACCTAAGGCGGGCAGCGGCAAAGGTCCAGCCCATGCGGCTGCGGCTTTTCAAAGCCTGCGCCATCGGCTACCGAAAGCTGTGCGGTGAAGGGGATGACGATGACCAAACGGATGCTTGCCACCCTGTCGGTGCTGCTGGTGCTGGCCGCCTGCGGATCGGGCCAGAGAACCTGGTACAACCCCTTTGGCTGGTTCGGCGGGTCGCAGGAAACCGAATCCCTGGTACAGGATGTCGGCACGCCGCAGGACCCGCGCCCGCTGGTCGATCAGGTGCTGAGCCTGTCGGTTGAACCCTTTGACGGCGGCGCGATCATCCAGGCCACCGGGCTGCCGCAGACCCAGGGCTTCTGGGCGGCAGAGCTGATTGCCGAACCGGTCGTGGACGGGCGGGCGAGTTTCCGCTTCGTCGTCGTGCCGCCGGTGGAACCGATGCGCGTGTCAACCCAGCCCTCGCGCGAGATCACGGTGGCCACCACGCTGACCAACCGCGACCTTGAGGGCATCTCGGAAATCATCGTGACCGGCGCACGCAACGCAAGGTCAAGCCGCCGCTGACCCCCTGCGCGGGCAGTCCCGCAGGCGATTGCGCCTGCACGGCCGCTACAGCCTGATCACCCGCACGGCACTGCCCCTGGCCGACAGGGCAATCTCGCCCCGGCACAGGCGCAGCGCATCCTCGCCAAAGGCGTCGCGCCGCCAGCCCTTCAGCGCGTCAAGCTCGCGCTCGCCCGCCGCAATCGCATCCAGATCCGCAGCCGAGGCGATCAGCCTGGCTGCCACACCCAGTTCCTCGGACTTGGCTTTCAGCAGCACCCGCAGCAGGTCTGCCAATGCCGGATTGACCTGCAGCTGGTCGCGGCCAAGGTCAGGCTTTGGCATCTGGTCAGACGGCATTTCCATGCCGGCCTTCACGGCGGCCAGAATGCCGTCGGCAATCTCTCCGCGCCGCGCTTCGCGCAGCAACAGGCGCGAACGGCCCAGTTCCTCGGCATTGGCCGGGCGGGTCGAGGCCAGTTCCAGCAGCGCATCATCCTTGTAGACGCGGCTGCGCGGGATGTTGCGGCTTTGGGCGAAATCCTCGCGGAACCGCGCCAGTTCCTTGACCACCGCCAGAAACCGCCCCGAGGTGGTGCGCGTCTTGACCCGTTCCCAGGCCGCGTCGGGATGGACGGTATAGGTGGCCGGATCGGTCAGGACCGACAATTCCTCTTCCACCCATTTCTGGCGGCCGGTCTTGACGATCTGCGCCGCCAGAAATTCATAGATCAGGCGCAGATGGGTCACATCGGCCAGCGCATATTCCTTCTGCGCGTCACTCAGCGGGCGGCGCGACCAGTCGGTGAAGCGCGAGGTCTTGTCCAGGGGTTCATGCGCGATCTTCTTGACCAGCGTCTCATAGCCCACCTGTTCGCCAAAGCCGCAGACCATGGCGGCAACCTGGGTGTCGAACAGCGGCCTTGGGAACACCCGGCCTTCGACGAAGAAAATCTCCAGGTCCTGCCGTGCGGCATGGAACACCTTCACCGTGGCCTCGTGGCGGAACAGGTCATAAAGCGGTTCCATCGACATGCCGGCCCCCTCGATGGGGTCCACCAGCACCGCTTCGCCGGTCCTGCCGGGCAGGGCCATCTGGATCAGGCACAGCTTTGACCAATAGGTGCGCTCGCGCAGGAACTCGGTATCAAGGGTGACATAGGGGTGATGCCTGGCCTCGGTGCAGAAGGCGGCAAGGTCATCGGTCGTGACAATGGTCTTCATGAAGGTCCCGCAGCAAGGGGTTCGCGGGGGCATCCCGCCGCTTCGCTATAGTCGGCAGCCCGGCGAAAGGGAAGCGTCCCGCCTGGACCCGCACCGCTCAGGGCAGGCGGACCGGGGTGCGGTCGCCCCGGACAAAGCGGCGGAGCACCGCCGGATACAGACGATGTTCCATCGCCAGCACGCGTGCGCCCAGCGCGGCTTCGCTGTCTCCGGGCAGGACAGGGACGCGCGCCTGGCCCAGAACCGGGCCATTGTCCAGAACCGGGGTCACCTCATGCACGGTGCAGCCCGCCTCGGCATCCCCTGCCGCGAGGGCGCGGGCATGGGTGTGCAGGCCCGGATAGAGCGGCAGCAGCGACGGGTGGATGTTCAGCATCCGGCCCCGGAACCGGTCCACGAAGACCGGCGTCAGCACCCGCATGAACCCCGCCAGACAGACGATGTCGGGGCGCGCCGCCAGAAGCGGCGTCAGAAGGGCCGCCTCGAACGCCGCCCGGTCCCCGGCAAAGGCCCGGTGATCCACCGCCGCCGTCGGCACCCCCAGCGCCGCCGCGCGGCCCAGCCCCGGTGCCGCCGGATCGTTCGAGGCGACAAGCACCGGAACCGCCGCGCGGTCTTCTGCCATGTCGCGCAACAGCGCCAGCATGTTGGAGCCACCCCCGGAAATCAGGATGGCAACGCGCATCACAGCAGCGCGCCGCGATAGCTGACCCCCTGCCCCGGCGTGACATGGCCCAGCGGCACCACAGTTTCGCCAAGACCCGACAGCAGCGCCGTCAGCGCATCGGCCCGATCCTGCGCCACAACAGCGATCATGCCGATCCCGCAGTTGAAGGTCTTGAGCAGCTCCGCCCCGGCCATTCCGGCCGTTCCCGCCAGCCAGCGGAACACCGGCGGCAAGGCCCAGGCCGAAAGGTCGATGTCGGCCCCCAGACCCTCGGGCAGCACGCGCGGCAGATTTTCGGTCAGCCCGCCGCCGGTGATATGGGCCAGCCCATGCACGCCCCCCGCCCGCACCGCCGCCAGCGCCGGTTTCACATAAAGCCGCGTCGGCACCAGCAGCGCCCTGCCCAGCGCACCTTCGGCAAAGGGCGCAGGCGCGTCCCATCCCAGGCCCGAGATTTCCACCACCTTGCGCACGAACGAATAGCCGTTGGAATGGACCCCGTCCGAAGCCAGCCCCAGCAAAACATCGCCCGCCGTCACCCCGGCGGGCAGGTCTGCCCCACGCTCCATCGCGCCCACGGCAAACCCGGCCAGGTCGAAATCGCCGTGGCGATACATGCCCGGCATTTCCGCCGTCTCGCCGCCCACCAGCGCGCAGCCCGTGGCGGCGCAGGCGGCCGCGATGCCGGTGATGATGCGGGTGGCCTGATCGACATCCAGCTTGCCGGTTGCGAAATAATCCAGAAAGAACAGCGGCTCCGCCCCCTGGCAGACCAGATCGTTGACGCACATCGCCACCAGGTCGACGCCGATGGTATCCACCACCCCGGTGTCGATCGCGATGCGCAGCTTGGTGCCCACACCGTCGGTCGCGGCCACCAGGATCGGGTCGGAAAAGCCCGCCGCTTTCAGGTCGAACAGCGCGCCAAACCCGCCAAGTCCCGCCATGGTGCCGGGCCGCCCGGTGCGGCGCGCGGCGGGCTTGATCCGCTCGACCAGCGCATTCCCCGCATCGATATCGACACCCGCATCGGCATAGGTCAGCCCGTTCTTCGGCGTGGTCATGGCCCCTGATCCTTTGTCTGCCTGCCCATCGGCAGTTCGCGCCCGCATAGACGATCCCCGCCTGCCCTGCAACGCGCCCCGCGCGCCTTGACCGGCACAGGCGGAATGCGCTACCAGACAGGCGACAGCGGGCCTGTAGCTCAACGGTCAGAGCAGGGCGCTCATAACGCCTTGGTTGGGGGTTCGAGTCCCTCCGGGCCCACCAAACCCCATCTATTTATCCTTTTATTTCATGACGTTAGCGGAATTTTTGGCGAACCTTTGGGGAAGGTTCACCACGGTTTGTTCCCGGTTTGGCCGGGAAAGCAGCTTGGCATGGGCAGAGTCGGCCAGCCCTTCGCGCATCGCTGTTTCGGTGTGTCGCTGCACCTCGGCCGGTGTCTTGTGACCGGTGACAGCCATAATTTCATGAGCGGTTGCCCCCGCTTCGGCCGGCCGCCGCGCGCAAGCCTTGCGCAGGCCATGCGCAGAACATTCCGACAGTCCTGCCGCATCGCACCATTGCCGCATCAGGTTTCCAAGGCCATCGGGCGACCGGCTTTTGCCGTAAGCCGTGGCAAGGAAAGGCCGGTCTGCCGGACAGATCGCAATATCCCCGGCAAGGTCGGGGTGCAGCGGAATGCTGACAAGCACACCATTCGTCTTTGCCGTTTTCTGGCGACGATACTCAATCCGCCCGCCCTCAACAGGCTGCTGAAGAACTCTCCCCTCGACGCGGTTTGAGGAACATGATTCACCCCTGCTGCGGCGTTCGCGGGGGTGATCCTGCGGGGAACGGACGGGGCGGCGGGTTCGCTGTTCAGCTGTGTGGACCTTGAGGCGCGC
>JADCEL010000006.1 GCA_020250125.1 Rhodobacter sp.
AGGCCAGCGCCCGGCCCGGCGGGGGCGAAGCGCCCGCCGGGGGCGGGTCGGGCGCTGGCCGGGGGCTTTGGCCCCCGGCTGGTCAAGGATCAGCGCGGCGCTGTGGCAGGGGCGATGGCCCCTGCCATTGCAGCGGTGAAAGCGCCTTCACTTCTTCGGGCGGGACCACGAAACACGACCCGCGTTTCGCCTGCCCGTGCGCAACGCCGAAACCCGGATCGGCACCAAATGCACCACAAAAGGCCAGCGCGCACAGGCGGAAGAGACACCTGTTTTCCACGCCGCAGACCATGCGGTCGCACTCTGCCCCGGCACCCTGTCAGGCCCCGGCAGGTCAGGGGGCAGTTCCGGCAAGACGGGCCTTCGCCGGGGTGCGCGCGCGGTCTTTGTGTTTGCCCGACCACAGGCGGTCTGCCCGGTCTGTCGCCACGATCCGCAGCGAGCCGTCCTGCGCCACCCAAAGGGCCTGCGGCCCGCTTGCGGCCAGATCATCGCTGTCGATGACCCGGCAGCCGTCCGGCACCTGTCCGGCGGGCACCGACAGGATCACCAGTTGCGCTGTCCGGCAGCCCTCGGCCAGACGCCCGGCTGCCCCCTTGCCCTTCAGATGCACGGCGCGGACCGGCCCCAGGGCAAAGGCCCGCGCGCCCTTTGGCCCGGTGAAACCGGGGCGGGCCGCTGCCGTCACCTGATCGGCGAGGTCGCCATCATTTTCCAGCCAGCTTTGCGCGGCAAACCCGGCACCGCTGGGCGATGACATCGCGCGCCCCTCCGGCCCGGCCAGGCCCACAAGCGCGCCATCGGCACTGATCAGCGCGTCCGGCCGCGTGCCGCCCGCCCAAAGTGCCAGCCCCGCCGCCAGCGGCACAGCGGCCAGAAGGCGCACCGGGCCGCGCGGCAGAATGGCGATCAGCCCGCCGAAGGCCAGAAGCGGCAGAACCAGCGGCCCCGGCGTGGGAATGCCGGTGACCGCACCCTCCCATCCTGCCACAACGCCGGCAATGAACAGAATCCACCGCGCCCCGATTTCCATCAGCAGCAGCCCGATGCCTTCAAGACCCAGCGGCAGGCCCAGCACGGCAACAACGGCACCCGGCATGATGAACAGACCCATCGCGGGAACGGTCAGCACATTCGCCACCAGCCCGTAATCGGTGAACCGGTTGAAATGCGCCGCAGCCAGCGGGGCCGTGGCCAGCCCCGCCAGGACCGAGGACAGAACAAGCGCAAAGACCGGCATCGCCCAGCGCGGAACCCGTTCACGCAGAACCCCGCGATCCAGCATGCCGAAACCGGCGATCAGCACGGCGGTGGCCGCAAAGCTCATCTGAAATCCGGGGGCCAGAAGGCTTTCCGGGCGCAGCGCCAGCAGAAGGATGGCGGCAAGCGCCACGCTGCGCAGCGTCAGCGCCCGCCTGTCCGCCAGCACCGCCACCAGCATGACCGCCACCATCACAAAGGCGCGTTCGGTGGCGACATTGGCCCCCGACAACAGCAGATAAAAGGCGGCCACCGCCAAGGCGACAAGGGCCGCAATCTTCTTGCCGTTGATCCGCAGGGCCACAGGCGGCACGAGGGCCAGGCCGTAGCGGACAAGTCCAAAGACAAAGCCCGTGATGAAGGCCATGTTCATTCCCGAAATGGCCAGAAGGTGCGACAGGTTGGAATCGCGCAGCTGCTCGACAGTGTCCCGGGTGATGCCGGAACGGTCGCCCGTGACCGCCCCCGAGGCAAAGGCCCCGGCCTGCCCCGGAATCCGGTCCATCACAGCGGCCGAAAGGCGGGCGCGCAACCGGTTGACACGCTGCGTGCCGGGTTCGGGCGGGGCAAGCACCAGCATCGGCGTGCGGGAATAGCCCACGGCACCCAGCCGGTCGAAAAAGGCCATGCGGCGGAAGTCGAACGCATCCGGCTCTGACGGTCCGGGCGGGGGCGAAAGATGCGCCGTCAGGATCACGGTGGCGCCGGGCTGCGGCGCCGGAATGGAGGCATCATGCAGCGACACCCGCACAAGCTGCGGGGTTTCCCGGGGCGACAGGCGGTCCAGCACCACCCGGTCCAGCGTTACCCGCAGATCATCGCCCTGTGAGCGGTCGATGCCGATCACCCGGCCTTCGACCGGGCCGTAATAGCGGAACTCCAGCACGGGCGCGGCCACCAGATGGGCCCGCGCCCCGGCGGCCAGCCCGCCGGCCAGCACACAGGCCAGCGCCAGGGCGGGGGGGTGCAGCAGCTCCGGCCCCCAGCGGCCAAGGGCCAGGGACGCCGCCAGCCCGGCAGCGGTCACGGCATAAAAGATCAGCCCCGGTTCATGCCGCAGCGAAAACCACAGACCGATGCCCAGGGCCAGGAACACCGGCACCCAAAGGAACAACAGGCCCTGACCGCGTGCGGCCTGCAGGTCTGCCAGGGGCCGCACCATCCACCGCACCTTGCCACCCCCTGCGCCATTGCCTAGACAGGCGCGCAGGCTAGCGCCCGCATGGTTTCCGAAAGGTTAATTCCGATGGCAGACGCCCCTTCCCCCCGCCCTGTCGTCACCCGCTTTGCCCCGTCGCCCACCGGGTATCTTCATATCGGCGGTGCCAGGACGGCGCTGTTCAACTGGCTTTATGCGCGCGGCCGGGGCGGCAGGTTCCTGCTGCGCATCGAAGACACCGACCGCGAGCGGTCCACCCCCGAGGCGACGGCGGCGATCCTGCGCGGGCTGACCTGGCTGGGCCTCGACTGGGATGGCGAGGCGGTCAGCCAGTTCGGGCGCCGCCACCGCCATGCCGAAGTGGCCCATGACATGCTGGCGCGGGGCGTGGCCTATCGCTGCTATTCTTCGCAGGACGAGATTGCGGCCTGGCGCGAGGCGGCCCGTGCCGAGGGCCGCTCGACCCTGTTTCACAGCCCCTGGCGCGACGCCGATCCCGCAACCTGGCCCGACGGCCCCTTTGCCATCCGGATGAAGGCGCCGCGCGGCGGCGAGACAATTGTCGGGGATGCCGTGCAGGGCACCGTGCGCTTTGACAATGACCAGCTGGATGACATGGTGGTGCTGCGCTCTGACGGTACGCCGACCTATATGCTGGCGGTGGTGGTCGATGACCGCGATATGGGGGTGACCCATGTCATCCGGGGCGATGACCACCTGAACAACGCGGCGCGCCAGCAGATGGTTTATGACGCGATGGGATGGGAGGTGCCGGTCTGGGCGCATATTCCGCTGATTCACGGGCCGGACGGCAAGAAGCTGTCAAAGCGCCACGGGGCTGTCGGGCTTGAGGAGTATCAGGCGATGGGCTACCCTGCCGCAGGGATGCGAAATTACCTGACCCGGCTGGGCTGGTCGCATGGCGATGCAGAGGTTTTCACAAGCGCGCAGGCCATGGCCTGGTTTGATCTGTCCGGCATTGGCCGGGCACCGGCGCGACTGGATTTCAGGAAGCTGGAGAATATCTGCGGCCAGCACATGGCCATGGCGGAAGATGCCGCGCTGCTGCAGGAACTTCAGGCCTATCTTGCCGCTGCCGGGCAGCCGGCCTTGTCCCCGTGCCAGGCCGATGTTCTGCAACGGTCGCTGTACTGCCTGAAAGACAGGGCGAAAACCTTTCCTGAACTTGTTGAAAAGGCTCGGTTTGCCCTGGCGACCCGGCCCATCGTCCCGGATGAGGCCGCAACGGGGGCGCTGGATTCGGTATCCCGTGGTATACTGAAATCGTTGACGCCGCAGCTGCAAAGTGCTAGCTGGACAAAGGATGCTCTGGAAGTGATCCTGTCGCAGGCAGCCGCTGCGAACGGCCTTGGTTTTGGCAAGATCGCGGCACCGCTGCGCGCGGCACTTGCGGGCAGAACGGTGACACCAAGTGTTTACGACATGATGCTAGTCATCGGTCGGGACGAAACTGTTGCACGACTGCGGGATGCAGCGGCCTGATCTGCGGCACCCGAGGGATTGCTGCGTGCAGACCGCCCGGCACAGTGCGCGGCGGGCAAGAAACGGGGGATGACCATGGCCGAACCGACCAAGACTGCAACGCTTGCCTTCGGGGACAAGGTCATCGACCTGCCGGTGCACTCGCCAACCCTGGGGCCGGATGTCATCGACATCCGCAAGCTTTATGCCCAGGGGGATGTCTTCACCTATGATCCCGGCTTCACCTCCACCGCCGCCTGCGAAAGCGCCATCACCTATATCGATGGCGAAAAGGGAGAGCTGCTGTATCGCGGCTACCCGATCGAGCAGCTTGCCGAACAGTCGAATTACCTCGAAGTCTGTTTTCTGCTGCTGTACGGCAACCTGCCCGATGCGGCGCAGCTTGCCGATTTCGAACAGCGCGTGACGCGCCACACCATGGTGCATGAACAGATGCACTATTTCTTCCGCGGGTTCCGCCGCGACAGTCACCCGATGGCCACGATGGTGGGCGTCGTGGGTGCGATGAGCGCGTTTTACCACGACTCGCTGGACATCAACGACGAATGGCAGCGCGAAGTGGCGGCGATCCGGATGATCGCCAAACTGCCGACCATTGCCGCAATGGCTTACAAGTATTCGATCGGCCAGCCCTTTGTCTATCCCAAGAACGGCCTTGGCTATGCCGGGAACCTGCTGCACATGTGCTTTTCGGTTCCGGCAGAGGATTATGTGGTGAATCCGGTCCTGGCCACGGCGATGGACCGCATCATGATGCTGCATGCCGATCATGAACAGAACGCCTCCACCTCCACCGTGCGGCTTGCCGGTTCGTCCGGGGCCAACCCCTTTGCCTGCATTGCGGCGGGCATCGCCTGCCTCTGGGGTCCCGCGCATGGCGGGGCCAACCAGGCCTGTCTGGAAATGCTGCGCGAAATCGGCACGGTCGACCGCATTCCCGAATACATCCGGCGCGCCAAGGACAAGGATGACCCCTTTCGCCTGATGGGGTTCGGCCACCGCGTTTACAAGAACTTCGACCCGCGCGCCAAGGTGATGAAGCAGTCTGCGGACGAAGTTCTTGATCTGATGGGCATCCACAACAACCCGACCCTGCAGGTCGCCAAGGAGCTGGAGCGGATCGCGCTGGAAGACGACTATTTCGTGTCCAAGAAGCTTTATCCCAATGTCGACTTCTACTCGGGCATCATTCTGGATGCGATGGGCTTCCCCACCGCCATGTTCACCCCGATCTTCGCGCTGTCGCGCACCGTGGGCTGGATTTCGCAGTGGAAGGAAATGATCGCCGATCCGACCCAGAAGATCGGGCGTCCCCGCCAGCTTTACATCGGCGAACGGCAACGCAACTACATTCCGGTCGGCAACCGCTGACCCCCCTTTCTGCACCGGCTGGAACGGCGGCCCCAAGGCTGCCGTTCGCATCCGGCCTGTGCGCACTTGTTTCACGGCAGGAAGAATATTTGACAATCCGTGCCGTTCCTCGCTAGCGTTCCGTCAAAGGCGCGGCCCCCTGGCCGCCGCACAGCGGGGGTATGACATGACGAAACGGGTAGCGGTGATCGGGGCGGGGCCATCGGGACTGGCGCAGTTGCGGGCGTTCCAGTCAGCGGCACAAAAGGGTGCCGACATCCCCGAGATCGTCTGTTTCGAAAAGCAGGACAACTGGGGCGGGCTGTGGAACTACACCTGGCGCACCGGGCTGGATGAATATGGCGAACCTGTCCACGGCTCGATGTACCGCTATCTGTGGTCGAATGGCCCCAAGGAAGGGCTGGAATTTGCCGATTACACCTTCGAGGAGCATTTCGGCAAACAGATCGCCAGCTATCCGCCCCGCGCGGTGCTGTTCGATTATATCGAAGGCCGGGTAAAGCGGGCCGGGGTGCGCCCCTGGATCCGGTTCCGCACGCCGGTGCGGCATGTTGCCCATGATGCGGCGACAGGCCGGTTCACCGTGACCGCCCACGACCTGAAGAACGATCATGTCTATTGCGAAGAGTTCGACCATGTCGTGGTGGCATCCGGCCACTTCAGCACCCCGAATGTGCCGGAGTTTCCGGGCTTTGCCACCTTCAACGGGCGCATTCTGCATGCCCATGACTTTCGCGATGCGCGCGAATTTGCGGGCAGGGACATCCTGATTGTCGGCACATCCTATTCTGCCGAAGACATCGGATCGCAGTGCTGGAAATACGGCTGCAAGTCGGTGACCGTGTCGCACCGTACGGCGGCGATGGGCTATGACTGGCCGGAGAACTGGAAGGAAGTGCCGCTGCTGGAAAAGGTCGAGGGGAATACCGCAACCTTCAGGGACGGCACAACCACGCATGTCGATGCAATCATCCTGTGCACCGGCTACCTGCACCACTTTCCGTTCCTGCCCGACGGGCTGCGCCTGAAAACGAAGAACCGTCTGGCCACGGCCAGTCTTTACAAGGGTGTCGTCTGGGCGGCGAACCCGAAGCTGTTCTACCTCGGGATGCAGGACCAGTGGTACACCTTCAACATGTTCGATGCCCAGGCCTGGTATGTGCGCGATGTCATCCTGGGCCGCCAGGGAGTTCCCGGCACCGAAGCGGAACGTCTGGCGGATGCCGCCGCGCGCGAAGCCGCCGAAGACGCGCTGGAAGACAGCTATGGCGCCATCGCCTATCAGGGTGCCTATGTGCAGGAACTGATCGACCTGACGGATTATCCCAGCTTTGACATTCCGGGGTCGAATGCGGCCTTCTACGAGTGGAAGAAGCACAAGGTCAAGAACATCATGGCCTTCCGCGACAATGCCTACCGGTCGGTCATGACCGGAACCATGGCCCCGCTGCACCACACGCCGTGGAAGGACGCGCTGGAAGACAGCATGGAAAGCTACCTGCGGAACTGATGCAGCACCCTGCGGGGGCGCAGCGGCTGGAGATCAGGCCGGGACGGGCCGCGCCAGAGGCCCCTGACCGGCAGCCCTGCCATGCGGCTGACCGCGCCTTGTCTTCTGCGGGCTGTCGGGCGGGTGCAGGACCGGGACATCGGCCGGCCGTACGGGCGGATGCGCCAGGCGCACCGGCGCTGTTGCCGAACCCTGCTGACTGGCCCATCATGCGCGGCATCAGACCCGCCCCTTAGCCCAAGGATATCGCCGATGCGCAAACGCAGTGCCGCCCATCCTGCCCGCCAGATCACGGCACCCGAAGCTGCGGGCCTGGTACAGTCCGGCATGTGGATCGACTATGGCGGTGCGCTGTGTCAGCCCGATGAATTCGACCGGGCCCTGGCGGCACGGCGCGACGGGCTGCATGATGTCAAGATCCGCTGCTGCCTGTCGACCCGGCCCCGCGCCGTGCTGGAAGAAGACCCGCAAGGCAACCACTTCTATGGGCTGAACCTGCATTTCTCGGGCTATGACCGGCGCATGCACGATGCCGGGCGCATGGGCTACCTGCCGGTAAATCTGGGCGAGATTCCCGATTACTACCGCCGGTTCATCGAACCGGCGGGCGTGCTGGTTCTGCGGACCTGCCGGATGGATGCAGAGGGATTCTTCAACTTCAGCGCCGCGAACCTGTGGCACCGCGCCGCCATCGAGCGGGCGCGCTGCGTGATCGTCGAAGTGACCGACGGTCTGCCCCATTGCCCCGGACCGGGCAATGCCGTGCATGTCAGTGAGGTGGATTACATCATCGAAGGCGACAACCGGCCGGCACCGGTCCTGCCCAACCCGCCCGCCAGTGATGTGGACCGTGCCGTGGGCCGCCTGATCGCGGCGCGCATCGAAGACGGGTCCTGCCTGCAGATCGGGATTGGCGGGATGCCGAACGCGGTCTGCACGGAACTGCTGAACAGTCCGGCCAGGGACCTGGGCGTGCATACCGAGATGATGACGGACGGCATCGTCGATCTTTACAAGGCGGGGCGGATCAATGGCGCGCGCAAGCAGACCCATGCCGGAAAACTGACCTATACCTTCGCGCTGGGGTCGGAAGAGCTTTACACAACCCTGCACCGGAACACGGATTTCACGTGCCTGCCGGTCGATCAGACGAACCTGCCCGCCAATATCATGGCCAATGACAGGGTGGTGTCGATCAACAATACCACCCAGATCGACCTTCAGGGGCAGGCGGCGTCAGAATCCGACGGCCTGCGGCATATCAGCGGCACCGGGGGGCAATTGCAGTTCGTGCGCGGGGCCTATGCCTCGCAGGGGGGGCTGTCCTTCATCTGCCTGTCGTCCACCTACGAGCGCCGGGGCGAACGCAAAAGCCGGATCAACCTGCACCTGACCCATGGCAATATCGTCACCACGCCGCGCACCGATGTGATGTGTGTGGTCACGGAATACGGCATCGTGAACCTGAAGGGCAAATCGGTGCCCGAACGGGCGCAGGCGCTGATTTCCATCGCGCATCCGGACTTCCGCGAAGACCTGACACGCCAGGCTTACGAGCACCGGCTGCTGCCGCGCGGATTCACGTTTTAGCAGGGTGCCGCGAAAGTACCCGCGCAGGGCCTGCCTGACCGAAGGGCAGGACAGTCTTCCGCCTGCGCACGCGCCTTGTGCATCCTGGCAGGGGCCATCGCCCCTGCCACAGCGCGAGGCTGCCCCTTGGCCCGCCGGGGGCCAAAGCCCCCGGCCAGCGCCCGCCGCGCCACCGGCGGGCGCTGGCCTGTTGTTGGTCCCGGACCTGCCAGTCTACAGGGCACCGTCCCGCGCAGGCGGGGGAAACGCGGGTCGCGTTTCCTGTTCCCGCCTGCACCGACCAAAGCAGTTTCACCGCTTCCATGGCAGGGGCCATCGCCCCTGCCACAGTACTGCGCCGGTATCAGGACGGGCCGGGGGCCAC
>JADCEL010000060.1 GCA_020250125.1 Rhodobacter sp.
AAATCAACGACGCGCTGACGAAGTTCCATAGGAAGTGGCTTGCCCATACATGACCCCCAACATCTGCCATAGGCAGAGGGAATCACAAATCAAACCTCATGGGAATCCCGAATCGGAATGGTCGCAACACGCTCTAGCGTGCGCGCCGAAACGGAAACGAACGGCTCCCTCGCGGCGATCAGACGGATGAAACGGGACGACAGCACGCGGCTGTCTGGCCAGGGCTGATCGTCCTTCAATGCATCGCAGCCTGCTTCGTCATCGACACCGGTCGAATACTGCATGTCGGCGATATTGCCCGCGCAAATCTGTTCCCATGCAAATTTCTCGGGATCGCTTGCCCAATCTGGCAGCTTCACCGGGCAAGCCTCACCCTCCACCGCGCGCCTTGGTGTGGCATTGTCCTGCGCCGCCGCAGCGCCTGCGCCCAGCATCAGAACCAGCAGAAGCCAGACGATCCGCCGCACGCCCTGCCCCCCTTGCGCACTGCCCCGCTGCCGGACGGTCATCGGGCAGCAAGATCACCGTCCCGAAAGCAGCGCGGCCTGTCAAGCCGGGCGGTGATCTTCACGCCGCCCCATCCACCCCCACCAGCGCCCGTGCAAAGTCCTGCGGGTCAAAGGGGGACAGGTCATCGATCTGTTCGCCCACCCCGATGGCGTGGATCGGCAGGCCGAAGCGGTCGGCCAGTGCCACCAGCACGCCGCCCTTGGCGGTGCCGTCCAGCTTGGTCATCACCAGGCCGGACACATCGGCGATCTTGCGGAAAATCTCCACTTGCAGCAGCGCGTTCTGCCCCGTCGTGGCATCCAGCACCAGCAGGGTGTTGTGCGGGGCGCTGGGGTCTTTCTTGCGGATCACGCGGACGATCTTGGCCAGTTCCTCCATCAGATCGGTGCGGTTCTGCAGCCGCCCGGCGGTGTCGATCAAGAGCAGGTCCGCGCCCGTTTCCTGCGCCCGTGTCATCGCGTCAAAGGCCAGGCTGGCGGGGTCGGACCCCTCGGGGGCGGTCATCACCGGCACCCCGGCGCGGTCGCCCCAGATCTGCAGCTGCTCCACCGCCGCCGCGCGGAAGGTGTCGCCGGCGGCGATCACCACCGATTTTCCCGCCGCGCGGAACTGGCTGGCAAGCTTGCCGATGGTGGTGGTCTTGCCCGATCCGTTCACCCCCACCACCAGCACCACCTGCGGTTTCGTCGGGTACAGCGGCATCGGGCGCGCCACGGGGTCCATGATGCGCGCAATCTCACCGGCCAGCGCCAGCCTGATCTCTGCCGCCGACACCCGTTTGCCCAGACGGCCCGTCGCCAGGTTGGCCGCAACGCGCCCCGCCGTGTCCACGCCCATGTCGGCCCCGATCAGCAGGTCTTCCAGGCTTTCCAGCATGGCATCGTCCAGCACCCGCCGCGCCGTCTCGCCGCTGCCCAGAAGCCGGCCGAGCAGGCCGGGCTTTGCGGGGGCTTCGGGTTCCGAGGCAGCCGGAGAGGTCTGCTCGACAATGCTGTCCAGACCCTGGGCGATCCTGTCCGAGGATTTGAACATCCGGTCGCGGAGTTTCTTGAAAAAGGACATCGCCACCCGCCTTGTGCCCGCCTGCCGGGCGCCTGAGCCTGACCTAATCGCTTCCGCGCCGAAGGGAAAGGGTTTGACCGCAGGCCCTGGGGGCCTTGGCGGTGGGGTCACGCGATTGCGACCCCGGCAGGGCTGGATCGGCGGGGGGCAATCTGGCAGTCTGGGCAGAATCCGCAGGACCCCGCCCGATGTACCGCTGCTTTCCGCTTTTTCTGGCCCTTGCCCTGCCCGCCTTTGCCGCCGAGCCGGTCGGCGTGGCCGAGTTCGAGGCCTTTGCCACCGGCAAGACGCTGAGCTATGCCGTGGGCGGCACGGTTTACGGGGCAGAACAGTACCTGCCGGGACGGCGCGTGGTCTGGGCCTTCAAGGGCCAGCAGTGCCGCAAAGGGTTCTGGTATGAAGAGGCAGGACAGATCTGCTTTGTCTATGAGGATGCGCCAGACGCGCAATGCTGGACCTTCAGCCGCGATGGCGACGGGATGCAGGCCCGGTTCAGCGGCGATCCCGAAGGGGCAGAGCCGGCGCAGGTGCAGGAAAGCACCCCCCTGACCTGCGCGGGGCCTGATCTGGGGGTGTAGGGGCGCGTCAGAACAGCGATCCCTGCCCCTGCGGCCCCTTGCCTGCACCCTTGCGGGGCTTGCCGCCAATGGTCAGGCGGCCATCCTGAAACTCGATCTCCAGCAGGGTCGCAGCCTCGGCCCCGGCTTTGGTTGTCACCACCGCCCCGTCGCCGCGCACGATGGCAAAGCCGCGTTTCAGCGTTTCGGCATGGCCCAGCGAGGCGCGGGTACGCTCCAGCGCCTCCAGCCGGTCGGCAAGCTGGCGAAAGCGCTGGCGGGTGGCGGTGTCCATCCGCGCGGCTTTGGCGGCAAGGTCGGTGCGGTCCTGCCGGGTCTTGCGGGTGGCATCGGCCAGAAAGCGGGTGAAGCCGGCCGACAGCAGGCGCGATTCC
Organism: Rhodobacter sp.; assembly: GCA_020250125.1. Lineage (GTDB taxonomy): Bacteria > Pseudomonadota > Alphaproteobacteria > Rhodobacterales > Rhodobacteraceae > Aliitabrizicola. The sequence continues at coordinate 2,525 of JADCEL010000060.1, forward strand.
TGGTCCAGCCGGTCGCGGCGGCGGCGCAGCATCTCGTCCAGCAGGCGCGGCCGGATCAGGGCGGCCAGCGGATCAAAGGCCGCGCGCTTGCGGGCATTGGCGGCCCGCAGCGCCCCCCCGAGCCGCCCCGACCACAGATCAAAGCGCTGGCGCGCCGGTCCGGTCAGCGCCTCGACCCGTGGCAGGGCGCGGGCCAGGTCGCGCAGGCGCTGGCCGCGCTGGCTGACACCCTGCGCCACGGCGCGCGACAGGCGCGCGCCCTGTCCGTCCAGCGTGGCCAGCAGGTCCAGCCGTACCGGCACGGCCATTTCGGCCGCCGCCGTGGGGGTGGGCGCGCGGCGGTCGGCGGCAAAGTCGATCAGGGTCGTATCCGTCTCGTGGCCCACGGCGGAAATCAGCGGAATGGCACTGTCGGCGGCGGCGCGCACCACCGCCTCGTCGTTGAAGCCCCACAGGTCTTCCAGGCTGCCGCCGCCGCGCGCCACGATGATCAGATCGGGCCGCGGGACCGGCCCGCCCGGCGCGATGGCGTTGAAGCCCCGGATCGCCGCAGCCACCTCGGGCGCGCAACCGGCCCCCTGCACCGCCACCGGCCAGATCAGCACATGGCGCGCAAACCGGTCGCGCAGGCGGTGCAGGATATCGCGGATCACCGCCCCCGAGGGCGAGGTGACAACGCCGATGACCTGCGGCAGATAGGGGATTGGCTGCTTGCGGTCTGCGTCGAACAGCCCTTCGGCGGCCAGCGCCATGCGCCGCTTTTCCAGCAGCGCCATCAGCGCCCCGGCCCCGGCCAGCACCAGATCCTCGACGATCAGCTGATATTTCGACTGGCCCGGAAAAGTGGTCAGCCGCCCGGTGGCGATCACCTCCATCCCTTCTTCCGGCCTGACCTGCATCCTGGCGACCTGGCCCTTCCACGAAATCGCGGCCAGCACCGCGCGGTCATCCTTGAGGTCAAAGTAGGAATGCCCCGAGGCGGGGCGCGAGACCCGGCCAATCTCGCCGCGCACCCGAACCAGGCCGAATTCGCCCTCGATCACCCGCTTCACCGCCCCGGACAGTTCCGAAACGGTGAATTCGGGCGCATTTCCGGGCAGGGGGGCATCTTCGAACAGGTCGGTCATGCAAGTTGCCTTGTGAACGGGGTGCCCAGACCCTAGAACGCAGGCCGGCAAAGGCCAAGCGGGCACAGACATGAACATCCTCATCCTTGGCGCGGGCGGGCGCGAACACAGCCTGGCCTGGGCGATCAAGCAGAACCCCAAGACCGACCGCCTGATCGTGGCCCCCGGCAATGCGGGCATTGCCCGGCTGGCGGAATGCGCCGATCTGGACATTCTGGACGGGGCGGCGGTGGTGGCCTTTTGCGAAGAGAATGCCATTGATTTCGTGGTGATCGGGCCAGAGGCGCCGCTGGCGGCCGGTGTGGCGGATGCGACCCGCGCGGCGGGGCTCTTGACCTTCGGCCCCTCGGCCGCCGCCGCGCGGCTGGAAACCTCGAAAGCCTTCACCAAGGATATTTGCGATGCCTGCGGTGCCCCGACCGCCGCCTGGGCGCGCTTCACCAAAGCGGCCCCGGCGCGGGACTATGTCACCGCCAGGGGCGCGCCGATCGTGGTCAAGGCCGACGGGCTGGCGGCGGGCAAGGGCGTGGTGGTGGCGATGACGCTGGCCGAGGCGCTGGCAGCGGTTGACGACATGTTCGCAGGCAGCTTCGGACAGGCCGGGGCAGAGGTGGTGATCGAAGAGTTCATGGGCGGCGAGGAAGCCAGCTTCTTCATCCTGACCGATGGCACCACCTGCCTGCCCGTCGGCAGCGCGCAGGACCACAAGCGCGCCTTCGACGGCGACAGTGGCCCGAACACCGGCGGCATGGGGGCCTATTCCCCGGCCCCGGTGCTGACCGACACCATCGCAGACCAGGTGATGGCCCGGATCGTGCGCCCCACGGTTGCCGAAATGGCACGGCGCGGCACGCCCTATCAGGGGGTGCTTTATGCCGGGCTGATGATCGCGGACGGCAGGGCGCGGCTGGTGGAATACAACGCCCGCTTCGGCGACCCGGAATGCCAGGTGCTGATGATGCGGCTGGGCGCGCAGGCGCTGGACCTGCTTCTGGCCTGCGCCGAAGGGCGGCTGGCCGATGCCCGCGTCGCCTGGGCACCGGACCATGCGCTGACCGTGGTGCTGGCCGCGCGCGGCTATCCCGGCACCTGTGCCAAGGGCAGCCGGATCCAGGGGCTGGACGCGCTGCCGGAAGACAGCCGCCACATGGTGTTTCATGCAGGCACCGCCGGGCGCGACGGCCAGATCATCGCCACGGGCGGGCGCGTGCTGAACGTCACCGCGCGGGGCGCGACGCTGGCAGAAGCGCGGGCCAGGGCCTATGCCCTGGTGGACCGCATCGACTGGCCCGGCGGCTTCTGCCGCCGCGACATCGGCTGGCGCGCGCTGTAACAGGCGACAGGGCCGGACCATCGGGGTCATGCAGGGTGGGTGCCGCGCTGTTTTCCCGCCCTGTCCGCAGACCCGGAACATCCGCCGGGGGACCCGCATCCGGAAATGCGATGGCGCAGTGGCGATGGAACCGGGGTCCAACCGTGCCCGCTTGGGGAGGGGACGGGATCATCCCGATCCTGGCGAACCTGCGGGTTGGTCCGGATGCCGGTCGCGGTCAGCACCGGCACGGGATCGGGGCCGATGGCGGTTCTGCCCATGCTTTAACCCGAAGCGGGTCTCAGCCCTTCGCCAGCTCAAACGCATCATGCAGCGCCTGCACCGCCAGTTCCATATACTTCCGGTCGATCAGCACCGAAATCTTGATCTCTGACGTGGCGATCACCTTGATGTTCACATTCTCGGCCGCCAGCGCCTTGAACATGGTGGCCGCCACGCCCGCGTGGCTGCGCATGCCGATGCCCACGACCGAGACTTTGGCCACCTCGGTATCCTGCACCAGATCGGCATAGGCGATCAGCCCTGCCGCGCGGGCATCCTCCATCGCCTTGCGGGCGCGGGCCACCTGATTGGTCGGGCAGGAAAAGGTCATGTCGGTCACCGCGCCGCCATTCCCGATTTCGGAAATGTTCTGCACGATCATGTCCACATTCACCCCCGCCTCGGACAGCGGGCCGAAGATGGCGGCGGCGATGCCGGGGCGGTCCTGCACCTTGACCAGGGTCATCTTCGCCTCGTCCCGCGAATAGGCGACGCCAGAGACAACTTTTGATTCCATGATTTCATCCTCGTCGCAGACCAGGGTTCCCGAATCCTCGTCCGTATCCTCGAACGAAGACAGCACGCGCAGGCGCACCTTGTAGCGCATCGCCAGTTCAACCGACCGCGTTTGCAGCACCTTGGCCCCCAGCGAGGCCAGTTCCAGCATTTCCTCGAACGCGATCCTGTCCAGCTTGCGGGCCTTGGCGGTGATGCGCGGATCGGTGGTGTAGATGCCGTCGACATCCGTGTAGATGTCGCAGCGTTCCGCATCGAAGGCGGCGGCAAAGGCAACGGCGGTGGTATCGGACCCGCCGCGCCCCAGCGTGGTGATGCGGTGTTCGGCACTGACGCCCTGAAACCCGGCCACGACCGCCACGCGGAAGCCTTCGGCGAACTTCGCGTCGATATTGGCGCGCGGAATCTCCGTGAACCGGGCCGAGGAATGGGCCGAGGTGGTCAGGATCGGCACCTGCCAGCCCTGCCAGGACCGGGCGGGCACGTCCATTTCCTGCAAGGTCAGCGCCATCAGCCCCGCCGTGACGTTTTCGCCAGACGAGACCACGGCATCATATTCGCGCGCGTCAAACAGCGGCGAGGTCTGCTCGACCCAGCCCACCAGCTCGTTGGTCTTGCCGGACATGGCCGAGACGATGACGATCACGTCATAGCCGCGCGCCACCTCACGCCTGACCTTTTCGGCGGCATTCCTGATCCGGGCCAGGTCCGCCACCGAAGTGCCGCCGAATTTCATGACCAGAAGCGGCACTGCCCGTCTCCTTCACCGCCCGCGCAAAACCGCCCGCTTCTTAAGCGGGGCGGGCAAGCGGCGCAAGCGGAATGGGCAGGGGTGACGGGGCCGCCGCCTTGGCCCGAAAGAACAAACCGGCCAAAGTGCCGGGCGACATCACCCTGCGCCGCCGGCCTGCGCAGTCCGGCTCACCGGCAATCCGGTGGCTGTGGCACCGGCGCGCCTGGCCCGGCCTGCCTTGGGCACCGTGCAGGTTGCCACGAATGCCCGCCAGCCTGCCGCGCACCGGCACGGTCAGGATCGGGCCATCCGGCATGACCCCGTGCTGTCGCGTCACACCATCATGTCCTTTGTCGCCGTAAGTTTCAGTGCGGGGTAGTCGCGCTGGATGCGGTCGATGTCCCATTGCAGGCGGGTCAGGAACACCACGTCGCCGTCATGGTCGGTGGCGATGTGGCCCTTGTTCACGTTGACAAGCCGCTCCACCTCGGCCCTGGGGCCGCTGACCCAGCGGGCGGAGGTGAAGTTGGACCCTGCAAAGCGCACCGGCAACTGGTATTCCTGTTCGATCCGGCTGGCCAGCACGTCGAATTGCAGCGCGCCGACGACGCCCACGATAAAGCCCGATCCGATCATCGGCCTGAACACCTTGGCCGCCCCTTCCTCGGCGAATTGCATCAGCGCCTTTTCCAGGTGCTTGGCCTTCATCGGGTCGCCCGCGCGCACGCCCTGCAGCAGTTCGGGGGCAAAGCTGGGGATGCCGGTAAAGCGCAGGACCTCGCCCTCGGTCAGTGCATCGCCGATGCGCAGCTGGCCGTGGTTGGGAATGCCCATGATGTCGCCTGCCCAGGCCTCTTCCGCCAGCTCGCGGTCGGCGGCCAGGAACAGGACCGGGTTGGTCACCGCCATCGTCTTGCCGCTGCGCGGATGATAAAGCTTCATGCCGCGCAGGAAATGACCCGAGGCAAGGCGCACGAAGGCCACGCGGTCGCGGTGTTTGGGGTCCATGTTCGCCTGCACCTTGAAGACAAATCCGGTGACGGGGGTTTCTTCGGGGGCGATCTGGCGGGTTTGCGATGTCTGGATCTGCGGCGGGGGGCCGTATTCGCCGATGCCGTCCATCAACTCCTTCACGCCGAAGGAATTGATCGCCGAGCCGAACCAGATCGGGGTCATCGAGCCGTTCAGGAAGGAGTCGCGGTCAAAGGCGGGCAGCAGGGCGCGGGCCATTTCCAGGTCTTCGCGCAGCTTTGCCAGCAGGTCCGGGGCAACATGTTCGGCCAGCTTCGGGTCATCCAGCCCATTGATCTTGATCGATTCCGCCACCCGGTTGCGGTCGGCGCGGTCCATCAGTTCCAGCCGGTCGTGCAGGATGTCGTAGCAGCCGATGAAATCGCGGCCCACCCCGATGGGCCAGCTTGCGGGGGACACGTCGATGGCCAGGTTTTCCTGAATCTCATCGATGATCTCGAAGGTGTCGCGGCTTTCGCGATCCATCTTGTTGCAGAAGGTCAGGATCGGCAGGTCGCGCAGGCGGCAGACCTCGAACAGCTTGCGCGTCTGGCTTTCCACGCCCTTGGCCCCGTCGATCACCATGATCGCGGCATCGACGGCGGTCAGCGTGCGATAGGTGTCTTCGGAAAAATCGCTGTGGCCGGGGGTGTCCACCAGATTGAAGCGGTAGGGGCCGAAGTCAAAGGACATGGCCGAGGCCGAAACCGAAATGCCGCGTTCCTGTTCCAGCTTCATGTAGTCGGACCGGGTGCGGCGGGCCTCGCCCTTGGCGCGGACCTGTCCGGCCATCTGGATCGCCCCGCCGAACAGCAGGAACTTCTCGGTCAGCGTGGTCTTGCCGGCATCGGGGTGCGAGATGATCGCAAAGGTCCGGCGGCGGCCGATTTCGGGCGGAAGGGGGGCGCGGTTCGACATGAACACCGGTATAGGGCCGCCGACCGGTGCCCGCAACAGCCGGACTGCTGTGCATCTGTCAGGCTGCGGGCGCGGCAAGAGAGCATTTGGCAGGGTGCTGAAACCGCAATCCGCCGCCTGCCGGGCGGGACAATCTTCCCGGTCCGGGGAAAGGGGGGTGCCGTTCCGGGCGGGGAAACGCAGCGCGCTTCCCCGCCCGCGTGCGACGGTGCCCTGTTGACCGGCAGGTTCAGGCACCACGATAGGCCAGCGCCCGACCCGGCGGGCGGGAAGCGCCCGCCAGGGGCGGGTCGGGCGCTGGCCGGGGGCTTTGGCCCCCGGGGGGTACTGATGCCAGCGCAGCG